>JASFMV010000015.1:0-14059 GCA_050117375.1 Nitrosopumilaceae archaeon | reverse complement strand
GATATGTTTGGGGAATCTGCAAGAGATGATGAAATCTCACTACTTTTAGAAAAACATGGAATAACATCTTTTAATATGGTAAAAAAAGTCAAGGAGATAAGGAGTAAAACACTATGAAAATATTTCTAGATACTGCAAATCTTGAATCAATTAGAAAATTCAATGACATGGGATTGCTTGATGGAATCACAACAAACCCATCTTTGATGTCAAAAGAAGGAGGTAATCCCAAAGATGGCATGGCAGAGATTACAAAAATAATCAAAGGAGATGTCAGTCTAGAGGTTTTAAGCACCGAATACTCTGGAATGGTTGAGGAAGGAAGAAAATTACGTGACTATGGAGAAAATGTTGTAGTCAAAGTTCCAATGACTCCAGATGGATTAAGGGCCTGCAAAGCACTTACAGCAGAAGGAATTCCGGTAAACGTTACATTGATCTTCTCATCTAACCAAGCAGTTCTTGCTGCAAAGGCTGGAGCAAAATATGTTAGCCCATTTATCGGCAGACTGGATGACATTGGACATGATGGAATGAATTTGATTAAAGACATTAAGACAATTTTTTCAAATTATAACTTTAGCACCCAAATCTTGGTAGCTAGCATAAGACATCCCTTACATGTTGTAGAAGCTGCAAAAATTGGTGCTGACGTTGTAACGTTACCACCTGCAGTTTTAGATAAAATGCTAAAGCATCCCCTTACTGACATTGGCCTTAAAAATTTCCTTGCTGATTGGGAAAAACTGAAAACTGAAAATCCTGATATTCGGATATAATTTACAAAAACTTCAATAAACAAAAATTGTAGTTGATGATAAACTATAACAATTGATAATTTTCAGAAAAAAAGGTCATCAACCCAAGAAAGTTGTGAACCTATAAGACCTAGATTTCAAGAGTAATAAAATTTAAAAGGTAACATCTTAATTATTAATTTCTGGAGAGAAAAGAGATATGAAAGTTTTATTTTTGTTATTTTTAATTCCATTTGCTTTAGGAGCACAACAAGTTTTTGCAGAAATTCAAGGAATGTCTCTTACTGTAGAGGCCTCTGAGGGGTCAGAACATATTCTCATATCAGGACAAGCAGCATCTGAAATAACCGAAATTACATTGTCTGCCATCTCCCCTGATGGATCAAATCGATTAACGGTAACCCAAATATCTCCTGGTGCTGATGGAAATTATTCTTCAATCTTTAGAATTAATTCGCTGTGGAACCAAAATGGAATGTATACAATTTCTGCCATGCCAAATTTGGAGAAAAATTCATCATATCCATTTTCAGTACAGGTAGAAGTGATTAATGGAACCGCAGTTGAAACCCTAGTTACAGAATCTAATTTAGAGATTTTACCTGATCCCCCAGAAGAAAAACCAAGACCAAAGGAGGGCCAATTAATTCCTGACTGGGTAAAAAATACTATGAAGTGGTTTGTAGAGGGGCAGATTTCTGAAAAAGAGATGATTAGCGCGTTGGAATTTTTAATCAAAGAAGGAATCATTAGAGTCTGATTGAAAATCATTTAGCTACATCTTCTGATAACCATCTCTCTTCACTCTTTGAATAGAGTTATTGGATTGGCCAGACTATCTAAAATAAAATGAAAAACAAAAAAATTCGGAAATAATTGACCACTTGGTTTTTTAAATTGAATTTTAATTTCAAAAAAAGAAAATAAAAAATTATTGAGAACCTTTGTTTTTACTTTTTCTGGAACCTGTCCCTCTTCCTGTTACCCTAGTCATGCCTTCAGTTGAAGGTCTTGCCTTTGGATCAGGAATGTCTCCTAGTTTCTTTGAGCCTGTTCCACGTCCTGTATGGATTGTTCTATTTGCTGCCTTTTGTTTCTTTTCGGCTTGAATTTTTCGATATTCATCACCGGACCATTTCTTGCCTCCGTCATCTACTTCGACGGTGCCGGTGCCCCTACCGCTTCTAACCCTAATTTTTCCCATGATGTAATTCCATGTCTCTAATATTTAATTAAGCTCATTTGCAAAATTATTTTTCTTCTTGGAAATTTCTGTCTAACCGAGAGGAGGATTTAATCAGTATGTTATCCTACATTTTATAATCTCCTTGAAAATTAGTCCTAGATGTATTTATGAAAACTATATTCTACTTTATTGCTGCAGGAATTGCTTTTGCAGCTATTTTATCAAATGCTCTTTTTGGACATTTGATTTATGATTCCCCATATGACCAAGATATTAACAAATATTCTGTGTATGTTCATCTAAAACCCGAATGGAAAAGCTATCCGGGAAATATTTTATTTGAAATTACCAATGTTTGGTCTAACCCTGACCCTAAGGCTGATACCTTCAATTATGACCCATCAGTGGAGGCATCTTTGGTGACAGATCATAACTACAATCAGTTACAATTTCAAAATCAAAAATCATTTGTTGAGCTAAAACATGAATTCAGTGATTGTGAGTCCAGCTGGAAGCCAATTCTATATCGTTATGCCATAGACAGTGTGAGGAGTAATCTGGATTCTGCTCAGGGAAAACAGTTAAACAATGATCCTTATGTGCAAATTTTCCCGGACATTCCAAATGAAAAATATGATTTAGCAGAACAACAAAAACTAACAAAGCAAGGCTTTGTACAGTTTATTCCAATCTGCACGGCAAAACAAACCACTTCATATGATTTTTCAGTCTCAATCAACGATGATACTAAGGGCTTTGATGTATATTTTGTAGATTCTAAAAATCAATTAGACAATTATCTAAAAAATGAATCATTTTCGTTTTATACACATGATGACTGTTATGCCATCAATCATCAAAGCTACAGTGGAACATGTGGCAATGTTAGCCCTGATGGGGGTTTGTTGATAGTACTACCTGATAACCTGAAATTGTCCCTAACAAAGATTCGAGTCAACATGCATGAAACACTATCATCCTAATTGCTAATCCATCCAAGTTTTCTAAAGTAAGTGTACATCAAGATCACAGGTATTGCAGATGCCAAAATTATGATGATAAACGAAGTGTATGGTCCTAAAACTTCCCAACTACTGTCTGTTCCACCCGGTAAATGGACATTCATTCCATAAAAAGTCCCAATAACGGTGGCAGGAATTGCAAGCGTGAAAATTATTGTCAAAACCGCCAGAACTTTGTTAGTTTTTTCAGTACTTAACACAAAGTCTGTATCCTTGTAAATCTCCATTGTCTCTCTTGATTCTTCTAGAGTTTCAATAACCTTGTCAATATGGTCAATTACGTCATCAAAGAATAACCCGAGATCCTCTCCTTCATCGGAAAATCTTTTGACGTTGTTTGCAATTTCTAAAACAAATCGTTTTAATGGATTTGCAATCCTTCGCAATTTGTTAATCTCTCTTCGAAGAAGAGCAATGCTTCTTGCAACGGACTTTGTCTCATCAAAAACACCTTCTTCCATTTCATCAAGATTCGCAAATATTCTTCTTGAGGTATGAAGCAGGTCATCTACCAGCTTGTCTATTATCTCGTGAAGCAATAATCCTGATGATCTTCCCAAAAGCCTTTCTTTTGTTTGCAGGTCAGAATCTGTGACACACAAATCCACTAAATCAACTAGAGGCTTGAGATCTCCCTGATGGACAGTAACTAGAAAATCTTTTCCCAAAAATATTGATAGCTGGCTATTTTTTGCCATTGCAACCTTTTGGGCAATTGGTGGAAAATGCAGAATTACGAAAAAATGGTCATCATACCTATCAAGTTTTGGCAGTTCAAACTTGGTCATGCAGTCTTCAATGTTTAATGCATTAAAGTGATATTCCTTGGCAAGCTCCTCTACATCTGCCCTGTCTGGATTTTGCATATCTACCCAGGTGAATCTTTTGGCCTCTATGGTCTGGATTTTTTTCTCAATAGAGTTCTCTAGGGATTTTTTTCCTGAGCGTAATCTGCTAGTGATAAAGCCTTTCTTCAAGTTGAAAGGTTCCCTGTTACAACAAATTTAAAGCGATCGGCTATGAAAATCTAAAATTTTTGCCACAATCCTAATGCCAAGGCATAAGGTAATTTGCACCTGCATATGTCAGTGCAACTGATATTCCCATGGCTATCCACCAAAATCTCATGACTAGAATAAGAACTGCTTAATAATAAATCTACAGGCTAATTTTCAATTTGATTAAAATCAAAGATTATTACTGGTTTAGGAAATTTCCATATTTGTGGCCTTCGTAGTACAGTGGTTAGTATAGAGGATTGTGGATCCTCGGACAGGAGTTCGATTCCCCTCGAGGGCCCTTCAAACTTATTTTTATAAACACAATCTCGTTGTTCCACCGTTTCAGATAGTTTGTTTTAAGGATTGAGGATACTTGGAATCACAGCAAGTTTTTGTTAAATGACAAAGATGACTGTTCAAATCCAAGGCTCTTGTAGAATTGGTGTGATTCTGTTCTCTGGTTTCCTGATTCTAGCCTTATCCTGTAACAGTTTTTCTTTTTGGCAAGCTCTATGCAATATGTGATTAGCTTTTTACCAATACCATAATACCTGTGTTCTTCGGTAACGACTAGTTCTGGGATGTACATCTCAAACTTTGCATGATTGAGTCTTTGTAATAAAATAACGCTTACCAGGCCCAGAATTTTTGATTCCTTTTCTGCAACGATTATTAATTTTGATGGATCTGAAAAATAATCATTGATTTTATTTTTGAACACTTTGATTTCTTTCTCATCAACAGGTTCTGGCCTACCAAGCTCATAAAGAAGCTTCAAAATTTGAGGTATGTCTTCTTCTGAGGCATCTCTTATCAAAACAGTCATGCAGATAAATTAGATTTCAAGATTTTTAATTATTCTATTCCTAGACATGGTCACTTTACCCTAGAATCTGCAAAGGCATCCTATCAGGAGACAATTTGTTGAAATTATTTCAAAATTGCTTTTTTGATTCTCTAAAATATTCAATTGCAAATGATTGCATTCTAAACATCCTGAATATATCTAAATTTGAGGTAGTAAAGATATGGCAGCAATAAATACACAATCAAGCAAAAAATCAGGAAAAAATTCCACCTTTATTGTTAGTGGGATTTTGGCTCTGGCAGGCGGTCTTCTTTTTGCATACCTTATGTTTTACACTGCACCAGAAGAGAATTTTGAATTAGTTAAGGTTGTAGCAGTAACTGATGATGGATGTATTGCAGAAACCCTTGATGGTTTTTCTGTAAACATCGGTGAATGCAACGCACAACCAGGAGAATATGTTGATGCTCTAGTGGATCAAAAATTAAAAGATCGCGCGGCTGCAATGAATCCGACAAGCTAATTTTTTTTGCTTGTCTTCATCTATTTTTATCCTAAAAACGGAATCTAGATTCTAGACCCGATTTTTTTAATATAATATTTTTGGAACGAATTTAAATTGTAATATTTTTTCCTAACACACGAGTATACTTAATACGAACTTTTACCATAGTATAGGTACAGAATAAAGTCAAAAGAGTTGTCACCAAACAACTAACGTTTTTGGTCTTAAACTCTAAGATTGGATGGAAAAATTTTCCTTCAATTCGAATTTGACTTTTTCTGCACTTTTTTGAAGATCAAAAATATTTTTAAAAATACATATCTAACTTGGTAATTGAATCCCCATTAACTAAAATCTGAATTCATTCGTAATATTTTGAAACTTTTCGAGGGTTCTAAAACATCTTATCTCTGTCATTGTATGTTGAGAAAATATAATGGAGAAAAACTATCGGGAGTAATAATTTCTCAGTTTGCTTAGTGGACTAAGATGATTTTTCATACTCCAGAGATAAGACTCACTAAACATGATTACAGAACCACAAATTACTACTAAAAACAGATCACAATAAAATCAGTAACTTACAACAGTCCCATAACTTATATTATTTTTTGGAAAACTACGTAATCTAATAACATCTATCTTATGAATTAAATTTTGAACATATTCCTAGGATGTACATAAACTTCACCTGTGGTTGTCAAATTCAGGATCATAATGGGATACTTGTAAAGGAGTGCTCTGCCCACAGGGAAGGGAATTTTTTAAAATAAAAGATATTGTTTATTTTTGATCAGTTTGATGCCAATTTATTTCTTGAAAGCCTAAAATTTGTTTTTTTAAGTTTGAATAATAATGAAGTAATTCCTATTGTCAGTAGTGCTGGAACAATCATCATTGCACTAAAAAAGTCATATGGTATCATACATGAAAGTGAAGCAATAATCATTATTGCCGATGCCACAATTAAAGCAAAACCTAAAGATGTGATAAAGTTTGCAGTATCGTTTCTTAGAAGAACCAATAAGGAAGAAACAGCAAAAGGTACAAGAATTATTCCCACAGCTACGGTAATTGCAACTTGTGACTCTGAAGGTTCTAAATGAAACCCATAAGTACAAACATTTGATTCTAAATTAAATATTGAAAAGTCTGATGCCAATAAAGCTATTGAAAAGAAAATAAAAACAGCACCAATTATGCCAGCGTTGATTGACAATAAGGGATAGTCCATAATTTTGGTTATAGTCAAATTATAAACTAAATAAACTCCAAGGAATTTAAAAACAAAGTATGGATTCTCTAAAAATTACGATAAATACGTACTCTACATGTCCTCTATAAAACAACTAAGAAATTAATTTTTTTTAAATTTGTTAATATGTCCTACGTAATCAATACGGGATTTGTGTAAATAGAATTATTTACTTGTTTTTTCATGAATGATTATTCTTTACTAAACGCAATTGTAGACCAAGGAAAACTATGTTCTAATATTTTTAGACTATCCAGCGATTATAATCATCTCCATATTGAAACTTTTAAAAAAACTATGATGGAAACTAAAGGAATAACAGATTTAAAATCCATTTATGAATCCTGGCTTTACAATCTAGATAAAACATATGAAATTGAATTAAAAAGTAAAAGATTTTCATCAATTCTTTCAAGCTATATTGATTCATTGATTGATTTTAGAAAAACCTGCAGGATTCTAGGTCTTCCTATTAATGAATTTGATGAAATTGTGTATGGATCTAAAAAACTTTTGTTTAATTTTCCATCAGCAAAGGAAATTGAGAAAAACCCTTTATCCACTCCCTCTGAAATAATTTACTCAAAGAAGAAAATCGAACTAATTCATTACCTAAATGATAATCCAAATTCAATTCCTGTAATTCTAGTATATGCTCAGATCAATCGATTCAATATCATGGATTTAATGCCAGAAAAAAGTGTGGTACAAAATCTAATATCTAAAGGATTTGACGTATTTGTTTTGCATTGGGGATATTCTGGAATTCATGATGATTATTTGACTGTAGATGACTATATCCGATGCCTGGATGAATCTATACACAAAATCAAAGAAAAAACCAACCAGCAAACAATTTCTATGATTGGATATTGCTGGGGAGGGATTCTATCTTTGATGTATACTGCATTGTTCCCCAACAATATTCAAAATTTAACAATATTGGCCACACCTGTTGATTTTTCCAAAGATACCAGTCATCTTTCCATATGGGCTAAAGATATTGATGTAGATAAGATGGTGGATGAATTTGGACATTTAGATCCTATGTTTTTAGATATGGGATTTTTTATGCGAAATCCATCACGAAATTTTGACAAATATTTTAAAATGATGTCAAAATTAAGTGATAAATCATTCTTAGAGAATTTTTTTGCAATGGAAAGATGGTTACATAACACTCCTCCTATTCCAGGAGAATATTTTAGAAAAATCATAAAGGATGGATACAAAAATAATCTTTTAATTAAAAACCAGTTACAAGTTTTAGGTAACTCCATAAATTTAAAAAAAATTCACTGTCCGGTTCTTATGGTTGTTGCTGCAAAGGATGATTTGGTAACTCCTGAATCAACATTGTCTTTGGGCAAACATATATCCAGTGATAAAAAAATGACAATGGTCTACCAAGGAGGGCATGTTGGCTTGTGTATAAGTAGTAAAGCACAAAAATCTCTTTGGCCAAAAATTGCTGAATGGATTAACGATAACTCTGAGGATAATACTTTATTGGAAAATTTAGAAAAATCAAAAACGGACATTACTATGAGTGCGTAGCAAGAAAACTACCTTTCCAAAACATTTGCTTAACTTAAAATAAAAATTAATGTAGATATCCATATTTATTTTTGTATTTTTAAATGATCTTTAGATGAATGGGTAAATATGAAAATTTAGATAAAATTCAGTATTTACCATTCACTGTACATAAAATACCGAAAAACAATAGATCAAACATAAAGAAAATCCAGGTATTGATAACGATATTATGAAAAGAGGTCAAATTTCTTGGCAATAGTCCTTTCAAATGGGCAGGTCCAAAAGCGGGAATTTAACCTACCAGACAAAGTAAAAATAAATTCCTTATCGGTAGCATTTGATGACAAAACAATTCTCTCTGATATCTCTCTAAAATTCAAAGAAAACAAGGTTACAGCCATAATGGGGCCTTCTGGATGTGGCAAAACCGTATTGATAAGATCACTTAATCGTATGCACGATCTGAATAGTACTGCCAAAATTTCTGGCAACGTATTTTTAGATGAAATTGATTTGTATTCCAATTCATTTGATCCATATCATCACAGACAAAAAATAGGAATGGTATTCCAAAAACCAAACCCATTTCCTACAATGTCTATTTACGACAATGTAATTGCAGGATTGAAACTAAACGGTTTACGAGACAAAGACAGGCTAAATACAATAGCAGAGCGATCTCTTAAGATGGCGTATCTGTGGGATGAAGTAAAAGACAGATTAGACATACCTGCAACAGATCTTTCTGGTGGGCAACAACAAAGGCTTTGTATTGCCCGCGCACTTGCAGTGAAACCCGATGTCCTATTAATGGATGAACCCACATCTGCATTAGATCCTAACTCTACTCTGATGATCGAAGATGCTTTAAGAGAATTAAAAAAAGATATGACGGTAATTATGGTCACTCATAATTTAGAACAAGCCAAACGTGTAGCAGATTTTGTGGTATTCATGTATCTTGGTAAGGTAATAGAACATGGGGAAATTAATCAAATGTTTCAAAATCCAAAGCAAGACCTTACAAGAAAATATCTTTCTGGAATTTTTGGATAATCAACCAAAGACTTTTCGGGTTTTATTCTAAGTAATTCCATCATCAGACGAATTTTTTGAAGGTTCAATTTGTTTTTCAATTTTTTCAAATCTTAAAATTAAAAATACAGCTAAAGCACTAATTAATGCAACATAATATTCTCCGATTCCTATCGCAAGACCCATTCCTGCAACAACCCATAATGTTGCAGCACTGGTTATTCCTTTAACATGTCCTTTATGTGCAATTATAGTACCTGCTCCTAAAAACCCAATACCTGCAACAATTCCTGCGGCAATTCTGCCAGGTTCAATGTCAAAAGATATAGAAGATACTGTAAAAATTGTGGCTCCTAAAGAGACCAACATATGAGTTCTTAATCCAGCTGGTCTGTGTTTTAACTCTCTTTCAAATCCAATTAGTGCTCCGAGTCCAATTCCGAGCAATAATCGAAAAATTATTTCTACATCAAAATTTTGAAATCCTTCAAACGGCATACATTAGTATATCAAAATTAGATAAAAAAAACTTGGGTAAATCCCAATTTTGAGATTTAAAAAATACGAATAATGATAAAAATTACATAATCAAAATTTTTCTATATAGCAAAAATCCTTTGAAAAAAGTTTTTTAATTGTAATGAAGTATTTTTGCTATGTCCACAAACCAATTCTCCGAATTAATAAAACAAGAAAAAGCTAAGATAAAAGCTGTAGAAGATAAAATCAAAAATGCAAAAATAGAACTCAAAAAAGTAAAAACTGAATCAAAAAAGGCAATAGATACAGCAAAAATTGCAGAAAAGAAAAAACAGAAAGAAGCAAAAAAGGTAGCAAAACTTCAAGCAAAGAAAAAGAGATTAGAAGCAAAAAAGAAACTAAAAGAAACAAAAAAACAACTTAAAGACACCAAGAAAAAAGCAAAGAAAGAAGCAAAATCTAAAGTTAAATCAGCAAAGAAATTATTAAAACAAGTAAGGAAAGAAGCAAAATCCTAACCTTATTGTCCTGTTTTGGAAGATAACGAGACTGCTAATTTATTGTAAATTTCACTACGTATTTCATTTATTTTTTCTAATAATGTAGACAATCTAGATTCTTTTTTGGAATAGATTTTTAGAAAATCTATAGTAATGTCACAATCATGAATCATTCCTAATAATTCCTGAAGTGATTTCATATTGTCAATTAAATGACGATATGAATCATTTGGTTCAACTTCTAAAATATATCGTAGTTTTTTAGCAGTCTTTCTCATAGAGTGTAATTCTTTAATTTTAGATTCATCAGAGATAACGATTGGAATGTCTTTCTCTATTTTCTTTACAAGATAGTATACCTTTTTTTCGTATTTCTGAGTGATTTTTTCAATCCCAATCTTTTTTGGTTTAGAAAATTTCAATTCAGATATTTTTTTTGCATTTTTTATTATTTTTCTGAGTTTTTTCTCTTTTTGTTTGACAATGTTTTTTATGATTTCATCATTTTCAGGTATTCCCATTTTTAATAATTTTTTAATAATTACATCTGCATCTCGAATAGAACTATTTTTTTTAAATACTGATTTGTAGGAAGAAACAAAACCATCCGTTTTTTTTCGTTTGCATGAACTTGGTAAAATAAAATAAACTGCTTCTAACCTACGAATAGCTGTACGTAAATTATGAATTTGTTTTTCTTCTGGTTCTTTTAGAAATTCATCTAATCTCTTTTTTGATTGGATTTGTTTATCATGAAAAATATTTTGAAAAACATTATCTTGACTACTCATGATACTTTAGAAAGATATTTGCTAATTTGTTTTTCTAATTTTTTATGGGTTTCTTCAATTGAATAATTTCCATTTACTAAAGTGAGATTGTATTTCTTTTTAAGAACCACAAACTCTTTAGCAAGTTTTTGTTGATATGTAATAAATGATTCGAACATGTCGTCAGATAACCCTAAATCTGCTCCTGATTCATAATAATCCAAACTTTGTCTCTTTTCAAATACTCTGTGAACTAGTGTAAAGGGGTCCACGTCAATATAAAATATCATGTCTGGAATGAGTGCAAAACTGAATAAATCACTGGACCATTTTCTTTTAATTCCTCTTACTGTGTTTCTAGCCATCAATGTGTAGATATAGCGGTCTGCCAAAACAACATAACCTGCTTGCAGGGCGGGAATAATTTTTTTTTCTAATTGATCAGCAAAATCTGCTGCATAAAATAACGCTAGAGTTCGTTTACCTAACGAAACATTTCGTTTAGCTTCTAAAATTCCTTGACTGATAAGGTCAGAACGATTTAATCCTGTATTTAGTACTGCATATCCATCTGCTTCAAGTTTTGCAGTAAGCATCTCGATTTGAGTGCTTCTGCCAGATGCATCTGGACCTTCAATAACAATTAGTCTACCTGAAATTTCCAGATTTTTTAGATATGGTAATCCTCCAAACTTTTTTGTGCCATACCATTTTGGTTTTCTATTTTTTATTCCTTTTATCAAATCTGACATTTAAGGGACCTCCATCACTGTTTTCTTTTTTAATTTTTTTGGAAGTAATTTTCGTATTTTTTCTCTCATAATTTTTTGCTGTTCTGGAATTTGTGCGGTTGCATCCATTATGTAAAAGTCTTCACGTTTACTCATCTCTTCATATTGATCAACTATCTTGCTTTGAAAAATTCTAAAACTATCGTAGATGTCTTTTGATAAATTAAGATCCATCCCTGCTTCGTAGAATTTAAGTTTCGGTCTTCCCGAAAGAATTCTATCCATTGCAGTGTCAAGTGGTACTCTAAAGTAAAATGCAACATCAGGTTTTATTGCAAAATCGTAGACTTTTCTTACCCAGTTAGGATTACATCCTCTCGTGACGTCTCTTGCATAAGCTGTGTAGATGTATCTATCTGCTAAAACAAAATACCCTGCACGCAATAAAGGAAGAATGTTTCTCTCAAACCTATCTGCAAAATCAGTAGCGTGAAGTAAACTAAAGGTTGTAGGTGTTAAATTCTCTTTCTTTTTTCCTTTAGATGTAATTGACTTAACCATCTCGGAAGAATTCCATTCGGTCCTAAATACCTCAAATCCATTAAATCTAAGCCATTTTTCCAATAAACGAAGTTGAGTGGATTTTCCAGAACCATCTACTCCTTCCACTACAATGAGTTTTCCTGGAATACCATGATTTTTCAGAACTTTCCTAGAAGATATGGTCAATTATGATTTTACGAATAAATCAATCTATCTATAAATTTTCTATAGGTTTTACGGTAATTACGTAATTCCTAATGGTGGAAAATAAGATGGTTTTGATGTTTCAAAATAAATTTTGAGAGTTACCTTAATTCCTAGACTATTTTCCATTTTTGCACAAGCTTGATTTAACAATACTTCGGGGAAATGATTTTTTGAAACAAAAACATCTAGATGCAATGAATCTAAGCTATTTGTTTTAGGTTTGACCAAAGTTCCAGTTTTATGGAAAATGTCACACAATGAAACTACTGTTGATATTTTTTTAATCGTTTTCTTATCTGTAGGTTCTAAAATGTGATCGAATCGTGTAATGAGTGAATCAATTTTCTTTTTCTTTTTAGAGTAAATTATTGATAATGCCACAATCAACTGTTCTCTATGAGATAAAATACTATCATCATCAAGTATAGTATACAAAACATTATCCACATCTCTAAATGATGACAGCTTGTCAATTTGAGAAATTGATTGGGCCAATAAAATCCGTTCTTTATCTGAAATCAAATTCATTGAAAATAACAATCTAACCAAGTCTTCCACGTATTGGGATAAGACGTCAGGTTGGCAAGATAGATGGATTAATTCTTCTACATGATCTTTCTCAATCTTATGTTGAGAAAATTCTTGTGGATATTGTAATGACAAAGACAAGGTCCCTTCTCGCAGACCCTGAGCACTTACAACCAATGAAGAAGAATTAAGTTTCTTCATCAATTCAGAAATAACAATAGAGCCAGCTTTGATTGTGTCAGCTCTACCACTACCAATAGACTCAATTTTTGTGAGTTTCTCCGTATCTTGGTTCAATAGTTCACTAGTAATGTTTTCCATTAATTCTAGCGATAATGAATAATTATGCAATTTTTTGAGAGGATAATTGGTTTTTTCTTGATTGTATTTTGCAATTGCTCGAAGAGTTCCACCTACTCCAACTAAAACTACATCCTCAGAATCAGACGTGCCTAAAATTTCGCTAGTTGGTAAAAGTTCCTCTACATATTTTTTAATTTCTGTAATGCTCTTTCTAGAAAATTCTGAATTTGATGAAAATTTGTTTGTTAATCGTAAAGAGCCTAAGGGCAAAGAGATTATTTTTTTAATTTCAAAATTTTTTGATGACACTATTTCAAGACTTCCGCCACCAATGTCAAAAAATACAACTGTGGGTAAATTCAAGGAACGAATAGCACCAGCATATGAATAAAGTGCTTCTTCCTTTTCAGACAAAATTTTGAAATTAAATCCAGTTTCTTTTAAAATTTGGTCCACAAATTCTTGCTTGTTTTGTGCTTCTCTAACCGAACTTGTTGCTACAGCAATAACATAATCAATTTGCTCAAAATCAATAATATTACGAAATAATTTGAGAGCTTCTATTGTTTTTTCAATATGTGGTTTTTGGATTACCCCCTCCATCAATCCTTCAGCAAGTTTGATACGGACTGACTCTTGATGATAAGGTTTGTATGAATTTTGCGAATTAACATTATAGTTTACCATTTTCACTGAATTCGAACCAAGATCAATAACAGATGCTTTTGCAGTCCCATCTCTTGAGTTTGGGAATTTCTTCAATTCATTTTTTTTTGACAAGATCATAAATTTATCCTCATTGAATTAAAAAAAATTATCTATCTGCATAGTTTTTTAAGTTGCTTTGGAGTTATCAAACTTCTTAACGATCCTGAAATTTTAGTTTTT
>JASFMV010000014.1:0-14473 GCA_050117375.1 Nitrosopumilaceae archaeon | reverse complement strand
AATTCTTTTATTTTTCCAAACTGATTTTGAATTAAAATGACGTCGTCATAAATAAAAATTTTAAGACGATCGTTGTCATTCATTTGAATTTTGCCAAGTTTTTGGAGGTGAAGTGTACAAAGGTAAGACTGCAGTTACCCCATCTAGCGGTCTGATGCTGGATAAAACCAATTCTTTTATCTCTTTTTCAGCCATGTTATCGGTTTTTACAATACAGTCATAGGTACCAAATACGGGAAGGGATTCTTTCACCCCATGATTTCTTTGAATCTGCTCGGCGACCTCTTTATTTTTTTTTACGTCACATGAAACAAGTAGAAACGTAGGTTTCATACATATTCTAGACGACTTTTTCTATTATTGGTTCATAAGCTAAATTGTTGAAAATCAAGTAGATTATTGATATTTTTGTAAGAGAGTCTTCAAATCGATCATTCAGAATTACCATCTACATTTTTTTTATTGGAAATATTACCATCCTTTCTTATCCCTCCACAATACTTGCAAGGGGATTCAAGATGACATTCTGGTCTGTAACATGTCATGTCTATTATTTACTTGATCAAATAATAACAGGTTCTAAGCTATCCACTTGAAAATAAGCTATATCTCATAATGTTCCTAGCTTGATGAATATAGTAATTTATCCAGTTTGAAGTGAATAATTTATGTGGAAACCAATTTCTTTTATGCAATCATATCCATCATTACTACTGCATGTATCATTTTAATTATTAAATTAGTGGAACGAATAAAATTCAAAACGCTTTCGGGCTCCCATAAAGCTACAGGAGTAATAATCATTATTATTTCAATAATCGAAACAATTTACCTAGCAATTACACTAAAGTTACTTGCATCTGCAATCGAGGTTGTAACTTCTCTTAGCGCAATTTTGCTTTTCTTCACATTTGTCTACCTTAACAAATTACAAAATGCAATCTCTGGAATGAGTATTGCTCTTGGAAAGCGATTCAATGTTGGAAATACCATAGAATTTGATGGAAAACAGGGAGAAATAATGCAGATAGGTTTGGTAAAGACCATTATAAAGATCGACAATAATAAAATCATGCTAATTCCAAACAAAAAATTCGATGAAGAGGTTATGATAATCGAAAATTCAGATTTTGTAAGCAATTATCAACATAACGGTAAAATCAATACAAACCTAAACTCTAGTTTAAAATGATCATTCACATCAATTACTGAAAAAACCTCAAACCATCTTAAGGATAGTTTGCTCTACCTATTCTCCATTTCTCTAATCGCTTGGATTCAACTTCGTTTTTTTCTTTCTTTGACATAAGTTAAGTTATCATGCATCACATATAATTTCCCGTCAACAAATTATTTGATTATCAATAAATTAGCTTATGATTTTAGCCTTGAATTTAATATAAAATCAATAATCGGTACTGAAAATTTTTGGGTCATTTCGTACAAAAATGTAAAAATTACAGTTCTAATGGCTCACGATTTTCAGAATTACATGCAGGGCAGTTGGTTATGGGTTTCAACCCCACCTCTCTGTTAAATACACAACCACAATCAGTGCAAACTCTAAGATCAGCTTTTACCATGTAATTCTTTACATTTCATAAGTTTTGAGTATTTTGGTATTCTAGTTTCTGTGTGAAAAGTAGATTGTTTGTAAATAAAATTGATCATCAAAGATTAAAATTCGTTTTTTTGAGTTTGTTTCATGAGACCGAGGAAATGAAACCCCAACTGCAAGACGTCTGCAGTATGAGGAGTAATCATTGTCTTCCTGGTCTCATTTTTTGTATTATTTACTAAAAATTAAATTTTTTATCCATTTCAAAAAATAATCTCGAATCCAAAATTTGAAAAAGGAATTATTTAATAATTTTGATTTCGGACAAAGCTGCCACAAATCCAGTTTTTTCATGAGTACCATCACAACTAGGTTGTGTTTTGGATTTGCCACATCTGCATAAGGTTATGGTTGTCTTTCCATCTACTTGAACCATTAATGGTCCATTTTCTTCAGCCTTGATGATAACTTTTGCCAATAATTATAATGATATGGCATCTTCCTTAAACATTTGCGATATTATTGCGTTCAACTTTGAGAATTAAATGAGAAATCATCTCAATTATTTTTAAAATTAATTATTACTTTCAAGATTAGATTCAGGATTCATAAATAAAAACAAGGACTAGAAAAATTGTAATCAAACAAGAAATTGAAGGAACAGTTTCATTTGAAATATCTTGTTAAGAGATTTTGAAGAGATTTTTGGCATTTTTGTACATAAAATTTTCTCTATATTCCCTTTTGATGTTTAATTTTGCAACAAAATTAAGGTAAGAATCCATACTACTTATTGGCCAATCAGTCCCATACAGCAAATACCTTGGCTCTCCTGCATAATTAATTAGTTCTGCAACTTTATCTTTCATCATTTTTTCAAAAAAGTGGTCAAAAGAGCCTACAACCAAGCCAGAAACATCAGCATAAACATTCTTGTTTTTGTAAATTACTTCTTGAGCATCCTGAATCCAAGGGTTTCCTAAATGACACATTACCATCTTCAGTTCGGGATTATCTACAGCAACTTCATCTAAATTCAGCGGTCTTGCAAAACGCAGTTTTCCTTTTTCTGAATAAGTATCTCCAGTATGAAACATGACTGGGATATCAAATTCAATGCAAGTGTCGTAAACTTTTTGATATCTTTCATCATACGGATAATAATGTTCATATCCAGAGTATATCTTAAGAGCCTTAATGTGTCCATCTTTAATCCATTTTTTGTAATTATTTAGATCTTCTTCTGTGTGGTTGTCTATGGTGAATCCAGCTGCAACACCAAGGTTATCATATTTCTGTATTGCATCTATGATTTGCTTTGTAGAAGGTCTTTCTGAATTCACCTTGTAAGAAGATAGTATTATTGCATAATCTACATTATTACTAATCATCTCGGTCTGCAGCATTTCCAATCTATCTTCAAGATTTGAAACATTTTGAAGTAGTTCATACTGGTTAATATGTACATGACAATCAATAATCATATTTCTTCAAAATAGGGATTTTTCCATTCAATAAAAGTTGCATAGTTTAACGAACGAGGATCTTTCATATAATTTGGCAAAATTTTAATAAATTTGAATTTGTTTCTAAATTGAAAAAGCAAAACTGGTTCTTTGATTTCTCGGCGTTTTACTTTGTTGACATATTCTAAAGGAGAGAATTTTTTGGAATAATTACAGTAATTTAAAATCCTGCCGCCTGCAATTATACGACGTAAATTCAATTTTATAGCCAATTCTTTTCGTGCATCATAGAGCTTGGTTGCAACCCCCAATCGTCGATAATCAGGATGAGAGGACACATCTGCACCATATAATGTATCTCCATTAGGATCATGATTTTTAAAAAAACTGTCCCCACATGCTGTTTTCCAAGTATGTTCCTTGTATGGAGGCACTAATTTTATTATTAAACTGCTACATGATCCAATAATTTTGCCTTTATATTCTGCAACAAACTGGCCTTCGGGAAAAGTTTGGATATGAGCTTCTAATTGCTTTGGCTTCCAATATACTCCCTCTGCAGCCATTGAAGGAAAGGCTACTTTTTGTAATTCCACAACCTGAGGAATATCTTGTTTTTTGAGTGTTCGAATAATCACTTGATTATTCTTTTTTTGGAGATTTCCTAATTTTGTAATATTTTTTGGTACCATATTTTTATCTAGATTTATTTCTCATAGAAGGATGTATTATTAGAACATATTATTGTAAATCAACAAAATATATGATATTAAGCTAATAAATTTATTTGAATTTATTTAACATTAAACACTAGAAATATCACGAATGAATCTATATGAAAAAAAAATAATCAAATGTGTAAAATGTGGCAAACAACTAGGTGAGATTGATATTGGAACTAAAATAATATATTCAATTTGTCAATCATGTCATGACAAAAATACAAACAGACAATCAATCGATAATAAGAATCACCAAAATTTTGACTTTCTAAATAAGAGATTAATTGAAACGGTTCCCTCATAAATGGAAACATGAGAATGGATAGCAATTTAGAAAAGATAAAAAATTCTAAAATTGGTTCATTGATTGAGAAAACTGAAATTTTTGATTTTAGCGATACAATCCCCCGAATAATTTCAAGACTAAAGGAGGACAGATCAGAAATTTTTGCCTTAAAAAACAACACCTGTTATTTTATAAACAATAGACTTGTATTGGACAAAAAAAAGATTAACCCTTCAATGAAGATAAATTCCGAATGCCAAGTAGTTCCTATCTTGAAAAAAACAGACACCATATCAAAAGCAATGGATATTTTTTCAGATTACAAAGTAAATGCAATTCCTGTTGTAAATAATAAAAAAATAATTGGGGAGGTGAGAATTCTTTCGATTTTAAAAAAATTATCGGATCAACCTCTTTTGGCAGTTAAACAGACAGAAGAATTAATGTTAGAAAAAATCAAATCCCCAAATAACAAATCACTGAGTTTTGTAAGAAACAAACTAAAACAAAATAATCTGGATGCATTACCAATCGAAAAAGATGGAAAAGTTGATCAGATAATAACCTCTCATGATTTGATTAAAATTCTAAATCCGCCTCAAAAAGTAGGGAAATTAGGCACAAAAGGTAAGGATAAAATCAGATCCCTTGAGCCCCAGGTAGGAAATTTAGGGGATCAGGAATTTCCAAAAAGCTACTCTAAATTTAGCATAAAAGACACTGCACAGTCTATGATAGAAAATCAAAAGCCCTATTGTATCATTTCTTCTCAATCTGGAAAGGAAAATTTACTAACGGCCCATAGTATTTTGGAGTTTTGTAATAAATCCTCAAAAAGAAACATTCCTATCAAGGTTATAGGAAAGAGAAAAAATGAGTTGATGGAAAAAATATCTTCCAAGTTGGAATCTGTTTTAGAAAAATTTTCCAAAGTACAAGATGATGTCATAGAAGTACGAGTTTCTTTAGAAGAAGAAAAAACTACAGGAAAAGAAATTTTGTACATTATTAATTTTCTTCTCATTACACAAAAAAATCAGACATCATTTTCCACAAAAGCATGGTCGTTAAATAAAGGAATATCGGAAATAAGAAAAAAGATCTCTTCTCATATTTCTTCAAAAAGAAAAAAGGACAACAATTCAATTAGGAAAAAATCAAAAATGCAAATTCTAGCAGAGATAGGAAAATGACTAGTCAGAATATTGCGTCTTCGGTGAAAAAAACATATGATTAGAGCACGTCGACGCAGAACACATCATATTTTTTCTTTGCTTCTATACACCATAATTTTTTCTTTTATTGGTTTCATACTATTAAGCGGAGCAAAAGGGTTTTTACAAAATATATTTAATTAACAAAATTATTTATCTAAACACAGGTTATTCTAGAGTGAATTTTTAATTCTGGAATCAAGAACATTATTTAATTTTGTATCAGGCTTAGATATTTTTTCTCTAGTATGGTTAATTCCTTATTGTATATCTCGACTTTTTTAAAATATGTGTTTAATTGAGTTACATTTTCTCGCCTTTGTTTTTGAATTAGATTTATCGATTTTTTTGTAAGTTTCGTAAAACCAGAAATAGACAGATTTTGTCGTTCCAATTGTTTCATCTGTTTTTTAATTTTTTGCAGTTTTTCCTTTTGTTTTTGCTTAAGAACAACAATTTTTTGAAATATCGTTGTCCTTTTTTTGGAATAATCAGTCATGAACTAGCTATTTGGACCACATATCCATCCAGGTGTCATAGAACCCCTTCATGGCCAGGTAATATGCTGAAAGGGTAAAAAGAGATTTGTCTTTGAATTCACTTTGCAGAGTTTGTTCAAACATATTCAAATCAGTCACTGTGGGCGAAGGATTGTCTAAAAGGGGTTTGTGTATTTTTTCAATTGATGAAAAACTATTTGTGTTTTCAACATCTAGTTTGTTTAACCAAGATTCGGTAAATTTTTTCAAGACTGCTGGAGAAGTATTTTCAGATTTTTTCATCACTTGTGAATAAATTCTGTAAAGTTCCAAAGAAGAATTATGAGCAGCGTTAATAGAATTATGTAAGGTTTCAAGGTTATGATAATATTGACTTTTTAGATCATCCCAACTAAAATCGCTTGTTGTTTGCATAATTATAATTTCTCATTATTTTACATATGTTTTGATAAGCTTTTATTTTTAATTTTTAGTTTACAGCTTACGATCATCTTAGCAGCTTATTGAAAAGTATAGTACTAAGGGAAAAATATTTTTTAGAACATCATTATTATTTCAGTTTTTTTTTGTATTTTATCCAGATTATACCGATTCCTAATCCTATCGTCCCCAATATCACCATTAATGAAATTAACCAACCCTCAGAGAGCAACGGATAATTTAAAATCAAAATATATCCTATCAAAACTATGATAGAAATAATCAGATAAATAATAACGATGTTTTTATTCACAGGAAATCGATTTTAATCAAAATTTAATTTCTTAGATTTTGTTTTTCTTTAAACCGTTTTCTATATTCATGAACAAGAAGAATTGGAAATGGTGTCAATTCAATAGTATCATATAGTTTTTTTAGTTCTTTGTCATTCATAGAGGCAAGATAGTCTTTGATGTTATTTTCAGTTTTTAAATAATCGCCATGCGAATCAATAAGATTTCTCATCACTATAATTAGTCATATCACGATATAATTGGTACTCAGCTTTTTTGATTAATCTCAGCTGATATTTGAAAAAAGTCTAAAGTAACTTTACCACTAAAATTAAACATGACAAAAATACAGCAACTTCAACAACTAGTTGAACAAAAAGGTGAGTTAATGGTGATGTCAGATACTGGTGAAAAATTTGAGCTTCACAAACACAATGTCAAGTTTGATGAATCAGCAGATCTGGTAGAAGTTGACGGAGGAACAAAAAAATTCTGGCTTATTCCGTCAAAGATTGCATACTTTTGGACTCATGACAAGGCCAGAGAAGAAAAATAGATTTTTTATTTTTTATTTATTCTTTGAATAGGAATTTTTTTTGATTTTTTCCAAATATATTCAAAATAATCATGGCACCATTCATGGAATCCAGCCGTTTTTCCATAAAACATATTCCTCAGATCGGGTTCATCAGAAGATGTTGAAAAAATTATCCCCGCTTCCTTTTCATTCATCACTAAAATTACTGAAACAGATTTAGTTTCTTTTCGTTGAATTTTTTTTTCTTCAATGTATTTGTAGTATCCCATTTTTTCTAGCATCTTATTCCTCCCCCCGGGTTCAAGGAATTGCTTTGAGATTATGTGATGATATTCCACACCTTTGCTTATTCGTTTTAAAAGCGGGGTAATAGTTTCAGGTGGAGATTCAGATAAAATATCGTAAACATATTTTTCAGATTCAGAGTAAATTGTCCTCCATTTTTCTAAAACTGCAGTTACTCCTTTGATATGTTTGCATTCTTCAAGGACTCCAAGTCTTTTTGTAAATTTTGTGGGAACATCATCAAGGTCATGAGTATCAAAAAAATTTTTATTTTTTGACAGAAAAGAAACTAAAGACATTTGTGACAACATGATTTTACCTATAGAAGTTATTCTATAGTGATCTTCTAATCCTTTGACAACCATTCCCGCATGACTCAGTCGGTCAAGATTTCGGTGAACTTCTTGAGGAGTTACACGTAATTTTTTGGCAATTAGGTTTACCCTGTTTGGTTTTTTTAAAAGATCATTTAAGATATCGAGACGTTGTTCACTTGCCAATTCTAAAAAATAACTAGCAATCTTTTCGTTGTCTGACATAAATTGTATTGGAAAGATCATCATATAAGAATTGGCGTTCTTAAATTGGAATTGGAAACAGCATAAATTTTCAGATTTTCATTAAACAAATCAACAGGCCAAATCGAAAATATTTTTCTATTATTCTTCTAAATAACATTAATCTTCAAGTTGATAAATCAAATTTTTTATTAAGATTGGACAACAAAGGTTAAAAAAATAATACTCAGCTTATGATCAACACGTAAGCTTAGATGCCTTTATTGAATTTAATTGAGCAATAATTTTGATGTCGGCTCAAATACCCATAAAATCATTTGATGAATGCTGTAATTCTCTTCTAATTAATAAAAAATTGAGATATATTGGAATTTTAGATAAGATGGGGAATTTAATATTTGAAAAAGAACAACAGGGGATTTCCTCTTTAATATCTGATAAAAAATCAAGATCATTGTACATACAGTCAGTATTAGAAATTTTGCTTCAGAAAGATTTTGACGAACAAATTGGTTCCCTCGAGTTCGATGTAAGTCACAGAACTAAACTCGACATGATAACGATACCTGTGTATGATCATGTCATTTTAATTTCAGTTGAGCCAAAAGAGAATACAGATTTGATTGCAAATAATGCCATCAAGGCATTTGATAAAATTTTTGACAAGAATATTTAATTTATAAAAATCAAAAGGGATTATCGACTAGATTTCAAAAGTATAAAAATTCCACAACCAATTTTATTAATTTTAATAAATTGACATTAGCTAAATTTTTGATTTTAAGCTGATGTTTTTTAACTATTACTTGACGTGAAAACCCAGCTTAAACTCAGCAGATTTGTTTATTGAAAGTGATATGCAATAACAACCCATACTAAATAATGCCAAAAAATCAAAGCCTATTTGGAATTGTTGTAGCTATGACAGTCACTGGTGTTGCCGTTGCATTGGCAGCAGGTTTTAGTGCTACGCAAAACGGTTCCATACAACCACAAGGACAAGACTTGTTGGCTCTTGCCAAAGAAGAAATTCAGACCATCCCAGAGGTAGGAAAGGAAGTAACTTCAACCTTGGTAAAATCCACTGAAAGCATTTTGGAAGAAACCGGTGAAGAAGTTGATGAAATCATTGAAGAATCTGACTCTGTATCTGAATTAGTCCAAGAAAGTAAAGAACTGGTATCAGAGACACTGCCTGATATTCCTGACGTGGTAAAACAAGCAGATGGAAAACTCCTTGAACTTGTAAGTATCCCAATGGGAACTGACATGCCAGGATGTGACAAAACCAGAGTTTGTTATCTTCCGTCAGATGCAGTTTTATCTGCTGGGGGAGAAGTGATTTGGACAAACCATGATTCAGTTGCACATACTATAACCTCAGGTAATCCTACTGAAGGGCTAGATGGGCTATTTGATAGTGGCCTGATTGAACCAGGTGAAACATATTCATTGGAATTTGAAATTCCGTATAATTACGAATATTTTTGTCTGGTCCACCCCTGGATGCAAGGGTCAATAATTGTCCAATAACCTCATTTTTTTAAAATGGAACAATTGAATCGAAGAACTACAGAAATGGTTTTAATCAAAAAATAATGTCAAGTTAAATTTGGGTTGAGATTTTATCCATTCGTTTTTCCAATTCCTCCAGCCTAGATCTAATTTCATTAGTGCTAGTTTTGGAAGGTTTTTGAGGCTTTTTTGCTTTTGTCAGCTTTGGTTTTTTAGATTCTTTCTTTTTTGTAGGTGTCTTTTTTGTCTTTATCTTAGATTTTTTAACGTCTGGTTTGTTTTTTAGTGAAGATTCAAGGATTTTTCGTGTATCAGAAATTATTTTCTTATAGTTTGAATTAGGTTCCAAGCTCAACAAAAAAAGGTCCCTTCCCATATCCATGCTAATAGTGGTCACATTTTCATAGTTTGTAATTGACTCTTTTTCTTTTCCCAGTTTGAACTCTAAATTCTGAAGATTGGTCCACCTATCAAAAGTGTAATGAATTGCCATTTTTACTTCATTATCAGTCAATAATGGTGAGTTTGATCTGTTTTTGTTGGCTACTAAATCCCCTTTTGAATTTAAAACTCCTGTAAATCTTATCTTTGGGTTTGATTTCAAAACATCATTACATATTTTTGTAAAATTCATCGGGCACAATTCCAAATAAAAAAACATAATTTAAGATGTTTGGAAATTAGAGAGAACTAATTAGCTTGTTCTAATTAGTTGAACTTAATTTTCAAACTCTTTAAATTATTTTAAAAATAATGATACTTTATGCAACAACAAAAATGCAGAATTTGTAATTCACATCTTGAAGTAGAACAAACATGCAAATTTTGTAACGAACCTACAAAATTGTTTTGTCATAGTTGTGGCCTCCCTACAGAAAAATACAAGCACCCTGCATGTATGGTATTGGATGTAAATTCAATTATTCTGGCAAAATATATGCAAAAATAATCCCGTGTGATTTTTCTTTTTTGATTTTGTTTTATGCGGAATTTCTTTCCATGTTTTTAGACATTGAAAGTAATTGATTCTCTAGCCTCTTTGCACTTGCAACATAAAAGTCAGCATAAAAGTGACCATCATCTTCAAAATCCCTTGTATCAATCCCCTTTTTGTTCAAAAGAGATATGGTTTGATTTTGTTCGTCAATATCGAAGAATCGTCTTTGACGAATTGGTTTCAAATCTGTTTTTACAAGGGTATAACCATAGTAATCAAAAGTCTTTTGGATTTTTTCCATATCAAACATCCTAAGAACTGAAAAGGCAAAGAGGGGTTTGTCTATTTCAGATTCAGGGGATTCTGATTGTTGTTTTTTAATTAATTCAAAGAGATTTGAAAATGCCTTGTAACCAATGTAACCAATACAGCCAGTTGCAATTACCATGTCAAATGAAGGAAGATCTTTGATGGGAAGATTGCCTGTTTCAAGATTAACACAAATTCCTTTTTTGCATAATTTTGCCTGTTCGGAGAATCGGAGGGCAGGTTCTGAGATGTCCACTTGATAAAAATTCAGGTTATTCTTTGATGGAATTTTTTCAAAAAATTGCTTTGTTTGTTCTAAGGTAGTGTTTTCTTCTTGCAAAAAGAAATCATCAAGATCTGACATTTCCAATTCATACTTCAAAAGTGCGGAATTAATTCCATAAGAGCTTCCAATATCTAAAATATTGATTGGTCTTGATAGTTTTTGGATAATCTGCTCTGCCAATGACAAATACAATGGCTTTGTTTTATCTGGAATACGATAGTGAAGTTCTTTCATCTCTTTAAGGTAAGCATCAGGAAATTTTTGCGTGTAAATATCTGTAAAATCTTTTTTTACGACTAACTCATCCATGTTGAGGTTATGTTATCATCCCACCTGTTATAAAACCACCTATCGCATTCATAAAAATACGATTTTGTTTTCATCCTTCCACAAAATAATTTCAAAATTACTGTGCAAATTTCTATTGACTAGAGCATTATTCAGAAAAGAGCAATATTCTAATCATATTTTTAAAGAAGGGAATAACCAATGAATTATTGGATTTAGATAAACTTCATGATGACGTTCTGGCAATTGATTCTAAAATTCGATATGTGGTAATACAAAATAACGTAGGGGAAAAAATACACGGGGGTTTTAGAGATGGAATTAATCCCATTCTTAATGATGACGAATTAAAAATGATGCATTATTATGCTAGTCAAAGGTGGCAAACTAGGAAAAATATTGAGCACAAATTAGGAAACACCAAATATGCGATGGCCGAATATGACAAATTAAAACGAATTACATTTCCAATAGACGAAAAACATCTTTTGATGATTACAACTGAAATTGATTCAAATCATGCAGCCATTATTGATAACATTCTCAAATTATTGAAAAATGGAAAAACTTCTGATTAATATTCCCAAAAAATAATTTCAAAATTCGGAATCTATTTGGGGCCAAATTCTGATTTGGGAACAAAATGAGTGGGAATCAAACTAATTTAACAAAACCCGTCCCTGGCATATTCCTAATTTATCAGGTTCAAAAATGGAAGTATATCCTAAAAAATTTCATAATTGACAAGTCTTTTATCTTTGTGCACAGATTTTTCAATGATGAAAATACAATCAAAAAACGTATTTCCAATACTCGCAGTTTTTGTGACTGCAGTAATGTTGAGTACTACGCCTGCTTTTGCAGATCATGCAACTGCTAGTGTTAGTGTTCCACAAGGAACATCAGTTCCAGGATGTGAGGCCACAAACGAGTGTTACATTCCATATGAAGTAACAGTAGATGTTGGCGGAGTTGTCACATGGTCAAACGATGACTCTGCAGCTCATACTGTAACTGCTGGAAGTGCAGCAGATGGACCATCTGGTGTATTTGATAGCAGTTTGTTTATGGCAGGCACAACTTTTGAGCACAAGTTTGAAGCAGTAGGAGATTTCCCTTACTTTTGCATGGTTCATCCATGGATGGAAGGAATTGTAACTGTTCAGGCAGATGAAGGTCCCGAGCCAGGTGATGGAACCATAATCGTAGGAGCTCCTCCTGAAGATAAAACAACCGTTACAGGAATTTCCCAAGATGGTAATTTGCGAGCAGAAATCACTGCCAGTAACCCGGCAGCAGATGAGGTGATGTCTCTTGAGATAAAATTCCGAGATTCTACTGGTTCTGTGAAAAAACATGCAAATTATGACATCATAGTTTCTCAAAACGGAATGGATGTTCTATCAGTTATGGGAGCACATGAGCATGAAGGAACAGGAATGCACTCCACGGCACCACTGAATTCTGGCGATAAAGTGGATATCAAAGTAACAGTACTTGGGTTTGGATTACCAGATGATCAGGAAAACTGGACAGGTCCTAAAGGTGAAATTTTGATGTTCAACGTCGTACCTGAATTTGGAACTATAGCGACTATGATTTTGGCAATTGCAATTATATCAATAATTGCAGTATCTGCAAAATCAAAGCTAAACATAATGCCAAAACTATAATCTTTTTTTTCTTTTTTTAAAATTTAGACTCTAATCAAATAGTAATTCCATCTCCAGAATAGCGAGGAATCTTTTTTGGTACATCATAGATTTTCAACGATTCCAAATAGGCAAGTTGTTCTAAAATTAATTCTGAATCACCAAATGAAATCAATATTCGATCATTGTGTTCAAAAACATATTGAGACAAGTCTGAATTATACCGCTTGCCATTAACATAAAATGAAAGAGTTTGATCCTCATTTGAACAAAATCTACCAAATTCTGAATCTGAATAAGAATTAAGAATAAAACATTCAGAAGTTAATTTTATTCCCATTGAGGCAAAAAGCATCTCCAATGGAACCCCTGTTGCATGTTTGTGAATAAGATAGGGATTGTTATTCTCAAAGTGAATGTATTTGCTTGTTAGTTGGAATTTAGAGTGGCCAAAATTTATGAGCTCGCCATTAACAAAAACAGTAATTGCTGCATGAGAGTGTTCGCTTCCAAATTCCCCAACATCATACCGCTCTGCGAGTATTTTTTCTGGGTCAATTGTTAGTGAATTTTGAATGATCCTCGAATCAATATCGCTCTGATTGGCAAAATAGTATGTGAAAAACCCTCCCGAGATAATTACAAAAGATATTGCCATTATCCATATGCCTCTACTTTTTGGTTTGAGCTCGTCTGAAACAGTATCAAAATACGATGAATTACTCTCCTCATATCTGCCAGGAAGACTATAATCTGAACCCATATCAGCTGGAAGTGCTTTTTTATTTTCTCTTGACAATCCTTATCCCTTTGGAAGTGATTTTATAAATTCTAGAAAACAATTAGATAGATTATTTGGAATCATACCAAGAATTATTGTTTTTGTGTTTTTAATTTAACTTAATCTCGACAATGTGTTTTGGAGTTCTTTTTGTTTTTCATCAAGCTCTTTTACTGTCTCTTGTAGTTTGGGATTTTGTGGATCTTCTTTTTTGATTTGTTCATATTTTTCAAATAATTTTTTGTATTCGTTTTGCAAGTTTTCATAATTATCAAGATCTTCTTTACTGTTGGTTTTATTTTCCAATAGTAATTGTGAGTTTTGTTCTTTGAAATGTATTGTTGCCAAAAATTTTTAATAAAGACTCAAAGTTTTTTAGAGAAAATAACAATTAATTGATTTTTGTGCCTAGTTTTAAAAAACCGTGATAAAAATTATCTAGAAGGTTTTTTTGTTGATTTAATTGGATCACATTATCACAAACCAAAGATTTTTTTAATTTTGAAACAATTAATCTTAATTATCTTCTTTTCTTGCGTTTCAAATAATCAGAAATAATTTTTTCAGCCAATTCATCAGGAGTGACTTCGTTTTTGTTTGATTCCCTTGCAAGTTTTCTGGCATTTGTTTTTGATAACTTGACTGAGACATTTTGCTTAATTAACAAAGATTTTGCACGTTTCAAGAGTTTTTGGTGAGAGGATTTGGGAGATTGGGCAAGAGCTGAAAGATATTTTTTTCTTAATGAAGAATCGATTTTGGAAATTCTTTGAATTATTTTCTCTGCTTTTGAAATATTAGGGATAATTTGATAAAGTTTTGTTGCCTCATCACGGGAAATGTCAGATGGAACATATTCTTTTAATCTGTCATGGACTCCAGCAAATCCTAGATATTTGTTCAAT
>JASFMV010000013.1:0-15043 GCA_050117375.1 Nitrosopumilaceae archaeon | reverse complement strand
ATCTCCTTGAAGGAGACACATGAATTTGGAAAAAGTGTTTTTACAAAATTTGGAAATCCAAACTTTGTTCAATTAGCTGAAAGTTTTGGAGCAATAGGAATTCACATCAAATCCACAGAAGAATTTTGCAAAGTTCTAGAGAAGGCAAAAACCATTCCTGACAAACCTGTAATAATTGCCATTGATGTTGACTATAGTAGAAATGCTGTTTTGTTGGATGATGATTTTCCACCATATGTCAGAGATATAAAAAATCACAAATCCTAATTTAACAAAATAAAATAACTAGAAATTATTTTATTCTAATCTTTTCAACTCATAAAACCATCATACTGTTTTGAAAATCAGTCTGGTTTTAATTTTAGATTCCAACTGAATCACTTTTAAATCATTAAACCATTAAGCTTTTAGTTTGTCCTTTAAAAGACCAAAGATTCCAAAACCAAAAATTCCTAAGGTAAAAAAACCAACTAATTCCAAACGGAAAAAATTAGATAAGACAATAAAATCAGAAATCTCCAAAAAGGTCACCACAAAAATTAAGAGTAAAAAAACTTCTTTGCAAAAACCAAAATCTGCAAAATCTAAAAAAACAATTCACAAAAATAAAGGTGTTTGTTATTCTCAAAAAAACTGTAAGGGAAAAATTGTTTCAAGTCAGTGCACTAAAATTGAATGCAAAAAACTAGGTGGTAAGAGCTGGAAAGGATTAAGTGGATGTCAAGAAGTCTCGTAATTTAGGAGTAAATTTTCTTGGTCTTTGAGGCAATTTTGTATATTGCAGTCCTAGTACTGTCTGCCAAGCTTTTTGGTGAAATCCTACATAGGATAAACCAGCCTACCATAATTGGAAATGTTTTAGCCGGCATAATCGTAGGTCCTGCATTATTTGCACTGGTTCAGCCAATAGATGAAATCGAAGTTTTCATTTCGATAGGTGTTTTCTTTTTGTTCTTCTTAATTGGCCTTGAAGAGATAGATCTTTCTGGGCTTTTCAAAGTTTTGCGCGGAAAAATTTTTGCGGGATCTGCCATTGGATTTTTGATACCATTTACTGCAGCAGGAGTTTTTGGATTTTTGACTATGGATATGGGGTTAGTCAAGGCCCTAGCTATTGGTAGTGTGGTAGGTGCTTCCAGCTTGGGTGTAACTGCCAAGGTTCTAACCGACATGGGAAAATTACGCTCAACAATAGGCTTGGAGATTTTTACTATCGCTGGAATTATAGAATTTATTGCAATCATCTTTACTAGTGTTGTAATTCAGATTAATGCTTCGGCGTCTCCACAAGTTGATGATTTTGCTTGGTTGTTTGCAAAAATGATAATATTTTTCGTTATTGCAGGATTGGCATCTGTTTTTGTTTTCCCTCGTTTTTTCAGATTTATCCGACTATACTTGAAAGCACAGCAAGTGTATTTTGCAGTAGTAATAGGAATAATTCTTTTAGTTGCTTATTTTGCAGAAATTAGTGGAATTCATGGGGCAATTGGAGCCTTACTGCTTGGAATCGCAGTATCTCGAATGGATAGAGAAGAGTATCAGGAAATTTCAAAAAGTGTTCATGCATTAGGTTATGGAATATTCATACCAATATTCTTTGCAGGAATCGGTTTACATTTTGCGTTGGGTTTCTTTGAGCTTCCAATTTGGGTGATTGTGGGATTTTTAGTAATTATTGTTGGAGGAAAATTTGGAAGCTCGTATTTGGCAGCAAAGGTGGCTCATATGAGGCCAGCAAAAGCAGTAGCTTATGGGGTGATGTCAAAAGGTGCAGTTGATTTGGCATTAATGCTCTCTTTATTAGATTCTGAAATTCTTGATGATGATCTCTTTTCCTTGCTAGTTTTTGGAACTTTGATTACTATGATTATTTCCAGTATTGAACTTCAGCGACACCTGAAAAAAGTGGTCCATGTCAAAATAGGGTCAAAAGAATTGGCGCTAATTCCAATCTATTTCAGAAGAGCGGTTTCAGGATTGACTTCAGAAAAAGCTATGAATATTTCGTTTAATCAGGTGGATCCTTCTACCCCATTAGATAAGGTACTTGAAAACCAAGAAATTGCTGATCAAGATTTTGTTGTATCAAAGGAAAACAAAGTTGTTGGAATGGTCTCCAAAAAAGAAATTGAAAAAATCGATAAAAAAGTTCGAGAAGATATTACTGTAAAGCAAATAATGCAAAAAAGATTTCAAACAGCTATACCTCAAGAATATTTGTTTTCAGCAATTCAAAAATTGAATTCTAATCCGGTACAAATTGTACCGGTAATAGATCCTATTGATTCTAGAATTATTGGAACTATTAGCCCTGCTGGCGTAGTAAAACTTCTTGAGACAAAAGAAGCTGAAAATTCAAGTTAACCCTGCAGACTTTCACTTTTAAGAAATGTAGATCTTTTGTTTTAAAAATTTAATATTTGTTTAAATGGAGAAGATACTTAAAATCAATGTGGATAAATCAAAAATAAAAAAAGAGATAGATGAATATTTTTCTAGAATTGAAGATCCTTCCGCAAAAGCTATGCATCAATTTTTCAATAAAGAAGTAGTTTCAAGAGACATTATGGGAGTTCACATCGATATTCCAATAATGGGTAAAAGCCAAAAAAAACGGAAATATATTTTTGGTCTTTGGAGGGTGACAAATTATTCTAATGTGATACCTTGGATAAGGTTGGGAATACCTAGTGATGAAACAACTCCTTCATTAGAAATAGTTCTTCCGGTTTTACATGGGGATATGCCAAAATTATGGTCTCAAGGAAAAAGCTATTTTCGAATGGTAATTGGGTACAAACCAGGAAAACATGGCCCTATAATCCAATTCTTTACCAATTATGTAGGCATGCATGATGTACCAGAAATTCTAGAAATTACGACAAAGTTCCACAGAAAAATTAGATCCTATAGTAATTTCAAGAATATGAAGTAAAATCAAAAAATGTTTTGAACTTGATTGAATTTTTGAAATAAATTAATTATTATCTGTTCAAATCTCCGGCAAAATCTCCAACGATTTCTTCAAGAAGATCTTCGATTGTGATTATCCCTTCTATTGATTCATCATCACTACGGACAATTGCCATGTGGCTTGCATTTTTTTTGAGGGAAATTAACAAATCACTAATTTTCTCATTTGAAAATACAAAAAATGGTTTTCTGGCAATTTTGCCAATCTTTGTTGTTTGATATTCCTTTTCAGGCAAATTTGCAATGTCCCAAATATGCAGAATGCCAATAATGTTCTCTGGATTCTGAGAGTATACTGGAATTCTTGAAAACCCTTTCTTCTTTATCTGCGAAACAGAATCCGAAAGTAAATTTTCACTGTCAAGTGAGAAGATGGATGTTTTTGGTGTCATTACGTCCTTGATGGGTTTATCATCGAATTCAAGTGCGTTACGTACTAACGTATGTTCCTCTTGTTCTAGGGCTTTTTCAGATAATCCTAAATCCACTACTTCTTTGATGTCTTCTTCTGTGATTGGTTTGGGATAAGAATGTCCTCCAACCAAATTCAAAAAGGATTTTGTAATCTGTTCTAAAATAATCACAAATGGGTACATCACATATGTGAAACCAAGAAGGAATCTGCTAAATCGTAATGCCACCTTTTCTGATTGAATATTTGAATAAGTTTTTGGTAGGATTTCTCCAAAAACCAAAATTACAAAGGTCATAATTCCAATTGCAATTCCTACCCCTTGGTCTCCCAATAGTTTTATTGCCACATCAGCTGCAAGCACAGAAGAGCCAACATTTACCAAAGTATTTCCAAGATTAACACTTGAAGTCATTCTACTTGGATTAGATTTTAGTTTAAACAAGGAAGCTGCACCAGGAACTTTCTTTCGATATAGACGCATTACCCTTGAGCGTCTTATTCCTACAATTGCAATTTCCAATCCACTAAATAACGAATAAAGGCCGATTAATCCTATGATGGCTATTATTTCAAACTCAATATACTCCATTGAAAAATGAAGATCTTTCAAAGTTTAATGTATTCCCATTGGCAAGTTAAATTAAACTAGGAATCCCCAAGAACATGTTTTTGAAAAATAATTGTAATTTGACATTATTTTTGAAAACAAATTATTCATAAAGTTAATTAATTTGAATTCAGCGGGAATCGTATGATTGGTATTTGCCACAAATGTCATAAATCTGATGTTCAAATTATCAAAACTACTGTTTTGATAAATGAAATTGGAACCACCACTATTCCACTATGTGAAGAATGTAGGATCCACTAAAAATTATCTATTCTACATGTTTTTATCCCAGGTTTAATCTCCTATCTTTGCTTAATCATGTCTGGTTATTTGGGAGACAAACAAACAAAATTAGTACATCACCTAGCAAACATGCAAGAAAATTGCAATATTTACAATATCAATATAGGTGATAGAAAGTATTTTACTCCTGATTCTCTAGAAACTGCCAAGAACCTTGGTTTCAAGCCTTGTCCTGAATGTAATTAGTCTAGATTATCAAAAAACTATTCTTCAAAAATTTCCTTTCCACAATGGGGGCAATTGTTTCTTTTTTCTTCCTTTTTTCTACGTAATTGTTCAGTAAATGCTGAGGCCATAATTCCTGTCGGAATCGCATATACTGCAATTCCTATAATTGCTACTCCTGCACCAACCACTTTTCCTATTACTGTTACAGGATAAGTGTCTCCATAACCAATTGTGGTAAGTGTAATAACTCCCCACCACATTGAAGCAGGGATGCTTGAAAATATCTCAGGTTGGGCTTCTTTTTCAGCGTAATACATCAAGCTAGAAGCAAAGATCAAAACAATAAACAAAATAAAAAACGCAACTGCCAAGTCTCCTGCTTTTGCTTTTAATGCCTCTCCAAGTGTCTTCATGGGATCTGAATATCTAGCAAGTTTGAATAGTCTGAATAATCTCAACAGTCTGATTACCCTAATTATTCTAGTATCTGCGATGACAAATGGAAGGAAGAAAGGTAGGATTGCAGCCAAATCTACTAACATCATTGGAGTGAAAACAAACCTAATTACTCCCAGCTTTGAATTTTGGTACTTGGGATTTAACTTACAAACAATTAATCGTGCAGCATATTCTCCAGTAAAGATAATAATTGAAAAAACTTCAAAGGGTGTAAAAAGATAACCATATTCATCCAAAACAGATTCTTCTGTTTCAATAATCACCACAAGGACATTAACTGCAATCAGAGACACAATAAAAATTTGAAAAGATTTTGTAGCTTTATCACTTGTAACTCCTTCTAGAATCTCATAAGTTCTTTGCATGGATTTACTAGTCATTTTAAAAAATCATAACCATTGCCTTTTTCTAAACCACGCTACCATGATGATCACAATAATTATCATTACTCCAATCATGACAAAATAACTTCCCTCCCACGCAAGTTCAGGAATATAATCAAAATTTGTTCCATAAACTCCTGCAATGAAGGTGATTGGGATAAAGATACTTGCAATGATAGTCAATGTTTTCATGACTTCGTTCATTTTGTTACTCACACTAGAAAGGTAGGTATCAAGCATGCCTCCAACGACGTCACGTAATCCTTCTATGGTATCAATTACCTGGACAATGTGATTATAGCTGTCTCTAAGGTAGGTTTTGGTTTCTTCTTCAATTAATGCAGAATGACTCCTTTGTAAACTGTCTATTACCTCCCTTGCAGGCCAAATAGATTTTCTAAGTAAGATCATCTGTCTTTTTAATAATTGAAGTGTTTGTAAGGTATGGGGTCCAGGGTTAGACATCAATTCATCTTCTAACTTCTCAGTAATGTCTCCGATTTGTTCAAGAACCAGAAAATAACTATCAACTATTGCATCTACTAATGTATATGTAAGATAATCTGTATTTCGTTTTCTTAAAGTTCCAACATTTTCCCTCAATCTATCTCTTATTTTGTCAAAAAAATCCTCTTCAATCTCTTGAAAAGTCAGGAGATGATTTTTTGCCACAACAAATGATATCTGTTCGAGCTCGATTTTCCCCTTTTCGGTATTAAAATGAGGCATCTTTAACGTGAGATGAATATAGTCTTCAGAAATTTCTATGGCTGGTCGTAATTCGGTGTTCATAATGTTTGCTTGATGCAGTCTGTGCAAACCAAACTCATTTCCAACTTTTTCTATTATCTTCGGATCATGAATGCCAACTATGTTTATCCAAGAAACATTGGGTTTGTGCTTAGATTCTAAACACTCTTCAATTGTTGCATTTTTATTTTCAATGACATTTTTTTCATCATATTCGAATAACTCGATTTTTGTATGGTCTACCTTTTGTTCTCCAACTAGGATTAATTCACCTGGTCTTAGTCCAATTGTGTCTGCTAGAGTTGTACGTTCTGATTTGTCTTTTTTGATGATTTTAGAAAAACGTGTAAAATCATTTAATCCAAATTCGTCAGTTAATCTAGAAAAAGTAGAAGTTTTACTTACAACTCCTATTATAACAAATCCAGCAATTATTGAAAAAATAATGCTTACAACTAATGGAAGAAGATCACCTGCCATTGCCGCTTGATATATGGCTAGAACATCTGTTTTTGAGCCTGGTTTTATTATTGCACCAATTATCAAGTCAATTAAGAAAAATAAAAAAGACATTATTGCACCAATAATGATTGCAGTCACAGCAGTAATTTTTGGTGGAACATGGATGTTTTCTTCTTCTTTGTATGGTGAAAGATATTTTCTATATCGAATTATTACTAGTGAAATTGCAGTGATAATTATTGTGGAGATGATCCACCATCCTACAAATAATGGCCCTTGCTGAGATTCAATATTCTCAAACCCCGAGATTAAATCTTGTATATTTCCTGTAAGTGGTATTGACAACAACGAAGTTGCAATCCCGATTACAATTTGATAAAGAAAAGCAAAAGTAAAACCGTATACTAATCGATTTACAATAATTCCAATCTTATCGTTCATTGACCAATCTGTGTTTTTGATTTGAGTACTTCAATCTTTATTCCAAAGTAATTGTTTTCATGAAAGTTTAAGAAATTATTCATAACAAAAACCATGGATATTAATTAGATTTATACTTGTAATTAATTTTGGTTGGATTTTTTTTGTATCCACGCCTGTTCATTAAATTCATGGCATTTACAATCAGAAGATCTTCCCTTACAATTTTTTTGATGCAGGGGTTTATCACATTTGTTGCATGTGGGATCTCTCCAGCTTCCTTGATTTCCACAATTAATACATCTCATTTTTGTACTCTTTTTTGATACCGATGTTTTCTGAGAAATTCCTTTTGCCTGTAGGCTTTTTCCTCATTGCTACTTGAATCATCTCCGAATAAATTTTTAGGCGTTCTTCAAAATCTCGGTTCATTTTTTTTCAATTTTGTAACTGAGGCAATTAAAGTCTGGCCATGATTTTCCTTATTTTTTTGATAACTTGCATATCTCAACTTTTACTCATGTTTATTCTAGTAAATTATTAAAGACACAGAAAATTGTAAAAAATTCTCCCAAAGTCAACTAGTTGATCTCATTTTAACAGGAGCGAATTTGGATGGTCTTTAAATGAGTCTTTTGGGTATTTGATTATAAAAATGAGCTATCTTAGAATGAAATCGTGCGAGGATTGCAAACGAATGAAATGTGATAATGGTTGTGTATGTGATTGTCATGAAAATCATTGGTGGTAGAATAATTTTTAATTAAGGAAATTTTTGTGAGACAAAATGACATTATTGAAAGTTGAAGACATCAAAAGATTAGAAAAAGCATGTAAGACTTTGTCTAATGAAGAAAACGTAAGACATGTAGGAGTAATTAATGGATTAGGACGATTAGTAGCTGGAGGGTTTAGGAAAGGAATATCGCCCTTATTATCTGATGAAAAAGTCCGTATGGTGTACATGCAAATGCAGCTTGATTATAATATGAGACAAGAATTGGATGATGTGTTAGGACCAATTGATTACATTGCATCAAGAAGACAAAATCAGCTTATAATTAGTGTACCAATTGGGAAGAATTTAGTATTGATAGCTGCAGAACCTAATGCAGATGATAAGAAAATTATTAAAAAAGCTGAGAATCTTTTTGATGAAATAAAAATAACTACAATTTAAAAATTAATTTAAATTTTTTAAAATAAATTATTGATTTTTTATTTGTAGGAATCTAATAATTCTTGGTTAAATTCAGTTTGTTTTACTCCACGTCCATAACGTCTGTTATTTATCCAACTTGTTAAATAATCAAAAACCATGATGGCACTTTCGTATATCATGAATTTAGCTCCAGTCCTCATGAAATACCCATGTTAGTCCTCGGAGATCTTCCCAAGAATTATTCATCGAAAGTTTTACCTCTTCTTTTACTGGGTTGCTTTCAACCAGGATTTTTGTTGGCTCAGGTTGCCTTGTAGTTTGAATACATTGAGTGCTCATTCTGAAAACTGTTATTGATAATTTGTATTTAATCAGGATTTGTTTTGATAAAGTTTTGATAAAAACAATCTAGATAATATTGGTCTTTCTAATATCAAATAGATGACTTTATAGGCTTGAATAATCAATCAAAATTGCCTTGGGTCTTTCAAAATCAGCTCTTATGGGACTGAAAGTTTTTCGTCCTGATTCAATCCTCTCCAATGATCTTGACTTTTTTGAAACTCTAAAATTTGGGACTGGTGATTTGCGCAAAGAAGATTCTTTAGATAAAGAGGAATTTCTCAAAAGATTTCTAGAAAGATCAAAATCAGTTAAACCAAAAAAACCCATATCCAATAAAAAATCTATTCAAAATAAACTTCTTGAAGATTTCTGTAAAACCCTTGATAAAACACTGATGATAAAAAACGATGAATCATTACTCATTGATGTTAAATGGGATTTAATTGATGAATTTTGTAGCATACTGAGAAAAATTGAAAGAAGCGATGATAGAAAGGCACGATGGGCTTTATACTATCTTTGGCGTACGGGTAAAAATACCATCACCCTAAAAGAAATTACAGATCTTGTATCTGATTTAAAAAATAAGAATTTATCAAAAATAATTAAAAAAATTCTAAAACATGAAACATCATCAGGATTTGTTGCAGAATTTGATGAAAAAATTCTAAAGATTAATCATCAAAATGACGACAAGCTCGTATGGCATTATCTGGGGGATGAAATCGGTGAATCAACAAGGAGATCTCCGGGTGAAATAGAAAAGGACATTCTAGAGCTTATCGATGAAGGATCATACTCTGCAACAGAAATATCAGACATGCTAAAAATTGATGAAGCAACAATATCTCGAACCTTAAAAAAATTGAGAAAAAACGATACAATTATTCTGTCTAGCTTTGGTGAGCGTGGCGCAAGATACTTTACAACAAATTGTGATAACTGTCCATTTGGAACTACAAAGGCAGCATGCCGAAAGGAATCTTTATCCTACATTATTGATTATTTCAAAACATGCTTTGGGGTTGACTTGACATCTCCTGATTTTGATGGAATTGAAGAAAATCAAGCTCTTTTGAAAATAAAGCGAATAGTTTCTATGGCAAAAAAAGAGAAAAACACTAAACTTGAGCGTAGTATAAGTTCCGGTCTATCTGAATTGTTTGGAACGGCAGTGGATAAATCATTGCAAATAAAATCAAAAAATGCCAAAACTCCTGAAGATGTAAGCTTAAAAACTGATGATCAACTCTTCAAATTGCCAATTTTGTTTCATTTAGGTTTGTACAAAGGGGCACAAACCAGCTATGATCTACTCAATGAGATGATGAAAAACATGAAAGGCATATCCAAATCCGATAGACTAAAAATCAAAAAGTCAGTTGAGGAGCATCCAAAGAAATTCCTCAGGTATGCAAGAATCGAAGAATTCTAAGATTCCTTGATTATCCTAGACTGATTTGTCAAGTATTTAGCTTGAACCCACGTTAGCCCATTTATTGGATTTGATAAAACTGATGACGTCTCATTGAAATTAAATGAAATCTTGTAAGCAATGCGGAAAAGAATACTCTTCACGACAAAGCAGTTTTTGTAGCTTATCCTGTGCAATATCATTTGGCTTTGAAAACAAACCTTAATTCAATTTCATACGGAAAACAATCTTAGGGTTGTCTTTAATCAAAATAAGATCAACTAGATATCTTGTTTTGAATTTTGTTCAAAAATCTTGCTCTTTAATATCAACAATGTAAATAATCATTTCATGACGCAAGTTGTTCAGATAAAAAATGGACAAACATTTGAACAGTCATCTGTTCTGATTGGAAGTGAGGCCAAAAACCCTCTTCCAATATGCAGTAAACAATGTTACCTAACGTTGGTACTATCAGAATACCCCCACCAAAGGTGCTAAATAGGAATAAGGTTGGGGTAAATCATGAAAACATTATTTTTAGCAATTTCTCTTATGACTATTCTTCTTACTGTAACCATTACATCAGTAAATGATGCATATGCAGATGTTATTCCTCCAAAAAAACAAACAAAAATAGGAATTTCCAATGATAAAGTGGTTTGTGACTCTGGAAAATTCAAAGTAATCAGAGAGGGAAGTAATTCTGTTGCCTGTCTTAAACCTAGTAGTGTAACAAAGTTGGTTACAAAAGGATGGGCACAATCAGTTGATGAAACAAAACTAAATGAACTTATCTCAAAACTTGAAGTAACTTCGGGTAAAATTAACAAATTACTTGTAACCCCAATTAAAACTGACTTTGGAAAAGCAATAGGAAAAGTATCTGTCGGAAGTTATGACTATGTATTTGAAGTATGTGCCAACTCACAACCTCTTGTTTCCCCAGAAGTGATAATTCACTCTGACAGTGAAACAAAGAGTTACGAACTTGCCGAAACAATCGGCGCAAATACATGTGTTCCAAGTGCAACTATAATTAAAGCAGCCAGCCCCGATTCTATTTCTGCAACCCTGGTTAGCAAAGGCGATGTTTCTCAAATTATTACTTCTGCTTTAGCCAAAGTTGAAACCTTAAAACAAGAACTTTTAGAAGCAAAACAATCCATCGGAAAGGGAAAAACTGAGGAAAACAAACAACAAGGAAACAAAATTGCTGACACTAGGAAAAAACTAAATGATGCTAGGGCAGAGCTTCACAGATTATACTTTATTCTTTACACTCCAGTAAAATCTGCTAACATTGTAGAAAAAATGTCATTTTCAGGAACACCAATACAAGGAGAAACAGCAACAATAATTTCAATTAGTGAGTCTGTGGCAACCCCTGATACTTATGATGTTGTCTTTGAGGCATGTGCTGGGGAAAAACAAGTAAGAATTCCAATAATTATGATTTCATCTGATAACCAAGATGTGAATGTAAAACTAGGTGATAAAATTGCACCAAATACTTGTCAATTAACAAGCGCAAAGATTACGGCTACAGATTCTGAAAGTATATCCATTAAAGTTGCAGGAAATGCAGATTCCTCCACGAAGGCAACTGACCTTGAGGCAAAAATAGCCGACCTTCAAAAACAACTAGTAATTTCCAAAGACATGCTAAAAGCTTTGGTACATGACTCAGACAGACCAGAAGACTTTAACGAACAAGTTACCAACCAAGTGGAAAAAATCTCACAACTAAGAACTGATATAATTTCTGCAAAAGCTCAACTTAGCAAGATACTCTATCAAACCTATAGGCAATGATTAACAAAGTGAGATTTAGTTTAATTCCTTTACTTGCATTTTTTGTCTTAATTCCAATTCTCACAATTCCCTCATTTGCTCAACAATATGTCTCAACTCCTGACGAAGTAGTTGAACTTACAGCAATTCCAGGAAACAATGAGGTTCTTTTAACATGGATTGCTCCTTATGATGGCGGTTCAACCATAAAATCCTATAAAGTTGTGGTGTGGGAAGTTGGAAAAGACGCAACTACAACTTATTCTAATTTGGGAATAACAATAACAGAGGCTAGAATAACTGGCCTTACTAATGGGCTTCCTTACAGTTTTCAGGTATTTGCTGTAAATGACAAAGGCCAAGGTGCAGATTCTAAAATTGTTTCAGCTACTCCTACGGGTTCTCCAACATCCTTTGTACCAGAAAAAATAACTAACCTGCAAGCTACAAGGGGAGATCAAAAAATAACTTTGACATGGAGCTCACCTTTTGATTTTGGAACAAAAATCTCAAGTTATCAAATATATTATTGGGAAGTAGATACTGATGAAATCAAAACCAAAACTGTGACATCTGATTCAAAGACGTCCCAAATTACAGGATTGAAAAATGAAACTCCGTATTCATTTAAAATTGTCGCAAAAAATTCTTTTGGTCATGGGCCTGAATCCAATATAGTCTCAGAAACTCCATCTGCTTCTACAACTGCTGAGGTTCCAAATAGAGTAAGAGGAATTAACGCAATTCCAAGTAATAACCAAGTATTTCTTTCTTGGATTCAACCATCTTCAAACGGTTCACCCATCACTGGTTATCAAGTACTGGTTTCTCAACAAGGGTCTGATACTGTAACTACCTATCCTAATCTTGGTAAAGATACCAAAACCACAATTACTGGGCTAAAAAACGGTGTAAATTATAATTTTAAAATAATCGCAGTCAATTCGGTTGGGCCATCGCAGCCATCATTCCAAGTAAATGCTACTCCTGAAAATCGTGTATCTATTGAAGTCACAAATTTGAAGGCAGTTCGTGGAAATGGATCAGTTACTTTAAGCTGGTCTATTCCTGAATCAGTACAAAATCAGATTTCTGGATATTGGATTAGAGAATACAAGACAGGAGAATCAAGATTTACCACTCATGTGATAATTGATAACGTTAACCAAATTCGAATAACGGGACTTGAAAATGGAGTCTCTTACGGATTTAGTGTTATTGCAGTCACAGAGGCAGGAATCGGACCAGTATCGAAGATAGTTCAGGTTACTCCGTTCAAACCAATAACTTATCCTGGAGCACCTGGCCAAATTACCGATCTTAAGGGCAGAGCCTTAGATAATCAAGTAATATTATCTTGGAAAGTCCCTGATGATTTTGGAAATTCTATTATTGGTTATGAGGTACAGTACAAAGTTAGAGGGGAAAATTCCTTTACTACAGTAAAGCATGGCACATCAAATTCGGCAACCATTACTGGATTGACAAGTGGGGTCGCATACGATTTTAAGGTGATGGCCAGAAACTCAGAAGGACTTGGACCTGAATCAAACACAGCATCTGTTACAATTACCTCCCTAAAATCAGGAATCTCTATTCCAAGTTGGGTTAAGACAAATGCTCAATGGTGGTCCCAAGACAAAATTTCAGATTCTGAATATGTAATGGCAATAGAGTTTCTTATCAATGAAGGAATAATCAAACTAAAATAATTTTTCCCTTGATTTTCTCATTATGGTTTTCTACCAAGATATTAAATAATTCATAATATGGAAAGATAGTGATGGTGTCAATTAATGAATTAAGAGTTTGTAAGGCATGTGGAAACGTCTTTTCTAAAAAAGCAGGAGTAACTAATATTCTTGAATGTCCTCAATGTAAGCAGACTAATTTTGATACTGTCAATGTTGATCCAGAAGAACTAACTCAGGAGTAAATATTGTATAAAACAATTCTAGTTCCACATGGGGGCACACCTGCAGGTGATGAGGCAGTCCGTCATGCAATTCATTTGGCAAAAAATGATTCTGCAAAAATCATTTTGTTGCATGTAATAGAATCGTCTCCTATACCTGCAACTTTTGCTCTTGCTGAATCTGAAAGACAAAAACTAATTGCTGATATGGAGAGTGCTAATAACATGTTGAAAAAAACCATGGATGAAAAACTTGAAGAACAAATAGCAAAATGTAAGGAAAAAGGAGTTAAGGCTGAAAAAATAGTTGTAGTGGGAGATGCTGCCGAAGAAATTCTTAAAATAAACATGAAAAATGATATTGATCTTATTGTAATGGCCAAACGAAGAAAGCTAAAAGGATTAAAAAAATTATTGAGTCTAGGGAGTGTTTCAAGGAAAGTAGTGGAACATGTGTTTTGTCCAGTGTATCTAATCGATATAGAACACATTTGAATTGTTTAGGGGTTTTTTGACGTCTATTTTTTAAAATAAAACCATAGTTTTATTTTTCAATCTCAACAAATATGTATTCTTTTTTTGACTCGGGAATTATTTTCATTATTTCTTGCTCAATTGTATCTGTAACTATTTCAATTCTGTCAGTATCTAGCCCATCAATCAAATTAACCTCAATTCCAACCAAGACGGTTGTGGGACTCAAATGCATAGTCTTCATGGTTACAATTTTATTTACTTCTGAAAGGTTGTTTACTTTATTCATTATTTGATTGTATTGTAAAGGTGAAATGGATTCTCCTATTAACAGTCCTCTGTTTTCTTTGGCCAAGAAAAAAGCAAATGACATCAAAATTACTCCAATGGCAATTGAGCTTATTGCATCATATGTCGTATTACCAGTAATGTCGGTAAGAAATATTCCAATTGCAGCAATGGCAATTCCCAAAAGCGCTGCACAATCTTCTACAACCACCGTTAGGATTGACGTATCTTTACTGTTTTTAAACTCCGACCACAAAGTTGAAGGTCTTACTTTTTCTCCACGTTCAATAATTGGTTTTTTAAACTGGACCAATGCAATTCTTAATGCATTTCCTTCAAATGCTGCAGCTATTGCTAAAACCACATAGTTTATCAAAGGATTTTCAAAGTGGTGTTCCTCCCCTAACAATGAAGAAAATCCTTGTTCTAAAGACAAAATACCTGAAATTCCAAATATCATTGTGGCTACAACAAATGACCAAAAAAATTGAGATTTTCCAAAACCAAATGGATGTAATTCGGTTGGGGCTTTTTTACTAATTTTAATTCCTAAAAGTAGGAGGATCTGGTTTACAGTATCTGAGGCAGAGTGATATGATTCTGCCCACATCGCTGCACTTCCAGTCATTAAAGCTGCAATAAATTTTGTAACTGCAATTCCTAAATTTCCAAATAGCGCCGCGTAAACAGCTTTAGTCGAACCTG
>JASFMV010000012.1:0-15066 GCA_050117375.1 Nitrosopumilaceae archaeon | reverse complement strand
AGCAAAGTAACCATACCAATTACCGTCAATTGCCTGAGTCATTCTCAAGATTTTACCATTAACAGTTACGTCTGGCTCACCTTTTGCCTCACGAACATCATTAATGTCACTATCAATTACAACTACCTCAATTACTTGAGGCCCAGAAAAGTAATTATCGAATTGTGAGTTTTCTGCTGATACAAAAAGATTAGCATTAGCTGCAAAAGACATAGGAGTAAGTCCTACAATTGTGATTCCAATAATTATGAAAATAAATAATCTATCACCCATAGTATGATGTTATGCAATTTTGCATGTTTTAAGGTTATAGTAATGTTTTTGAAAATTGTTACAAAAATTTCAAATTTTAATCAAAAATTTGTTACAGTAGAGACGAAGTGTTTTAATGATTATTTTGATATCGTAATTAATTTCAAAGATTTGAAGGTGCAGGTGTTAAGAGTTCTTAAAACTATTGAGGTATTATTTTACGGTAAGTATGCCCACAAAAGTTGCAAGAAATTCTGATCGATTTAACTGATGCTCGACCCAATCTTATTTTTGAATTTATTCCTGGAGCAATAAATGATTTACATTTTTTACAAAATACCATCCGCAGATCATATGGCATTCGTATGTTATGTCTCGTGCTTAATCGTCGAGCAAGTTGGGCTTGCCTCTCTGAAAGTTGAGGATCTGTTCTTGCATTTGAAATTGCACTGCTAATTAGAATCTGCATTCTCTCCAATGCAATTTTTCTAATCGCGGGTTTCATAGTATTGATTTGAAGATGGCCTAAAAATTGGTTCTTATTTTTATGAAATGCAGTCAGCGGGATTCGAACCCGCGTCACAGGGTTGGAAACCCCGAATACTAACCAGGCTATACTATGACTGCATAAAAAAGAAAACAAAATTTCCTACATAAAAATGGTTTTTTCGTATTCGTAAAGGATTCGACCTATTACAGTATGGGCCTCAAGAGAAGAACCCTTTATTGAAACTAATTGATCCATTTGATTGAGAACGTTTTCAGAAAAATGTCCCTTTTGAAATCCACCAATTACTAGGCAACAATTCTCAGGTAGATTTGAAGCCACATTTTCAAAAGAGTTTTCTTTTCCCTGTGTTGAAAATCCAATTACTTGTGATGGGTTTATTTCATCTAGAAGATCAGAAATGGAATTTTCTTTAATTTCAAGTAAGATATTTTCGTTTGATTTGATAGTTTTTTCTAAAAATAATTTTTCGACTAGCCCTTCAAACCGATGATATGATTTTGGAATGTTGACGTTTTCTCCAAGATAGATCACTTTATCATCAATAGTATGAATAAAAATTTTAATTTGATTTTTTTTATACAGGGGAATTGTAGTGGCCTCTAAAATACAAAGATGAACAAGATCAGGTCTTCCTCGTTTAAATTCATCTGCTATTCCTTTCATTGCAGCAAAATGCCAAGAATTGTCAAGTAAAATTTCAGATGATTTTTTTTGAAGTTTTTTTGCGTGTGAAACTACTGATGGGTGATTACGCAATTTTTTTGGAACTAATTCCAATGCAGATTCTGCAATTATTAGCGAAATCATTAGTTTATCATTTCAATTTGAGTCTTAAGTTCATTCCATCCAGATTTAGGGTTTCCATTGACATCTATCAGTCCAGCACTACAAACATAATGATTCAATCGTTCTATGACAAATTCACTACTTCCAAGCCCAGATCCTCCACCTACATCTATACTAACATCTCCAATTTCTTCCTGTTCTGCCACACATGTCCCTTCGGGTCTATCGTATTGCCTGTACCATGAAAAAAATTCAATATTTGATTGATTTTCCGAATAAAATTCAAATGATTTTTCCAAAAATTCCTTTTGTGATTCCTCATTTCCTCCCACAAAATCTGATGTGGCCCAACTTAACTCAAAGAATGCAACTTTTTTTCCCTGTACAAGTTCAAAAGATTTTTCAAGATCCTCTACAGCTTGGCTAGGTGTTTTTACAATATCATTTAAGCTATCTACTGGAAAATACGAAAATGCGACAAAATCACCTATGGCCAATTCACTTACAATGTGGCCCAAATTTTTATTCAGAACATGATGTAATGCAAAGCCATTTCCAATTTTAACATCAGGATGTTTTTGTTTTAATTCAGAGTATACATTGTTGAAAAGATCTTTGTATACAGGAATGTCTTGTTCAGAATATCTAAATTGAGACTCTGTTTCTCCTGCTATGATAACTGTATCAACAATATGATATCTGGATAATATCGCATCAAGTACATTGACTAACCTTTCTTCTTGTATTGCACTAATTGATGGTTTTCCAATCCAGTCAGGAAATGGTCCTAGAGTTTCTCCATTAATAATTGAAAAATACAAAGTGACTTTAAGATCATTTTTTTGGTCAAGCCCCATTAAAACATCCGATTGCTTCCAATCAAATTCCCCCTTTTGAGGTTCTATTAGATTCCAAAACAAGTAGACGTTACTTCTACCTATACCAGTAGATGATGCATCAGAGTAAATTTCATCTATTTCCTTCAAGGATACAGATGATGTAGGCGTATTAATCACAAGACCAATCTTTTCATTTTTGTTTTGTTTTACTATTGGAGGACCATCGGTTTGGGTTAATGAAACACCTATAATCGCAATTACAATAATAGCACCGGCAATTATGCCTAGAATTTTTTTATCCACAAGGATTGAAAAATAAAAGTAAGTAAAAAAGTTGTGATTGTATTATCTATCCAGAAGTACAACCGCTATATCCACATTCTATGCAGATACTACAACCTTCTACAAATACCAAGTTATTCTTACATGTTGGACATTGTCTGTCTTCAGAAACCTCTTCTTGTCGCTGTGGTTCATTAGAAATCTCTTCGTCATGAACTTTAATTTCCAATGCTGCATTTACTTGGGATTTGATGTAAGGATTTGTAATGTTAGTGCTGACATAGTCAGTAACATGTTGCGTTGGAGTAACCTCAAATGTTTTTTGGGCATTTTCGCTGGTCATATGAAGAACTTGTTTATGCCTAGAACCGTCTCGATATACGGTTATTCCTTTTAGACCTAGCTCATGGGCCAACAGATAGGCTGATTTTACATCATCGGCTGTAACGTCATAGGGCATATTGATGGTCTTGGCAATTGCATTTCCAATCCAGTTTTGCCAAACACCTTGTGCCATTAGATGATCAGCCCAATGGATATCCATTGCAGTAACAAAGACTTTTTGCATCCACTCTGGAATTTCTGGAATTCCTTTCAAGGATCCATAATTGTCTGCAATCTTTGCAAGTATTTCATCATTGTACAAGCCGTTTTCTTTTAGTGCTTGTTCTACAATCTTGTTTGTGTAGAAGAATCTTCCTACTGTAACTCGTTTCTCAAAGACAAGAGCAAATGCTGGTTCCATTCCATTTGAACAATCAGATATCATTGATAATGTTCCAGTTGGAGCAACTGTTGTGGTCAATACATTTCTAATTCCATGCTTTTGGATCTTTTCAATCAAAGCATCCCATTCATAGGAGTGAGACTCTTTTGGTTTCTCATAGTAACCAGCTACTGGAATCTTTCCTTCAGGATATTCTGTTTTTGAACACAATGGGAATTCTCCACGAGTTTTTGCAAGAGCAACACTTTCTTCCATGGAATAGTATGTCAATGCTTCAGATAGTTTTGATTGAAGGTCATAGCCTTCCTTGGAGTTGTATGGAATCTTTAATTTGTATAATAGATCTGCAACTCCCATTACACCTAAACCAATTCTACGAGATTCTTTTGATGCGATATTGATCTCTGGAACCGGATAATGATTCACGTCTATTACATTATCAAGGAATCTTGTTGTTTTTCGAATTGTTTCTTCATATCGTTGCCAATCAAATTCGTATTCACCGTCTGCTTTTCTTTTAACAAGATTTGCAAGATTGATTGAACCCAAGTTACATGATTCGTATGGGTATAGGCTTTGTTCACCACATGGATTAGTAGCTCTAAGTGGTGCTTGTCTTGCTTTTGCAAATACATTGTATTTGTTAATTTGATCAAAAAAGATCAAACCAGGCTCAGCACTCTTCCATGCAGAAAGTGCGATTAAATCAATTAATTGGTGTGCATTGATTTCTTTGACTGGCTTTTTATCACGAGGACTACGCAACATGTAGTTTCCATCAGCTGTATTTACAAGTGAATGCCAAAAGTCTTCCCAAATTCCAACACTGACATTAAAGTTCTCTAGAACTCCAGGTTGTGTTTTATTTGTAATGAATTTTTCAACATCAGGATGCCAAGCTTCAATGATTCCCATGTTAGCACCTCTTCTTTTTCCACCCTGCTTTACAACTTCAGTGACAGTGTTTATGATATTCATGAAAGATACTGGTCCTGATGCAACTCCAGATGTTGATGCGACAATATCACCTTCTTCTCTAAGATCAGAGTAGTTAATCCCTACTCCACCTCCAGATTTGAAAATTAATGCAGCATCAGATGTAGATTTCATGATTTGCTCCATTCCATCTTCCATTCCAAGAACAAAACATGCAGAAAGTTGTCCTAATCTGCCACCTGCATTCATCATTGTTGGAGAGTTTGGAAGAAAGTCTTGCGAGGTCATCAACTCAAAGTATTCTGTGATTCTCTCAGAGTATGAATCAAATTTCTTAGCTGCAATCATTGTAAGTAATTCTTTGAAACTTACCTTCATCTGACCATGTTTTGCAAGGGTGATGTAATGATTTATCAGCGATCTGAAGTGATACTTGTTTAGGAAGTAATCTCCAATCTTGAATTTATAGTCAAAGTTATCTAATTTTTCAAGATAGCCTTTTGCTTCTTCAGTATTTTGAGTAAGATTTGCTGATTTTTCAAAGATTTGAGAGTCATAGAGAATATCACCTACCCCTACCAAAATAGCAACCCTTTCGAACATTTGTGTGGGTGTTTCAGTGATTTCATTTTTCCCATTTCTGAAAAGATATCTTGATGCCAAAACTCTAAGACAGTTTAAATCGAATTTTTTTGAGACAGGATCTAAGGCTCTTGCGTTTAATACCTTCATCTTTTCATCCCTTAGTTTTCTTCTCTCGTGACGATAAACGATGTATGCTTTTGCAATGTCGCTATTGCCACTGTCAATAAGAGTGGATTCTACAATATCTTGAATGTCCTCCACACTTGGAGCTCTTGTGCTTGTAAATCCTTGCTCAACTAATTTTTGAACAACTTTGTTAGCTAATTGATCTGCTAGTCCACGATCGGCTTTAGATGTGGCTGCTAATGCCTTGTAAATGGCATTTGAAATTTTATCTTGATTGAAAGCCGTTACTGCGCCACTGCGCTTACGGATCTCATTGATAGTACTTTCTATTTGCGAATTATCCAATAATAATCTCCCCGCAGTGGTTAGAATCTATGTGGATATAACTTGTGTGCTCGAAATTTTTTGATCTTGCCCCTTCTGCTAGTCAATTTTTTTAATACCAATACTATGAAATTCATATTGGCACAACATATTCGAATTGACGATGATCGTATTACTAATAATGATCAAAATCGTTGTAAAACGATCATTGAAAGTTTTGAATTTACGAATTTCAGACTATGTAAGGGGACTTGCACTTGGGACATTTATCTGTAAATGGTTCGTCTTTAAATCCACATTCACCACAAATGGCGATACCCTTTACTGGTTTGAATGAATTCGTCAATTCGGCAGTCTTCTCTATTGATTTTTTAATATCTGCAACTTTGGCGTCATTATCGATTTGTAGGGTGACTGATAATCCACCATTTAGAATCTTAGATAATTTGTTGCATTCTGTTATCTCTTCGCTTTTATTGGTAAAGTCCCCAACCTCTGAGGCATTAAGAACAATGCCTTGTGAGTAGGAATCAGTTTCTGATGAATTCAAGGCTGAATTTTTGCCGTATTTTTCGCCATCTAGGGTAGCAAATCTCTTAGATCCGTCTGTTTCAGTCATGGAAATATGGACTGGATCGCCTATTTCCTTGCCTTTTTTGGCCGCAACATCTACTGCAGTCTCTATTACTTTATGAAGTACTGCTCTTCCTTCTTTATTATCCTTGTAACCTAGGATGTTAAAGACTGCTTCTTTGAGACCTACAAGATTGACAACAAGTGATATTGAACTTCTTTGCATGTATTGAGTATTCTTTGCAAGAATTGGATTCAAACCTCTTCGGGTAAGATCAGAGATGTCTTTCTTTCTTAAAGCCATAGAAGACAAAGCTGGTTTCATCAGCAATGCAAGTCTTGCTCTAAAGTAAGTCTCATCTTTGTTTGATTCAAATGCAAGTCTTGGAAGATTAATTGATACTGATTGCAAATTGATTGCAAGTGGTCCGGTACTTTTGGTTGTACCATGAGTAATTCCAGAACTCGATATACGATCTTTGGAAAATGTTACCTTACCTCCAATTGAGATAATCTCTGAAGTTTTTTCAGAAATATCTGAAATCTTTCCTTTAGAATAATCTATAACCAAACCAATCTTTGGTGTTGGAGTTATAGTGGTGTAATTTTTGTATGCATTGATTATTGCATTTACTATTTTGGTATCTGATCCTAAAGCAAGTCTAATTGAAACAAGAGTTCCATCTTTGTTATAGTTTGGAGTCGTAGATGCAACTGCAAATGCATTTGCAAGTTTTTGTTCAAGTTCTTCAATGTTCTTTGTATGCTTGCTAAATAATGAAACAATTCCATCAAGTACAATTTCTTGTGAAGCTTCTTTTGAAAGTAAGCTAATGATTACAGAAAGTGAAGACGTAATGTCATCAAGTGACTTTGATACTGGTACTCTTGATACATCAAGATTTTTTCCACCAAGTACAATTCCATCTTCAATTAGCTCTTTAACATTTACAAAGATAGTATCTGGTATCATTGACCAAATTCCTGGATTTGTGATGTGTAAATCTCCAGATAGATGAGAGTCTGCAACGTCTTTTGGAAGAATGTTTGTAAGTAAATGTTCAGCAAAGACTCTCTGTCCAGTATTAAAGAGTAAACCATCTGTTCCGTTGCCTACGTTATCCAAGTTTGTGAGCATCTCTTGCACGTCATATACAGGCAAGCCTAGGCGTGCAAGCTTGTTGCGATATTCCTCATGGCCATGCTCTAATAGGACAGAATTGACCATTTCTCGAATTAATGAGCCTGTAAGATATGTGGTTTGATATTTGTAAATTCTATTTTCAACTTCTTCGGTAATTTTTTGAGCCAGTTCTAATGGAAGACTTCCTTCCCTAACAAGTGATTGAATAATTTTGTGAGAATTAAATTCTTCAATTGATTCATGAGATGTTCGGACATACATTTTTCCACTTTCAATAATTGATCGTTCTTCAATTTGTCTTGCCAAACTTAAAACAAGTTTTCCAAGATTAGTGATTGTGTATCTTCTTTCAGATTTGTTTAATGCGACAAGTGATTGTCTTAATAATTTTCTAAGATGGTATGCAAATTTTCCACTTTCTTTTTTTGATTTGAAACCTGCAAGTGATTTTAATTCAGAATAAGTTAACGGGCCTTTGGAATTTAAAATTCTTAAAATATCAATTCTGTTTGGACTTGCCATTACAGAAAAGATCATTCTAACTCGCTTCGATGTTGATTGTAGAATGCTACCTTTCTTTGGTTCTTCTAGTTCCCCATTCATATCCATAGTCATGACTAAAAAAAAGGACTAATTAAGACTTATGACTAGATCATTTTCTTATGATATTAGATCAAATTTTGAATTTTAGATCAAATTTTTAAAAAATAGATCATTTTTTGATCTGTTTAGATCATTTTTTGATCAGTTGTGATCATTTTTTTAAAAAATAGATCATTTTCTGATCTTTTTAGATCATTTTTCTTGGACGTCAAGAGAAAATTCAGATGTTGATAATGTTTGTCCACATGAAGGGCATTTTCCACTGTAAGGATTCATTACATCTTTTAGCGCTTTTAGCATTTTCATGTTTGTGATCTTTTCACCGCATTTTCCACATGTTACTTCAACAGACATGAAGATTGTAAGAAAATCAAAATAATTAAGAATCGACTATGAGTTTTTTTAATAATTTTACTAAATTATTTTACTGCTTTTCAATGATGATTCCTCTTTCATCAAAACCAGTGATTTTTGCTTTGGTTCCAACTGGGAGGTCTGTTGGTGTGGCAATTCCAGCCATAAATCCGGAAATTCTTAATTGGGAATTATCTAAAAGCATAACCACAAAGGCATATGGAGTGTATTTTTCAAAGCCTGCAGGAGCAACTGTAATGATTGTATAGGTAGCAATTGTTCCTGTGCCATCTAAAAGGACATCCTCAAATCCCTTACTACCGCATTTTAGGCAATAATATGCAGTTGATAAATGAAGAAATCCACAGTTTGTACATTTGTGAGTTAGTAGTTTTCCTTGTTTAGCATTTTCAATAACTTGTTCTTCAACAGACATTTTAAACACTCTGGAATATGTGAACTGCACAACTGGCACCAGTTGCACCAAAGTTATGAGTCAAACCAATTTTTGCATCTTTAACAGTTCTCTCTCCGGCTTTCCCAGTTAGTTGATCGTATACTTCAACTACTTGTCCAATACCAGTAGCTCCAATAGGATGTCCTTTTGATTTTAGACCTCCTGATGGATTAATAGAAATGTCTGAATTTAATTTTGTTCTATCTTCCCGTACAGCTTGCACACCTTGTCCTTTCTCAAAGAATCCCAAGTCTTCAGTATCAACTACTTCAGCTATTGTAAAGCAGTCATGTACTTCTGCAAAGTCAATATCTTTTGGAGTTACTCCTGCCATTTTGTATGCAGCTTCAGATGCAATCTTGGTACTTGGAATTGTTGTTAGTTGTTCTCTACCTTGTAAAGCTGCTGGTGATCCACCTCTTCCCGAACCGATTACTTCGATATAATCACCACCATGTTCTTTTGCAAACTTTTCAGAACAAAGAATAACAGAACTTGCACCATCAGAGAATGGACAGCAATCAAATAATTTTAAGGGACTTGCAACTACTGCAGATTTCATTACATCATCTACAGTAATTTTCTTATGCATGTGAGCTTTTGGGTTTAGCAATCCGTTGTCATGATTTTTTACAGCAACTTTTGCAAAATCTTCTTCTGTTGCATCAAACTCTGTAAGATAAGCTCTTGCCATTGATGCAAATAATCCTGGAAATGATGCGCCTGCTTGTCCTTCATAGAAAAAGTCTGAGCAATATGCAAAGTAAGTTGTTGTCCATTCAGTCCCTGTGTGTGTTACTTTTTCTACTCCAGTAGCTACAAGACAGTCGTAAAATCCCGCAGCAATATTAGCAAAAGCCTCTCTGAAGGCAACTGAGCCACTTCCACAGGCGGACTCGATTGATAATGATGGTCTGTCTGGAATTCCCAGTCTACTCATTAAGACTGGTCCGATATGCACCTGCCTATCGGCAACTCCAAATACATTTGAAATATAGGATGCTTTGATATCTTTTGGACCAATTCCAGCACTTTCTATGGCTGCAACTGATGCTTGAGTTGTAATATCAGCTATACTATCAGATAATTTTCCATACTTGGTACTTCCAGCACCAAGAACACAAACCTTTTCCACTAACAAGACTGACTATATTCCCTATAAAAATAGTTTTAGTAAAATCAGTAAAAGAAAATGGCTTCCAAAAGAAATCAACTGCAAACGATCCAAGTAAAGGAAAGACATACTGTAAAGACTACAAAATCAAAAACCACACTATTCAAAAAAGAGATAATTCAATACTTTGACAGCAATGGGTTTCTTTCTTGGTCTTCTAAAGAAAAAAAATACATTATCCTGGGAACTAATACTCCAAAGAAAGGATTAGTAACTTGCCCAGTATGTAATCTTGGTCAATTAATGGTAATCCGATCACCTGCAACTAGAAAAAGATTCATGGGTTGTTCAAATTATTACAGTGGTTGTAAAGCATCATCTCCCCTATTACAAAAAGCCAAACTTCGTGCAACGAAAAAACCATGTGATGAATGTAAATGGCCAATGGTAATTTTTCGATATTCAAGAAAACAAAAATGGACTAAACAATGTTCAAACTTTAATTGTAAAAGTAGGATTAAGCCTTCAAAGTAGGATAAACGTCTGTTCTTCTGTTTTTTAGTAAAGGAAGAACCTTGCGAGTTTGTTTGATTTTTTTCAAGTCAATATCTGCATATGCAATACCTTGCTTCTTTTTCATGTCAACTAGGACTTTGCCATAAGGATCAACTATTACGCTTCGTCCACAGTAAATGTTGCCAACTTGATCAGGGGCAACAACATAACATCCATTTTCTATTGCACGGGTTTTGTTTATCGTAAGCCAGTGCTCTTCTTTCATGTTACCTTTTACCCATGCTGATGGCGCAACCAAAATTTCAGAGCCTGCAGCTGCAAGTGATCTAGACATTTCTGGAAATCTCAAGTCATAGCAAATCATCATTCCAAGTTTTCCAATTGATGTTTTTACTGGTTTTGCAATCTTTGAACCCGATGTCATCTTGTCTGACTCTCTAAATCCTAATGCATCATAGAGATGAATTTTTCTGTAAGTAGATATTACTTTGCCAGATTTGTCAACCACAAAGGATGTATCATACACTCTATCCTTTTTTGAGCTCTTTTCATAAAACGAACCAACAACTGGGATATTGTTTTCTTTTGCAGACTTTGTAATCGTACTGACAAAATTACCATTTATGGTTTCAGCTAAACTGGCAAGTTGTTTTGGTGATTGAGATGAACTAGTGTAAAACATCATAAATTCTGGAAACGCTACAAGTTTTGCTTTGTTTTTGGCAGCTTTTGAAATAAAATCAGTGATTTTCTTTAGATTGGTTTCTTTGTTAGTTGAGGCCTTGAATTGTACAATGGCTACCTTCATTGAGTTTCTAATTACGGTTGAGAATAAAAGGATAAACCCGTAACTCATTTGGACTAGCCATAAATAGTTGATATGTTGAGAATAGACATGTCACAAGAAAGCAAATGTCCATACTGCTCTTCTGTCTTTGAGGACAACGAGCAATTATCAAAACACATTGACAAGATTCACAACAATGAAGATGCCATAGGAACTCAAGGACTCTAAATTTTATTTTTTGATGGTACAATTAGCTAATGTACCATTTTTGTTATTACCAAAAATTGTTCTAAATAGAGTATACGGCCAGGTGTATGTGTGCCCTATTACTGGAGGGGAAATTCCAGTTATTTTTTTATTATAAAAAATAGTTAAAGTTGGTTTCCTGCCAAAAACCAGTTTTCCTTTGGATTATCCTCAAAGACTACAATAATGTGGTTTTCTTTTGTTTTTAGAATATCAACGGCTGCCTTGGTGATGGCTTTTGCGTATTCGTCTTTTTGTTCTTGAGATCGTCCAGGATACATTGATACTGTTATCAAGGGCATGACAACAGTTGATTGATTCGTTGATTTATTCTTTAGAGTCAATAATCAGGTCTATATCCATAACGAGTCCCGTAAGTAAATTCTGAACCATGTGTTTTTTTATACAAGTATCCTGAAGCAAGACCCACTGCAAAACCGCCAATGTGTGCAAGATACGCCACACCGCCACCTGCTACACCAAATCCACCAATAAAAAATGGCAACAAGTTTTGAAATACCAGCCAAAATGGTAAGAACCATTTTGCCTGAATATGCATCATTCTCCAAAAGAATCCCAACATCAAAAATGTCTGGATTTTCGCTCTTGGAAATATTACCAAGTATGCACCAAGTACTCCAGAAATTGCACCAGAAGCTCCTACTGCAGGGATTGGACTTGTTGCCTCTCCCATGATGTGAATTAGTCCTGCTGCAACTCCCCATGCAAGATAAATTCCAAGGTACTTTGCTTTGCCAAACTTTGCTTCAATGTTATCACCAAAAATCCACAAAAATAGCATGTTACCACCAAGATGCATAGCTCCCCCATGCAAGAATATTGAACTTAGAAGAGAAACATATGGTTCTGACGGACACTGGATTACTTGGGGTCCTGCACCAAAATCGATGGTTGATGCAGATGCACCTGTTATGCAATTTGGAACTGCCCCCCAATTGTAAAACAAAGAAAAAGCATTTTGGTTTGTAAAGTCAAGAAATTGTCCTGTTACTATCACTTCTAGAAAAAATACAACTACATTGATTATGATTAAGGCATAAGTTACAGTTGGTCTGAAACCTGGAGGATGAGGGTTTTCATCACGTAATGGAAGCATTAGATGTTAAAGTTGATTGAAAATTGTATAATAAGATTATTCTTAATATTCAGTGAAAAGTGCTTAGATAACAATTGAAAAATCAAGTAATTATTGCAATCGTTGTGATTTCACTTTCAGTTTATTTTGCAATGACCGTATTTGTCTTACCAGAGAAATTTCTTGCAAAAGAACAATTATCTCCAAGGCCATATTTGGAGGTAGAATTGTCAACTACAGAAATTAATCTTGGGGAATCATTTAGACTAAGTACAATTTCTGAAAATATCGGAGATTATGGAGATATCCATATTGTTTCTGTTTCATTTCCCACCTTATCAGAAATTGGTGATAATGTAAAAATTGTAAGTTATGATTTTTCAAACACTCCAATTTACATTGAGGTGGGAGATGAAATTGGTGCAAAATATAGTGGAGGTTTAGAAACTATTACTGCTCAATATCCATCAATTGAGGCTATGAATAGACCTGTTTATCCTGAGACAAAGTATGTCATGGATCTTCAAATTACACCTGGCCAACCTGGTCCTTTTACAATGTATGTTAAATCAATTGATATTCCACATGTCAATTCTTTTTCTCATCATCCAACTGATGGTACACTTGATCATCAGGAAGAATATGTCTTGGTGTATACAGTAAATGTTAATCCCTAATATTCTGAAACAATATTAACTGAAACATTATGGAAGTAAGGCAAAATCAATATCGACATTCTTTGCAAAATCATGCTCATAAAATTTTCATATTTGGCAGCATTCTTGTAAGTTCTGGAATACTACTAGTAACAGTTGGTGGAAGCTGGGATATTACCAATCATTTACTAAACAAACCTGAGACATTTTTTTCTCCTCCACACTTTTTGATGTACTCTGGAGTAGGAATTGGATTAATTGGTGTGGCAATTGCATTTTTGGGTTACAGGAATCTACAAGACTCCAAAGAGGCATTTAGGTTACCTCTCAGACTAAAATTTCTTGGAATTGCCTTATTGATTGGAGCAGGACCATTTGACTATGTTTGGCATTCTAATTTTGGTTTAGATGGATTGCTAAGTCCACCTCACTTTACTTTGCTTGCAGGAATGCTGCTCTGCAGCATTGGTGGAATGTTTGGCATTACAAGATTTTTGCAGTTAAAGTCCTCAAGTAATTTAACAAGATATCTAATTGTTTTAGGAGTGTTACCTGTTTGGCTTGCAGGCTCTGGAATTATTTCATCTTTGTCTTTACCATTTTCAAACACAGATTATTTTGAATTCAATCCTGATTCTTTATTTGCATTTGTAATGGCAACTGTAGCATATCCATTTTTGATTTCACTGATTTGTATCACTGCTGCAAAACTATCTAATTTCAAACCAGGAATAATTTCAATTGTCGGTGGCTTGTTTGTTTTAATTTATGGAATGACTGCAATTGTTCCAAACTTTGCACTGTTAGAATCTGTAGAATTCTATTCAATGAACATGATTCCTTTTGTAATGGCGGACCTGATTGTTTCATTTGGAAAGACCAAAAAAGCAACGTTTGTTGCAGGAGGAATTCTAGGTTCAATGTTTTACATGGTGTATTATCCTTACGTGATGTACACCTACAATGAGCTTTTACTTGGAAAACTTGTATCACCTAGCATGATTTATCACACCTATTTTGAATTAATGCCGCAAGTGATGCAATTTACAATAATTCCATCTATTGTTACGGGAGTAATTGCGGTGTTTGTAGCTTATAGATTTTCAAATAAGATTTTAATGAATTAGATTAGAGATTTCTTTTGATAAAAAATAAAAAAAGGTTTGGGACCTATGAATTACAGAAATCTGAATTTGGAGTTATAATACCCCTAATCTGAATATGGTGTATCTCTGAATGTATATTCAAATCTGTTTCTGAATTGCACATTTCTCCAATTACTGTAACTGGATCAACACTTTCATGGTTATCGTTTCCAAGGTCTGACCAATCATCCTTATCCCATATTCCAGTAAGTGTATTTCCTGAAATTTTCAATTCTGAATCATCAGCTGGTCCAACGATGTTGAAATGATGATAATTTCCGTCATGAACTTGTCCAGGTGCAGGATGCAGGTGTAGTTTCCATAGATATGTTTCTAAACCTTTTCCAGAATTTCCATCCTGACCAGTTCCGTCGTTTCCAATTTCTCCTACATCAATATTTTGTAGTATGATTTTGTATGCGATCCTCATATTTGGATCGTCAATGCTATCTGCGTCGACCCAAAACATTGCTCGTCCTTTCTCACCATTATAATGATCCTCATCAGCCGGCATGTCAATTGTTGCAACAAAATCTGGTTTCCCACTAGCAATTGGTTTTTCAGCTTCTACTAATGGTAACGAAGTAGAAAAAACCAATAAAGCAAAAATGACACCAATCGATAGTCCAAGAAGTGGTGTTTTCTTACTATTCATTGTGATTAAATTATTTTACAAAGGATTTATTGGATCTGAGTCATTCGTCGAATGTACCAAATTAAATCACAATTATTTCTCTTGCAACAAGATTTTCAATTGCTAAAAGGAATTCATCATCTGTAATTTTATCTTCAGACCACCAAGCTGCAATATCCTTATACCATGATGGAATGCTCCACGTTTCTTCAGGATTCAATCCTTTTCCTGGAACAAAAACAACTCCTTTTTCAAACAAAAAGTCAATTCCTTCTAAAAATTCTGAATCAGATATTTGTCCAGTAGCCCACCATTCTGCATTGAGTTTTAACCATGGAGGTATCTTTGGAATTTCTGGCGGAAGTCCTTTTTC
>JASFMV010000011.1:0-15259 GCA_050117375.1 Nitrosopumilaceae archaeon | reverse complement strand
TGGACAGATGTGTATTTCACGCACATATTCCTGACCCATTAAATGGAGGAGCACCAAGGGTGACGGACATTGCTCTAGTCAATGGTGGTGATTCTGATGTAACCTTTGCAGGACAACATGTAGTTGACATCAACATACAAAGTGTTCTAGGAAATATCGGTGAAAACCCATACACTGAAACAGTAGCTGACTTTGGTCCAAATTTAATCTATGATCTAAATGATGACCAACATGACAACGACGGATTAGGACATTCTGGAGATCATGAGTAAAATGTTTTCAAAAAATATCTCAATATTCTTGATTGCTTCAGTTGCCGCAATAATGTTGCTATCGGCTGTAAGCCCTAATCAGGTATTTGCGCATGGCGGACAAGTAATCGAATTTGATCTTCCTGATAATTTGGGAAAAAGATGGATTACAGTCATTATGGGACATAACAATGAACCTACCACTTCATATGAATGGGGAAAGGCAAGTGGAAACCATCCGATGGAGTTATTCATCACAGATACTAGGACAGGGTTAAACCTTGGAACAGCTTCTTTGACTGTAGACAAATATTTCTACAAGAATGATAAGGCATTCGAAAAAGCTACAGAAGATGGTTTTGAACCATTACAAACAGATATCTCAGTTAGTGCAGTCCATGGAGACCCAGGTCACTACTTTGCAAGACAAATTCTTTCAGAATCAGGAATATATGGTTACCATGTTACTGGAACGGTCAACTACTTTGGCGTAATGGATGTTCCAATTGACGTGAAAGCAGTTTGTCGAGACGCACCAAATGCTTCGGCCTTTAACAATCCGACTTGGTTTGGAGGCTTTGGTTGCCCTGCTGATATTGATGACGGCAAATTCCCATAAAACAAAACCAAACAACTCTTTATTTTTTCATAAAATTTCACGCCTAAATGCGTCTCATTTTATGCCCAAAACAGTAGCTGAATCCCCGCGAGCCCATCTATTATAGCCAAAAAACGTCATGGAACAAAACAAAATTGACAATCCCTTCACTTGGGTTTTGAATGACGGGATAGGGTGTCAACCCAATTTAGCTATTCTCTTTATGGGATTTCAAATTATTATGAGACAAACTAAAGTCAATATTTCCAAATAAGATTAATCATGATGGATTCTCCAAGAACTTTTTAACCCACAACTCGAGAACAAAAACTAGTTGAGAATTTCATTAATTTCTAGTAAGTTACTTGTTTTAGTTCTAGGCCTTTCACTTCTATTTGCAAATATTTCAATCACGCCAGCTTCTGCAGAAATAAATGATTTAACCGCCACTGAAACCGCAAATATCCAGCTTGTAATTGATAACATTAATGAATTAATTTCTTCGCTTGAACAAATAAGAGATAACGGAAGTTCAAGAGAGCGAAAAATTGCTGAACGGTTAATTGCAGAATATGTTCCAATTAGAGCCAACATAGAATCAAAACTTGGTGATGAAATTAAATCTGTACCAGAACTTGATGATGGCAACCCGCCAAGGTATAGACATGGTGAACATAACGGTTCTCCAAAGGGGGCATACTGTGGTGACAATCAATCCCAAATTCGAAATGACGATGGAACATGGGTACCTTGTCCTCAAGGAATCATAATTCTTGATTCTGATCTTTTGGATCCAGGAAATGGAACTCCAATAGATGAAAGTACTACGGAAGGTTGGCAAGATAAATGGGAATTAGCGGATATTATTGTTCATGAAAAATATCATGAGAAATTCATAGATCGTGAGGTACAAACTCTACAGGAGCGTGCTTGGTGGAATAATTTAACTCCTGAACAAAAAGAACAACGAATCCAAGAAGCAATAGAGCGTGCAACAACTGCGAGAAAGCATGCAGGAGTGTTTATGGCACAAAAGGATTTTGTGTCAATGCATAAGGAATTACTTGAAGAACAAAAAGACGAACTAAAAGATGAAAAAAAAGATCTTCAAAGTGAGAGACGAACATTACAAAGAAGTGATGGTAATGACGTGCGAATCAATGAAATCAATCAAAGATTAGAGGAAATTGAACAACGACTTGAAGATATTGACGATCAAACAGATTGGTTAAAGGATAGAAGAAAAGCACTTGAAAGAACTGCCAGAAATGCAGTAGCTGGAAGTCATTTTGGTTTTGAAGATTGTAGTTGGCCACATAATCATTCTACTGGCAATGTTGCTATGATGATTACCTTTCCAGCAGGATTGGAGAGAATTGATTTTAAAGTTTTAGAAAATCAAATCACAGATGTTAGAATAACTGACACAATTTGGTATGATGAATATGAACAAATTGAATCAAAACTTTGGGAACCTTCTCTTTATATGGAAATGACCGAACCCGTTTTCTCTAGCACGATTTTCCAACCAAATGTATGTGATTATATTGATAAAATGTTAGAAACTGGAGAAATAAAGGCATCAACTGAACCTTTACCCATTTTTGAAACCTATACGGATCCATTCCCTTCTGAAACCCCTTCGATTCCCACTTGGATTAAAACAAACGCCCTTTGGTGGTCGGAGAACCAAATCGATGACAAGACTTTTGCTCTTGCAATCGGACATCTTGTAAAAACAGATGTCATTAAACTTGGTCCAGAATTTAAGACATCCTCTGGAGACCTAGTTGTCAGTGAAAACCTTTCTCTTCCTTCTTGGATTAAGAATAATGCTGGTTGGTGGGGTACAGGAGAAATCACGGATAATGATTTCAAACAAGGAATACAATTCATGTTAAATGAGGAAATTATTTCATTTAACCCCAAAAAATCAAAAGTTTTGTCTTGCTCAGAAGATACTTTTTGCAAGCCATTAATTGATATGCTAAAAGAACAAATACCAATACCAGAATCATCCCACGTTTTTTATGCAAAGGCAGAGCCAGGAACGATTCTAAGAGAAGACTTTGAGTGGGAAAATCAAATCAGTTTGGAAATCCCAAAGAATGATGGAGAGTATTATGCATTTTACATAGACTATACGCCAGGGGCTAAATTTGCTCATACGGTAACATATGCGTGGATTGATCTTCAATCTCTGAACTTTGATTATGTCTATGCAGACTGGCCTCCTGTCATTGAGTATGGGAATGATGTTTTATCATACATGCCAAAATCTGATTTTGTAGAAATTGATAATGTGATTTTCCAACCTGAGACTTGGCATGTTCAAGAAGGAAAAGACAAAGACGTAAAACGAGAACCCGCCTATGATGTTTCTCACAAACCTATTGCAACAGGACCTGGCCCAAAATCAATTAAACCGTATCAGAAAGTAGCCTTGCTTATTGATTTAGGTGATAACCCTCCTAGACACTTTTTCAGCCCTGATGTAGCAAAAGCAATGGCAAAAGATGCAGATGATATTAAAAAATATCTTGATGATAACGGTTACCAGACAAACCGTGTTAGTAACTATCATGGAAATGATTACCCTCGTGTAGATTCAGCAAGTGATGTGAGAAAACTTTTGGAATCATATTCAAAAGCATTTGATCCTGATGTTCCATGTGGACATGAATTCTTTTTGTTTTTAGACGGTCATGGCTCTGAGCCATTTTTCTCAGAAAAACTTGAAGATATTGTGGGGTCTTCTTTGAGTATCTACAAAGCAGATGGATCAGGAAAACCTGATGAGGGAGGATTAATCCTAGATTCTTCGATAAATTCAATTTTAAAGAATTTTGAACCATGTGTCAAAATAATTGTCTTTATTGATTCATGTTATGGTGGAAGTATGATTCAAGACAGTTTTGAGATTCTCGAAGGTTCTTGTGAAAACAAACCTTGCGGCATGACAATCATGGCTGGCAACAGCAAAAGAGAATCCACGTATGTATTTGATGGCGGTCCAACAAAGTTCCTTGCAGGTTCTGATAAGGATCATGATAAAGATGGAGTCAAAGGAGACCTCAGAGACATGTTTGAAGAGATGAAAAGATTACAAAAACAAGACAAGAGAAAATCTTATGGTGATGAGAATCCATACATGGATGATGGAATGGACGCACAGCTTTTTATCTGTACTCCAAATCAACCATTATGTTCTCTTGATGGGCCTGTAAGAATTGGAATTAATGACAATGTTAGAGGTGTTCACATTGCACCTGAATCCACTACTGTTAGTCTTCCTTCATATGATCCAGCCCACGAATGGCTGGAACATGGAAATGGCACTATAACAAAGATTCCAGACTCTTTTCCTCCATTATCAACACGAATCGGAGTTTATGAAGTACCAGTTCCAGCTGATTCGTCTCTCTTACCTGGAAGTAAAACATACAATGAATTAGAACCTGATATCTCTTCTAATAATGCATCCTGGCTAGGTGAAAAAAAGGTAGATGAATTGTTTTCAATAAGTGATGTGACATTTTGGGTTGAAACTCCAAAGTTACCTACAGGATACTTCTATACTGGTAAACTCTATCCTGCTTTATCAGTAGAAGGACCACTATCTGCAAAGGGTTATTCTGATATTGTTTCTACGGGTGATGGCACTTACAAGGGCTCTTTTACTTTCGAATGTTACTATGAAGGAAGCGCACAAGTTGTACAATTGGTTTCTCTTTATTGGCAACTATGGAAAGGAGATAACCCCAACAATTTGAGTTCAGCTACAAAAATTACCGGGGGAATAGTTTCATCAGATAGAGAATCCCGCCTCAATTGTGTTGGTGAGGATGAGGGTTCACTAATTGATCCTGAGACTACTGATTATTATTATGGCTGGGATGTTGATACCACCATCATAATAGAAGAACCTGATTACACCATTCCTAATGATGATCTTGTTGAAACTGATTCAGACAATGATGGAATAAATGACAATAAAGACAGCTGTCCAAATGAACCTGAAACAGTAAACGATTATGAGGATTTAGATGGATGTCCCGATAATCCACCAACCGCAGATACAACCCCTCCAACCATAACTGTTCCACAAAACATAGTGACTGAATCAGAAGGTGAATCAACTCCAGTCTCCTTTACTGTAACTGCAAATGATAACGTAGATGGAAATATTGCAGTGTCATGTGACCCATCATCTGGCACTATCTTCCCTGTTGGAACTACCCAAGTAACCTGTACTGCAACTGATTCTTCTGACAACACATCACAAGAATCATTCACAGTTACAGTCTTGTCACCTGAATCTGTTGATTCTACACCTCCAGTAATCTCAGTACCTTCAAACACTATCATAGAGTCATCGGAAGAATTAACCCCTGTAACATTCGATGTTATCTCAAACGATAACGTTGATGGTAGCATAACGCCTACCTGTAATCCTACATCAGGATCCCTCTTCCCAGTAGGAACTACTACAGTTACCTGTACTGCAACTGACTCTGCTGGTAACACAGCTACAAAATCATTCACTGTAGAAATTATCTTTGTTGACATAAAGTCACCTGAAATCACAATATCTTCAATTAACTCTGTAGAATCTGGTGATGGCTTTATTGTGACATATGATGCTACCGCAGAAGATAATGTTGATGGCTCCGTCGAAGTTACTTGCAATCCTCCTTCTGGCTCATTCTTCCCCGTAGGAACTCACAGAATTACCTGTACTGCAACTGACTCTGCTGGTAACACTTCTACAAAGTCTATTGATGTTACAGTTTCACGTGTTGAATGATTTTACAATCAAATATTCTCTATGAAACGGCAGGGTGTCAACCCTTTTTGACGGTTCCCTTACCTGGTGTATTCAATTTTAATCAGTTAATCGATGTTAACTGGATTATAATACTCTGTTTTTGATGATAAACTGCCCAAAGCAGATTAATCATCTAACTGATGCCGGGGGCGGATTTTGTTAAATTAGTTTGATGCCTGCCCAATTTCTTCCTCAACTAACTGTCTAGAAACTAACTTTTGAGATAAAATGAATTGAAACTTATCAGATTCTTTTGTATTGAAATTATTTTTTGAGTAAGTTAGATCTAATTACAATAATCGACAGATCTTTTAAAACCAAAATTCGCGGAAAATCAACATGTCTGAATGTAATTGTAATCATGGTGAGTGTGAAGGAGACAAAGGCACTCACAAACATGAAAATGGTGAATGTGTCCATCCTGACGGAACAAGACATCCAATTCATGAAAAACACTAGAGATGCCTTTTTTCTATGAATAGAATATTTGAAATCATTAATTAGGACAAACAAAGGAAAAGGTTTGGCATAATTGCAATTACTTGCAATCTAAACACTTCTATTATATCTGGAATTTTCCAAGCCTCTATATGGATAAAAAACTCTCAGTACTATTCAGTGTTGCAATACTGCTTACAGTTTCTGTGGTGGCCTCAGTTGAATTTAACCAAACAGCAGATGCTCTAAAATCCAAAGGGACATCTAATCCAAAATATGGTTCTGACACCAAATCCAAGGTTTGTGGCGATAGGCTATGCTCTGAAGTTTCTTCTGAACAAAAGAATACCCAAGATGAAGAAACCAAAGGAAAACACGGTGAATCTTCACATGGTGAACAAGGAAAACACGGTGAATCTTCACATGGTGAACAAGGAAAACACGGTGAATCTTCACATGGTGAACAAGGAAAACACGGTGAAGACAAAGGAAAACACGGTGAAGCCTCTCATGGTGACAAAGAAAAGATGAAACAAAAACATCTCCAAATGTTGGAAAAAATGAAATCAATGAGCAAAATGGAGATGATCGATTCTATGAAATCTATGATGTCTGAACATCATACCATGAAAATACAACAGATGAGTCAGATGGATAGACCAGAACTATTGAAGCACATAGAAAAAATGCTTGATAAAATGGCGGAAGACTCTCATGAAGACACAGATGACATAAGTCATGAAGAATCAGATGAGAAACACAAAACAGCTAAACTCCTTGCAGAACAACATCTACAAACATTTGATGAATTAGATTTTGATGTGTTTACAAACCAAAAATGGGATAGACTACATGAAAGTCATTCACAGGATATAGTGGTTCATTGGCCAGATGGAAGAACTACAGAAGGAATAGAACCTCATATTGAAGATTTGAAAGCGATGTTTGTCTGGGCGCCAGATGCTCGAATAGAACAACACCCAATTAAGATAGCATCTGGACAATGGACAAGTGTTATTGGAATCATAGAGGGAACATTTACCGAACCCATGCCATTACCCGATGGAACCACAGTTGAACCTACTGGAAAATCTTTCAAGCTCACAATGAATACGGTAGGTTATTGGGAAGACGGTGTTATGACAGAAGAATATCTGTTCTGGGATAATTTGGAATTTATGAAACAAATAGGATTATCCTAATCATTCCTTTTTTTATTTTGTAATTATTTTTTGAAATAAAAAACTAAACCATAATCATTCCAATCTCGATCAAGTATTGTATGCCTTTTACAAAATCATCATCTGAAATTAATCCTTGAGCCCACCATCCTGCATTATTTTTAATCCAAGATGGTATTTCTTGGTCACCTGTTGGTTCGGGAGTGGTTGCAGTCTCAGAGATTGTAATTATTCCTTCTTTGATTAGAAATTGTATTCCTGCAATAAAATCTGAATCTGTAATTTGATCATTTGCCCACCATCCTGCATTAGTTTTAATCCATTGAGGAATTGATACATTTGATGTTTTTGATTCTCCCGTAACCAATACTTTTCCAATCATCCATGGATGAATTGTACAGTAGTAATCGAAATTTCCAAGTTCATTAAATGTAAAAACCCATGATTCCTCAGGTTTGTAAAGGCCACTATCAAAATATTCATCACTTTTTCCAGGTAGTCCACTGGTTACAGTATGGGGCTCCGAGTCTTCATTAGGCCATGTAATTGTGTCGCCAGTCTGTATGCTGATTTCTTCAGGAGAATAACAATTATGAAATGTTGCACATAATCTATTGTGTGCTCCCTGTGGGATTATTACCTCAAAATTGGTTGCATATACAGGGATGGTGAAGCCAATAAAAATTAAAATTGAAAAAATTAGAAACCCTTTCACAACGTCATACCGTACTTTGTTGCTTTAAGATTTTTGAAATTATTTTTTTGTGAAAACCTAGAACAAAAAAGGCTGCCAGTGGATAGATGAACACTAGAAAATTTAATGTAAAATGCAGGTATACTCCATCAACAAAGGGGCCTAGTATTCCAGGACATGGCACACATTGAGTTTGAAGGTATTGCACCATTCTTACTGAATGCTCTACCACATGATATCCTTGCAGGAAAAACGATAGGTTAAACAGCAAAACAAAAACTTTGTGAGGATTAGGCCTATTGTAAATTTTAAGAAAGGAGCATTTTTTGAAAACAATTGCTAAAAGAATCAAGTACCCAGCATTGTAAAACCAATGGATCTCCTCCAAGTTCAACACAGCAAATAATCCGCTTGAATCCTGGATGCTCCAACCTAGAATTGCGTGCTGATGTATCTGAACTACGTGCTCTAGCATGTGAAAAGATTGCAACACAATTGCTGCAAGGAATACAAAGGCAATTGATTTGCTTAGATTATTTACAGTAGCTGAAAGCAATGAAGAATATTCTTAAATTCAAATAATAAAACTTCTGACTTTTTAAAATCTTTCAACATAGGTTATTTTTTATGCTCTCCCCACACACAAAAGATACAGAGATCATAGTAAACATTCCATATCTTTCTGGTGCAACCACATTTACATGAACAAATCTTGTTTTGCAAATATGTTTCTACTCGTCTATCTCAAAAAATTCTTCACATTTTGAACAGTATAGTCTATGAGACCCATCTGACAATTCTGTTTTAACCAGATGCTCTTTTGTGTGAAGGGGACATGTATTGTGAAACTCCTTGTTATTCGAGAATCTAAAAAAACGTAAAATGTCTGTTGCTGTAATTATTCCAGAGATTTTACCTGCATCAAAAACAGGAATTTTTTTTATTTTCTTTTCAACCATAATATCCGATGCTTGTAGAATGGTTTCATTTGGGGAGATATGAATAACTGGAGATGTCATCACATCAGAGATTTTGACTGATGAAGGAATTTCATCAGCTACAATCTTAATGGCAAAATCTCTTTCAGTCATAATTCCAATAGGTTTGGAGTCTTTCATTATTACAACAGAGCCTACTTTGTCATTTCTCATAATTTTTGCAGCTTGTTGCACTGTATGTTGATGATGGACCATTTCAACATCTTTTGTCATCAAATCCTTTACCAAAATTTTCTGGGAATCTGGGATCAAGTTATTTCTCAACTTTACTATGATAATTTAATCAAGAATATGATTTTCAATTTTGAGTCTAACAACTTGCAGTACTGCAAGAGATTTGATTTAATTCATCCCATTGGTTATCAATAACTGCTGAAACCACTCTTTCATCAATTATTACAACTTCTATGGTGTGAAAAGTAATATTCTCAGGAAGATCAGCCTTTTCTCGATCCCCATATCCTGTATGATATGTGTTAAATTCGCCTTCTACCAAAAATCTTGAATTTGTATCATCAAGAGGTAAAATATCAAACTTCAGTGTATCTGGAATCCCGTCATATGAGAATGTTGGATTAGAAATGATAAACTCTTTTGCAATGTCAGAAATTTTTTGAAAATTTGTTTCTGACATTTCAGCGGATTCTTCTAAATCATATGAAAAGAGAACTAAAGACGAAATGGCTGCAAGAGCTAGCCCTGCAACAATTATCACTCCTTTAAAAAACAATTTCTCTTCGATTTCCAGAAACTATTGTTATTTTATTACCGTTACTGGGGCTTTAGCCTTATGCAGGATGAAGTTTGATGTACTTCCAAAAAATAGTTCTTTTGGAAATCCCATTCCTCTTGCACCAATCACAATGTGATCAATTTTGTTTTTTGGATTATTTGCCCAAGTAGTCAAGTCATAGCCTGGGGTATGGCCTGCAAGAACCACTGCTTCAAATTTCAAGTTATTTTTTTCAACTTTTTTCTGTACAACACTCATTATTCCCCGTATTTCATTAGTCCATTCTTTTTCCTTGATTTTTGGAGTATGTACTGCGGTAAATGCTCCATGTTTTGGATGACTGTGAATGCCAACAATTGTTGCATCTGATTGTTTTGCAAATAAAATTGCCTTGTCTAGCCCTCTAAGTGAATTTTTAGACCCATCAAGACAAACCATAATTCGTTTAATTTGCATTAATCTAATTTTCATTTTCTTACATAAGACTTGTGTGATGATTATTAAAAATGGAATTCACATCATATAATTAATTTTTCCAATTATTTTTTTAGTATAACTAGTACAATTGAACAGATTCATTGCCAAAAAAGGATTGAAGTAATCCTTATTTTATTTTCAACAATGATAATCATGTAATTCCTTTAATGTGGAGATTCTAATGGCCTAACACATGACTACTATAGACAAGGCGGCAATAGGATGGTCTATTGTAATTGTGGCCATTGGTGTTGCAGTTGCATTTGCAGGACAATCTGGACAAAGCCTAGGTGCAGATATCCAGCCTCCTGAAGCATTAGTGAGACCAGGAACAATAGAAACGCCAAGCTATGAAGAAACTAAACCAAAAACAGATCCCTTTGCAGGGATTGCTGCTGAGGTAAAAGAACAAGCCGAGATGACCTCATCAGAGTCAATGTCAAATCAAGACCAAGAAAAAGAACAGATGCGTGAGCAAGAACAGATGCGTGAGCAAGAACAGATGCGTGAGCAAGAACAGATGCGTGAGCAAGAACAGATGCGTGAGCAAGAACAGATGCGTGAGCAAAAAACCATGGGTCCTAAAACTGTCAACGTTTCAATTCCCTCTGGAACAGCGGTACCAGGATGTGAGGAAACAAATGAATGCTATATTCCATATAACGTATCTGTCTCAGTAGGCGATACTGTAAGCTGGTCTAATGATGATACTGCAGCACATACTGTGACTAGTGGTTCTCCTCAAGATGGTCCTGATGGTAAATTTGATAGCAGCTTAATTTTGGGAGGGGCAGTTTACGAGTTTACTTTTGAACAAGAAGGAAGTTATGATTACTTCTGTATGGTTCATCCTTGGATGACAGGAATTGTTCAAGTAAGCTAATTCCTTTTTTATTTTTGAATTATCATGTTTGAAAAACATCAATGTATAATAAATAAAATTAAGAAAAAAGAAGAATGGTGAGGATCCAATTAATTCCAAGCTTTGTCTATATTGCCATGGGTTTGATTGCATTTGATCCTCACTGAAATCTCACTGTGAGTAATTTGATACTATCTTGGTTTTCATTTAACTTTGCAGAGTTTTGTACTTTTGTCCAAATTGATAACTGACAACTAACATTAAATAAAATTAAAACATTAACAAAATGACGAGGATATTGCAGTTCTATAGCAAGTCTTCATTTATAGAAAATTGTATTAAATCCTCGTCAAAATTTCATAATAATGTTAATGATAGTTGCTTTTTTGGAAATCCTAGTGGGGTTTTTATGTGATTGGTAAATATTACGCATAATGAATACAATGAAGACATGTTCTCTCTTTGTGTTACTTGCAATCACAGTTGGAATAATTGCTGTAACTCCTGCATATGCAGATCATACTACGGCAAGCGTTAGCATTCCTCAAGGAACCTCTGTTCCTGGATGTGAAGAAACCAATGAGTGCTATATTCCATATGATGTAACAATCGACGTAGGTGGTGAAGTGACTTGGTCAAATGATGATACTGCTGCACATACTGTGACATCAGGAACTCCCTCAGATGGACCAGACGGTCTCTTTGACAGCAGTTTGTTTATGGCAGGAACCACATTCTCTGTAAAGTTTGAGGGTTTTGAACCTGGAAGTTATGATTACTTCTGTATGGTTCACCCATGGATGCAAGGAATTGTATCTGTACAAGCTGCCGAGGCTGAAGGGGAAACTCATGAAGATGAACACGAAGACGAAAAAATGCATGTGGATGAAGAAATGCATATGGAAGGTGCAGCATCTGCAACCGGAATGATGTCCGATGGAACTAAAGTTTCTGTTTGGGCTTCAAAACCAATGGCCGGTGAAAGGATGGATATTTCAATTGAGTTTGAAAATTCAGAGCATGTTAACCATGATATCATGGTAACCCAAAATGGTGAAACTGTATTAGACGATACAGGTGCACATCATCATGATGGTAAAGGAGCACATGAAACAGCACCGCTCAGCTCATCTGATCCTGTTGACATCAAAATCACATTCCAAGGCTATGGCATAGATGATCCAAAGACCGGACCAATTGGAGAGGACGTACAATTCTCTAACGTGGTTCCAGAATTTGGAACAATTGCCATGATGATACTTGGAGTGTCAATCGTTAGCATCGTAGCATTCACTTCCAAATCCAGAGTAATTCCAAGACTATAGGGAATTCACTCTTAATTTTTTATTCAAAAATTAAAACCAAAATGTTTTACCATTCTTCATAAATGACAACTGTGCTGAATTTTGATTGTCAACTGCACCGTGCCAGTGAAGTTTCCCCGCAGGAATTAATACTGCTTCTCCTTTATTGAGTGTCAAGGATTCTTCGATTTCTAGTATGGGGGATTCTTGTTCGTCGTTTATTTTTGAAAAAATAACCACCTGTCCAATTCCTGACATGCCTATAATTATTTGGTCAGAGTCATGAAGGTGTATTTTTGATCTTGAACCTTTTTCAAATTTGATGAAATACGACTTGAATTCTGTAGTTGAAAAAATCTTAGAAAGTCTTTTCAGGTAAATACTGCCCTTCTTAAGACCTGTTTTATCTATTTCAAGATCATCATCAATCTGAATTTTTTTAATGTTTTTCATGAATAGGATGTTTGGTTCCATCAGTATGGATACATTGACCATTTTCATGTTTGTGGGTGCTTTTATCACCTGAACATGCATGATCATCGCAATTACATGGTTCTGCCATACAAAAACAAGTAGAAATTATTATAAAAGAATTATCCTGATTTTCTAAACTGGCCTTGACATTTAGCACCCACTTTAGGTAGCAGAAATTTTTGTAGAATTCTTTAACAAAAACCAGAAAACCCTTTGATATTAACCAGATCGTAAATGAAAATTACTACAACACTGACATTCTTTTTGAATACAATCCGGTTCTGATTGGTGGTCACAAATACCACATTCACAATGAATTACCATGAACAAATTTGACTGATTTCAGATATAATGGATCTGTATTTTCAAATATCTCAAACACACTTTAAAAACTATATTCAAAAATGATAATCATGCTATTTTCTTTTATTCTCTTTTCATAAATTTAGTTTATGAAAGTTTTGGGACTGGTATTGTTAGTATTTGCCATTTCGATTTCAATTAATGTAAATCAAGACGTCTTTGCTCATCATATTATGGAGGAAATTCCAGTTTCTGTATCTCCAATGGGGATGTCTCTTTCAGAAGACAGGCTTTATGTCTCAAGCTTTGGTTATCCTCATATTGATATTATTGATTTAGAGACTCAAGAAAATATGGGGTTTATCACTACTTCCACTTCGGGAATAATGGACGTGGCAGTAGTTCCTGATAAAAACAAGATTTATGCTGCGCCATTTGGGAGTGGGGGAATTGATGTCTATACCCTTAGCACACGACAATTAATCAAAACTATTCCTCTTCCAGAAACTGAATTTGAGATACATTCTTCATCTAACCAGCCTTATGGTCAAAGATCAGATATTCATTATATTTCAGGAGGGTGGTCTATTGCCTATAATCCCACTGTAGATTTACTTTATGTTGCAGACTATATTTCCCATAATATTTCTGTAATTGATTCCAAGAAAGATGAGGTTGTAGAGACCATACCCGTTGCACGCCATCCATTTGTTGTAAAAGCAGATCCGGCCACAAGCACAGTTTTAGTGGCAAGCCTGGCGGGTAATGAAATTACTTTCTTAGAAAAAGTTACAGATGAGCTTGCAGTCAAACCATTCCATAAAATAACTAAAACAATTAAGGTGTCAGGAGGACCATGGGGAATAGCAATTGATTCGGATTCTGGGCTGGCATATGTGGCAAATAGGGGATGTGACTGTCTTACAGTTATAGATATTGTCAAAAAAGAAATAGTTGGCGACATTCAAGTTGGAGATAAAAGTCAAGCCATCGCAGTTGACTCATCTGAACACCAAATCTATGTTTCATATTTGCAACAAAATAAAATTGCGAAAATAGATGGTATGACAAACCAAATAATATCCACCCAAGATGTCCCTTCTAAAACTTGGGGTATTGAGGTAAATCCAAAAAACCATAAAATCTACGCGTCATTACAAACAGAAAATAAAATTTTAGTTTTAGGTCCTCAATCAAAGTCCTTTAGTATGCCTATAGTTACCCTACAAACCCCTGCAGCCTATGTCGGAATGCTGGATATTCATGGACAAGATGTTGATGCTATGGGGGCAATAATTGATATTGTAAATAATTCACTTAGTTTGACAGTTAATTCAGATGATGGAGGGAAAACTGAAATCAGCATACCAAGGAATGTATTGGATTCCAAACAAAATGATATTGACACTCCATTTGAGATCCAAATTGACCAAACAAAAGTAGATTTTACAGAATCTCTAACAGATGATAAAAGAAGGGTAGTTTCAGTATTGGTGCCAAAAGGATCTGAAACAATTACCATCATTGGCAATATGGCAGTTCAGCCAATGACTTCATATGACCATAGACTTCTGCCTGAACCTATTCCCGTTTCCCCATCACAAATTATTTGTGAAGGAAAAGTTTGGGTAGAAAACGCCAAAGGCAGAATTGCATGTGTTACAACATCTACTGCTGAAAAACTAGTAGAGAGAGGTTGGGGCAATTACTTAGATTAATCCCCCACAAAAAATGGAATTAGAAGACTCTTGCAAACAACATCTGAAAAATTTGCTTGAACAAGCCCAATTTACTTTTGATGGAATGTCGTCAAGATGGGATGATTTGCAGCCAAAAAGAAAATTTGCAGTAAAAGTATCGGAGGATTTTCATCTGGGGTTTATTTTTGGAAAAATCGAAGAATCTTTTGTAAGTTGGTTTTACTCAAACTATGGACGGTCTCTTGAGGATGATGAATACAAAGAGTTTTGGTCAATTTGCAAAAAACACGTTAGAAAATTGCATGAGCAATATGACTTATTTTATTTCCAAGAATAAATTCATTTTCAAATTTGAAAATCCTAGTTTCACTTTAAATGATAACAAAAGAAATGTTTTTCCATGTCGGAATTAGAAAAT
>JASFMV010000010.1:0-15416 GCA_050117375.1 Nitrosopumilaceae archaeon | reverse complement strand
AAAATTCTTGATAAATCAACCCGTGTTGCAAGTGTGAAGCACCCACGACTTTTGTCTATTCCTCAGGTTGGGGATACTGTAACAGGAACAGTTGTAGCAGTAATGTCCTCAATGATTGCCGTATCTATTGATTACATTAATGGAAAGCCAACAACTTCAAAAGTAGAATGTGTTTGCTCTACTAGAAACATTAGAAGGAAAAATATTGCATTAGTAAATGACATTGTAACCCTAAAAATTTTAAACCATCTTAATGGAACCATCCATGCAACTATTGACGAGCCTCAATTAGGTGTGTTATTTACCAAATGTAGAAAATGTGGGGGCAAGGTTGTTCCAATGCGTGATGCCATTAAATGTACTGAATGCGCATGGATTGATGAGAGGAAGCTTTCAACTAACTTTGGCAATGGCGATTTTGTTCATCTTAGAGATTAGGAAATGACAAAAGTTTCGTTCCAAGGGGAGCGAGGAGCATATAGTGAGGCAGCAGCAAAATCCTTTTTTGGTGAAGAGATTGATACGATTCCCCTCCCAACATTTTCCGAGGTCTTAGAAAGTACAGTAAATGATAAAACAGATTATTCAGTTCTACCGGTAGAAAATTCCCTAGAAGGAAGTATTGGAGAAAGTTATGATTTGCTTAATACGACTTCTCTAAATGTAATGGGAGAAATTTATCACAGAATTGAGCATTGTTTGATTGGAAATGGGAATTTAGAAGATATTGATACAGTGTATTCTCATCCTCAAGCATTAGGACAATGCAGGAACTTTATTCAAAAACACAAGATGAAAACAGTTCCCACTTATGATACAGCAGGGAGTGTCAGAATAATCAAAGAAATAAACAATGACAATATCTCGTGCATTGCAAGCAAGATTGCCTCAGAAATTTATCAGATGCCTGTAATTGCAGAAAATATTGCCGATACAATGAACAATTATACAAGATTTTTGGTTTTATCCAAGAAAGAAAGTAAAGAAACTGAGAAGGACAAAACCTCGATAATTTTTTCAATAAAGCATGAACCAGGTTCACTGTTTAGAATTATGAAGAATTTTCACCAATCTAATGTCAATTTAACAAAAATTGAATCAAGACCAAACAAAGCCACCAATTGGGAATATAATTTCTATGTAGATTTTGAGGGACATGAAAAAAATCAAAAAATATCAGAAATGCTTGAAAAAATTCAGAAAGACACCTTGTTTTTGAAAATTTTAGGCTCTTATCCTTCTGCAAAACTAGACTAGAATCCTTTTGGTTTTCTCAGAGTGAAACCCATGCTAAATCCAATAATTACCAATCCAGAAATTATTACTATCAAGTGGTATGTGAATAATATTGGGTCTGATGTAATCTGCAGAGTCGCTACAACATGTAGCTCAGATGCTCCAGTGTTTTGAATTTGTATCCTTGTTACTCCATCTTGAAGATGCGCCCAATTGAAAGTTTGTTCCTCGGTAAAGGTCGTTAGTGGTATTTCCGGATCGCCTCCAGGGCTTGAAAGTTTAAGATCAAACTTTTCTCCTGTAATTGTCATTTGTTGCTGTGCTCCCATGTTTGCACTGATTTGGTAAGATGTCGACTCTCCAATATCAAAAGTTTCATCAACTTCAATTGTTTGAAATCCAATGCCTGTTACTAGTGAATAAACTCCTATTCCAATTATTGCACTACCTACAATAAATCCAATTATAGTTCTAGTTGCAAGCATGATGAAATGTCTTGTTATACTGCTTAAAAAATTAACTACATTACTGAAACATCATGGGGCTGGCTTTCAGCAAAGCCTGCCCTTGACATTTTGATAAATTCTGCATTTTCCTGCATTTGTGAAATAGTGTGTGCACCACAATAGCTCAGACCAGAACGAACCCCACCTGTTAGTTGTTTTAGAATGTCAGTTACGGTTCCTTTGTATGGAACCATTGCCTCTACTCCTTCTGCTACATAATCATTAAGATCATCATCAAATGACATGGAACCTGTTTCTTTTGTTTTTCTTCCAAGCGAAGCACCTAATGAGGCCATACCTCGATATACTTTGAATCGCTTTCCATTCTTAGTCAGAACGGTTCCAGGAGACTCATCTGTTCCACCCAGCATGCTTCCAACCATTACAGAAGATGCTCCGGCAGCCAATGCTTTAGTAGCATCACCTGAGGTTCTAGTTCCACCATCAGAAATTATTGGAATGCCGTGGTCTCTGCCGATTTTTGCACAATCCATAACTGCTGTTAACTGAGGAACTCCAGAGCCGGTAATGACTCGGGTTATACAAATTGAACCAGAACCTACTCCAACTTTAACGGCATCAACACCTGCTTTAATCAGGTCTTCTGCACCTTGAGCAGTTGCAATGTTTCCTGCAATTAATTCGCAATCAGGAAATGCTTTTTTGATATTTTTAACGGTACTAATTGCATTTCCGCTATGTCCATGGGCAATATCAACCACCAGTACATCAGTTCCAGCATCCAATAACGCCTCTGTTCTTTCTAAAAAGTCTCCTTTAACTCCAACTGCAGCTCCAACGAGAGGTCTTCCTTTTTTGTCCTTTGATGCAGATGGATAGTCTTCAATATTTGTAATGTCCTTGCTGGTGATAAGCCCAGTAATTAATCCAGAGTCATCAACAATAGGTAATTTTTCTATCCTGTTATTGTGTAATGTCTCTTTTGCTTCCTCAAGACTAATTCCAGGTTTTGCCGTAACCAAGTCTTTGGTCATAACATCCTTGATTAAATGAGATGTGTTTTTCTCAAATAGTAAATCTCGATCGGTAACTATCCCTACCAGTTTAGAATTAGAGTCAACTACCAAAAGTCCTGATACTTCTTTTTCTTCTGCCTCATCGATTGCATCTTGAACTGTTTTATCTTGATTTATGGTGTAAGGATTCTCAATGATTACGCTACCTGCTCTTTTGACTTTGAGAACCTCATTTGCTTGTTCTTTGATGGTTAAGAATCGGTGAATGATTCCAATTCCCCCTGCACGGGCCATGGTTACTGCCATAGAAGATTCTGTAACTGTATCCATATTTGCGCTTACAAATGGAATATTAATTGAAATATTTCGTGAAAGTTTTGTGCTTAAATTGGTCTGAGATCGGCTGGTAATATCAGAGTATTTGGGTACAAGAAGAACATCGTCAAAAGTTAATCCTTCTTTGAATTCCAACTAAACCTTGTTAAGAAAGTAAAATATTGATTATAAGCCTTTGTTTCCCCTAGAGAGTTCTGATGCTACCATTACTGCATCTTTTGTCTGGGAAACATTATGAGTCCGTATTATATCAGCACCGTTTAGAACTGATACAACTTCGGCTGCAACAGATCCAAACAATCGATCAGAAGGATCTTCTTTTTGCAAGATCTTCCCAATTACTGATTTGTTGGAAACTGAGATCATAACAGGATATTTTTGTTTAATTGAGTTTATGTTTTGCAGAATGGCAAGATCTCTTGTGTACCAGTCTGATCGTATTTTGGTAAAAAATGGACCCTTTCCAGATTTTCTGAAAAATCCAATTGCCGGATCTAACACAATTTTGTTTGAGGACAAGTTATTTTTCTTTGCAATAGCCAGACTTTGTCTGAGAAGGTTTTTTGTTGCAGTGACCTGATTACCAGATACTAATTTTTTATCAAATGCACACAAGATGACTGATGGAGAATAGCGAGATATTACATCAGCCATTTTGTTGTCATATTTTAGTCCAGAAATATCATTAATGATATCTACTCCTAATTCAAGGGCAGACTTTGCCACATTTGCTCTGCATGTATCTACTGAAATAGGAAGATTTGAAATGTTTTGAGAGATTTTAATTGCTTGAGAAATTCTGCCAAACTCTTGCTTTTCAGACACTAAAGTAGAAAGATATGGTGCAGTAGACATTCCTCCAATATCGATAAAATCTGCACCGTCTATTTCCATCTGTTTGATTGTGTCTGATATTGATTGCTTTGATTTTTTAATTGACTTTTTGTAAAATGACTCTGAACTAGTGTTTAAAATTCCCATAATACGTACTGGATTGGTTCCACCTACGCCTACCTTTCCTAGCTTTGTCATATGGTTTATGATGAACCATGGCAATTTGAGTCATATGATGATTTCAGGATGGAATTCAAGATATAATGAGATTCTAAAAGAATTCAAGTATAGTAAAAGAAAAGATATGGATTCTGCTATTTTACTTGAATCTTTGATTAAAAATAAAAATCAGATTCAAAAAATCAGCCAGATAATTAATGACCAAACTGTTTTTGTGATTGGGTCTGGACCTTCGTTATCTTTTGCCATTCCAAAATTAAAATGCATGAATAAAGTTGTAAAAATTGTAGCAGACTCGGCATTAAAACCATTGGTAGAAAATGGAATTAAACCAGACATTGTGGTAACTGATCTTGATGGTGACCAAAAGATTTTGGAAAAAATTGGCAAAACAAAAACAGTTTTTGTAGTACATGCTCATGGAGACAATATTTCGCAACTCGTTTTTGTAAAAAATTTTAAAAACTGGATAGGATCAACTCAAACAAAACCATTTGATAAAATACAAAATTTTGGAGGGTTTACAGATGGAGATAGAGCAGTATTTCTTGCAAGTTATTTTAATGCAAAAAAGATTGTTTTGTTTGGAATGGATTTTGGTAAAAGGATTGGTAAATTTTCAAATACAAAACCATCAGAGAGAAAAACCAAATTGAAAAAACTAAGTAAAGGAAAGTCACTTTTAGAATGGCTTTCAGCAAAAACAAAATCAGAGTTATTTACTACATCTCAACCTATATCCGGTTTTAAAAAGATCTCTTACAGTGATCTAGATATCATAATTACCTAGAATGCATTTAATACCCATATCTACTTGAATCCAAACATGAAACCATCTGGGGAGCAAATCAAAGAGATTGCTAGTTGGAGAGAAGATTTGGTTAAACAAATCGATAAGCACACACAAGCCATCGAAATTCTCGAAAAACGACTTTTAGTGTTAGATTCCATGCTCAAAGAATCAAGTTTTACAAAAGCATCTTCCCTAGACAGTACAAAAAAAACCCCAGATGAAAAGCCCAAAATCGAGAAAAAATCTATTCCCATTACTAGTGGAAATGAAGGCAAAGTCATTGCAAATGCCTTTGTATCTTCAGAACAAGTCGAGATAATTTTAGAAAATGATATGAAAATTTCAGAAGATATTGCCCCCTTCAAATCATTTTTCCTTGATAGAATTCTTGGGGAAATGAAGAGAAAGGATGCCATTGATGCAGATAATGGGAAAATACAAAAAGATTCCATCATAGATTACGTAATTAACAAAAATGGTTCAGATATTCGCGAAATAATTATCAAAAACTACAAAGAAAAGGAACGAGTAAATGAAATTATTAACACAGCAGGTTGGTCTCTTACAAGAATGCTAGAAAATATCAAAAAGTGATCAAATGGATAAGATAGTTGTTTTAGATTTTGGTTCACAATACAGTCACCTAATCTGCAGGAGAATACGAGAATTTTCAGTCTATGCTGAACTTGTCCCATATGATATTTCATTAGAAGAATTAAAAAAACACAATCCCAAGGGAATTATTTTTTCTGGAGGACCATCTAGTGTATATAATTCAGATGCGCCAACTCCTTCTAAAGGAATTTTTGATATTGATTTGCCTCTTCTAGGTATTTGTTATGGACATCAATTAATCGTAAACAATTATGGTGGAAAGGTAAAACGGGCCAACAAAGAGTATGGTTCCTCATTGCTTACAATAGACAACGATAAAGATCTTCTAAGTGGAGTAGGTGAATCGGTCAGAGCATGGATGAGTCATGGAGATGAAGCTGAGGAAATCCCACCAGGTTTTCAAGTAATTGGTCATACTGAAAGCGCAAAAGCTGCTGCCATTGCTTCAGATGAAAAATCCGTTTATGGAATTCAATTTCATCCCGAGGTAGTTCATACAGAACAGGGAACTGAAATTCTCAAAAATTTTGTTCTAAAGGTATGTGGAGCAAAACAAGACTGGACGATGGAAGGATTTATCGAATCAGAGGTAGAAAAGCTGTCAAAAATTCAAGGAAATGTCTTGTGTGGAGTAAGTGGGGGAATAGATTCAACTGTTGCAGCCTTGATAATTCACAGAGCAATCGGAGATAGGTTAAAGTGTGTTTTTGTTGATAACGGCCTTTTGAGATTGGATGAGGCAAAAGAAATTGAGGAGATGTTCAAGAACAATTTCAAAGTTAATTTTACTGCAGTAGATGCTGGTGATACATTTCTGAGTAAATTAAGGGGGATAGAAGATCCTGAAAAGAAAAGAATGATTGTTGGAGAGGAGTTTGTTTCAGTGTTTTCCGAATTTGCTGAAAAAAATGGTCCATTCAAATGGTTGGCTCAAGGTACATTGTATCCAGATGTAATTGAAAGTGGAGTTTCAAAAGGCCCTGCTTCTGTGATAAAATCTCATCATAATGTTGGCGGCTTACCAGACTGGCTAAATTTGGAAGTCCTAGAGCCCTTAAAGGAGTTGTACAAAGATGAGGTGCGAGAAATTGCAAAAATTCTACAGGTGCCAGAAAAATTATTCATGAGACATCCATTCCCTGGCCCAGGACTTGCTGTAAGAATAATTGGAGAAATTACTCCAAAGAAACTTGAGATTTGTAAATTAGCCAGTAAAATTGTTGAAGAAGAGTTGATGGAGGCAAACCTGTACCAAAATGTTTGGCAGGCATATGCTGCAGTAGGAGATGATAAAGCAGTAGGAGTGGTAGGCGATGAAAGAAAATATGGAAATATTGTGATGATAAGAGTTGTAGATTCAATTGATGCGATGACTGCAGATTGGACAAGACTTCCCCATGGATTATTAGAAAAAATGAGCAATAGAATTACAAATGAAATTGAAGATGTAACATGGGTAACTTATACAATTTCAAGCAAGCCACCTGCAACTATAGAACCTCAATAAATGAGAATTATTTGTGCGTAAATCTAGGTGTGATTATTATTTGAGTAAGAAAGATGCTTCATATGGAATATCAAAAGATTTGTGATGAGATTATTGATTGCGATGATCAAATTCGTTATGTAGGGATTTATGATTATGGAGAATTGTATGAAAAAATAAAACCAGGGATAACTAACTATCTTACACGAGAAGAGACTGAGACCTCTTTGTCTCAAGCAATTTACAGATGGTCCACAAGGAAAAAAACTAGTTCCAAAATAGGAAAACCAGTGTTTGCCATGGCAAAATATGAAAAAGTTTATCGAATCACTGTTCCAATAGGAGGAGCGGGTTTAATTTTAGCTAGCACTGAATTAAGTGCAAACGTAAATGAAATTGTAGATAAAATTTTAAAAATACAATCAAAATATTCAGATAATTAATTCGATGTTGAATTTAGTAAAACTACTTTAATACAAATCTATTTCATATAAGATATGGTAAAAATTCCAAATAAAATTAAAGAGTTTATTGAAGACCAAGGAGTTTTTGTGGTAGGTTCCACAGGTGGCGGAAATATTGTAAATGTATCTCCAAGAATTTTCTTTAAAGTTGATGATGAAGTGGTGTATTGGCTAGATTTTTTCAAACACAAATCATACAAAAATTTTAAAACAAATCCATGGACAACTATTGCAGTTTTTAACAAAGAAAGTTTGAAAGGATATCAGTTTCGTGGAATGGTTAGTTTTGTTACTGACGAGCCCACAAAAAGTCAAATAAAAAATTCAATAATATCAGAAACAATGGAAAGAACATCATCCCAGAAAATTAAATCGCTATCTGATCAGGATGCAGAGATAATCCAATTTGAGGTAAAGGTATGTTATTCGTTAAATCCTGAAGAGTATACAGACATGTCTATAGGATCAGATATTGATTCTACTCAAGTATATTGACAGCAATCAAATAATATTCAAAAATTTTCAAATTTAGTATGGATTTTCATGTTTTTGACACCTACGTTAAAGCAGAGGATGGTCATATCATGCATTTTGATGTGATCACTGACAAAAAAGAAATTGAAAAAGCAATCGAATACGCAAAAAAATGGCTCTCATCTATAGGCGAGAATGATGCAAAGGTAACTCTAGAAGAATGTAGATTCTGTCATTCCCAGTCAGTCCCAGAAGAAATTGAAATTGAAATTATGACTGATGGGTATTATATTTCCAAAATGGAAGGGTGTCCTAAATAATTTAACCCAACAAAGCAGCACCAAATACTCCAGCTGAATCTCCAAGGCTATTTTTTAAAATTGGAGTGTCCACTGAGTCACTGAATACTTTTTCATATACATTTTTGATTCCATCAGAATAAAGGAAATCAATATTGGATAAGCCTCCTCCTAAAACAATAACATCAGGATCTAGTATATCAATAACATTGGCAAGGCCTGTGCCAAAATTATCTAAAAAATTTTCTTTCCATTGTCCAAACATTGCATTTTCTGAATTTACTATTTCAGGCATAGATTGTTTGTTCCCGGTTAATTGTTCCCAATTTTTTTCCAGTGCAGGTCCGCTGATGTAGGTTTCGACACACCCTTTTTTTCCACAGTAGCATTGATTCCCGTTTTGATGTAGGGTGTGATGTCCCCATTCTCCTGCGATATTAGTTCGGCCCTGATGAATTTTTCCATCAATGACAATTCCACCTCCTATACCTGTTCCCATAATTACTCCAAAAACCATAGAATAATTTTTGGCACAACCGATAGTGGCCTCTGATATTGCAAAGCAGTTTGCATCATTTTCCATCAGTATTTTGCGTTCTAATTTTTGTTCAAGATCTTCTCTTAATGGTTTACCAATCAAACACTGAGTATTACTATTTTTTAGTAACCCAGATTGTTTTGAAATTGCACCGGGGGTACATATTCCAAAAGTAAAATCATCTATATTTTTGGAAAGATCATTTGTTAAGAAAGATATTTGGTTTATTATCGCATCATAATTTTCTTGAGGTGTGGCAATTCTTTTTCTTTGAATTACATTTTGAGAATCATCAAGAAGTATTCCTTCAATTTTGGTCCCACCAAGATCTATTCCTATTTTATGCACGAAACATCTAATGGATAAGTAGGCTTAAGTTTTAAGGAAGGAAATCTATTGTCCTGGCATTCCACCAGGTGCTCCAGAACTTGCAATCACATCATCAATTCTAAGAATCATGCAAGCTGCCTCTGTAGCAGATTTGATAATTTGCTCCTTTACTACAATTGGTTCTACAATATCAATTGCCAACATATCTGCAATCTTTGTGTTTTTAGCATCAATTCCAGTCCATTTTCTACCTTGGCTTTGTTTTGCTCTTAGTTTTGCCATAGTATCAATTGGATCCATTCCGGCATTTTCAGCAATTGTTAAAGGAATTATCTCGAGAGCTTCGGCATATTTTTTGATTGCAAGTTGCTCTCGTCCATCAAAATTATCAGCCCAATCTTTTAGAAGTGATGCAGCATAAGATTCTGGTGCACCGCCTCCTGCAACAATTTCCGGTTTTTCAATTACATCTTTGACTACCATGAGTGAATCATGAATAGAACGGTCTACCTCATCAATTACTCTCTGAGAGCCACCTCTAATCAACAAAGTTACAGATTGAGGATTTTTACAACCTTCAATGAAAACCCATTTATCAGATTCTACTTTCTTTTGATGAACTAGGTTTGCTGATCCAAGATCTTTTTCAGTTAGATCCTCAAGGTTTGCTGAAACGCGACCTCCTGTTGCTTTTCCAAGTTTTATCATATCACTTTCTTTTACTCTACGAACTGCCAAAATTCCATACTTGGCAAGATAATGTTGTGCGATATCATCAATTCCTTTTTGGCAAATTAAGACATTACATCCAATGTCATGAAGTTTATCGACCATTGTTTTTAGCATTCGATTTTCTTCTTCTAAGAACATCTGCATTTGAGTTGGATCAGAAATTCTGATTTCAGAACTCATTTCAGTTTTTTCAATCTCAAGTGCAGTATTGAGAAGTGCAATTTTTGCATGTTCAATACGAGTTGGCATTCCGCTGTGCACAATTTCTTTGTCTAAGACTATACCTTTGACAGTTTGTGTGTCTTGTATAGAACCACCGGTTTTCTTTTCTACTTTAATATTGTCAAGGTCGACATGATATGTTTCGCCTTTTTTTGTGGCAATGTTAAGTATAGCATCGACTACAACTTTGGATAGAGCGCCACTATCTTCTGAGATTAATTTAGATTCCATACTAGTTACTGCAATTTTTAATAGTGATTCTCTGTCGTCAGGTTTGATTTTTTTTGCCATCTCTGAATAAATTTCCAACGTCTTTTCAGATGCTGCCTGATAACCATCAACGATAACTGAGGCATGGACTTCTTTTTTGAGAAGTTCCTCTGCTTTTGCCAAGAGTGTCCCGCCAAAAACTACAGAGGATGTAGTCCCATCTCCAACTTCATTATCAACAGTTTTTGAAATTTCAACCATCATTTTTGCGGCTGGATGTTGGACATCAATTTCTTTCAAAATTGTTGCGCCGTCATTTGTAATTGTAACATCTCCTAGAGAATCAACTAACATTTTGTCTAATCCACGTGGACCTAAGCTACTTTTGACCAGGTTTGCTACCAATTTTGCTGCTGCAATATTGTTTTGTTGTGCGTCTTTTCCTTTTTGTTGTAATGCGCTCTCTTTGAGAACAAGTACAGGTCCATTTGGTCCTTGCTGAATTGATGCCATTAAGATTCAGCTTCAATCCCCTGAATCCCCCTTTTTAATATTACTTAGTTGATCGGATTGATGTATTCCCTTTTTTTGACATCAACAATTCCTTTGGAAAGTATCCGTACTGATGGTAAGGCCAAAAATGGTAAGAACAGTGGAATTAGGTGAGGTCTTGAAAATTTGCATCCTGAATCAACTATAATGTTATTGACTTTCTCAAAATTCGATGAAACCTTATCAAATGGATCAGTAGAGATGATTCCACCAAGTGATAACGGCAGTAATGCATCTATTTTCCCAGAATTTGCCACTACCAACCCACCCTGAGTTTTTCTCAAAGTATTTGCAGCAAGAGCCATATCAGAATCGTTTGAGCCGATAATAATCAAATCATTTTCATGAAAGCTCCAGGTTGAAGCAAAAGCACCGATATTGGCTCCAAAATTCTCCAAGAATCCTATAACATGGTTTTTGGTTCCGTGAATCCTATCAAATGCAGCTACTTTCCACACATCCTTGTCAAGTGAAGGTTGGACTAGACCATCTGATACCTCAAGTTCAGTGGAACCTAGTTTAGTGATAATTTCAGTCTGAAGTGATATAGTATTTACATCGACTTTTTTCTTTTTTGATTTAATTTCAAAATCGGTATTTGAAAATTTTTTAATTTTTACTGTATTTTTTATCCATGAAGGGATAGTCTTCTTTTTCACAGGTGCAACTATGCTTCCATTTGAAGCTACTAATTTTCCTCCAACAAAAACTTTGGAGGGTTTTATCTTCGTCAAGTCATCAAAAATAAGAATATCTGCAAGCTTTCCAGGAGCAATTCCTCCAAGATCTTTTCCCATATTATAATAATCAAAACAATTTCTTGAGGCCATGGTGATGGCATCAATAGGTTTCAATCCAAGTTTGATTGATTCTCTTATACAATGATCAATGTGTCCATACTTTGTAATATCCAATGGGTCAAGACCGTCAGAACAAAACATTAGCCTGTCTAGGTAAATTTTATTGGACAGTACTTTTGGAATGATATTTTTTAGATCACGCCTTATAGAACCTTCCCTAATCATAATCCACATTCCTAATCTGAGTCTGTCTAAGACCTGATCATAATTTGTCGGTTCATGGCATGATAGAATTCCAGATGAAACATAGGCGTTTAATTTTTTTTCGCTTGCACCTGCTGTGTGGCCATTAATAATACAGCCATTATCAATCATTGAAGAAATGGACTTCATTGTTTTAGAATCGCGTAATGTTACCTTTGTCCAAGAAAAAACCTCTCCCAAGCCCAAGACATTAGGATGTTTAATTGATGCCTTTTCTTGGGCTAACGACATTGTTTTACTATTACTAAATTTTCTATCAACAGGAAGCCCGCCTGGTACTACTTGGAAAATTCTTATTGGTAAATTTTCTCCTAGTTTAAGAAATTCTTGAAATCCTTTGTATCCTGCTGCACTTACGATATCAATAGGGTCAGAAAACAAAGAAGTAACTCCACAAAGAAGTGATTTTTTGGCAAGCTCAGAGGGCAGTACAAATTGATCAATGTGAACATGAGGATCGGCAAATCCTGGACTCACATACTTTTCTTTTACATCTATTACGGCCGTTTTTGAACTGATTGTATGACTGGCATCAGGACCAACATACGCGATTCTATCGCCAATAATTGAAATTTGTATTTTTGGAGTAATTTCTCCAGTGTAAACAGAAATCAAAGAACAGTTTTTTAAAACAAGATCGGCTTTTTTGTCACCCATTGCTACCGAATTTAATGAAGAAATAGATTGTGATAGCCTGCTAGTCACATATTTTTTTGAACTTTGCGCCTATTATAGATTCAATGCTTAAATTACCGTGGAGTCGGTTTTTCTGATATGAACATCCCAAAGACTATGCGAAAGTATTGTCCAAAATGTAAAACGCATACTGAACAAAAGATATCGATTTACAAGGCTGGTAAAAGAAGAGGTTCAGCACGGGGAGAAAGAAGACATGCGGAGAGAAAACAAGGATACGGCGGACAAAAGTTCCCAAAACTTGCCAAACCTGCAAAAGTAACAAAGAAAGTAACTCCATTAATGACTTGTACAGTATGTAAAAAGAAATACAATAAACTGGGTGTTAGAATTAAGAAATTTGAGTTGGTAGCAGCATGAAAAAAGATCATATTGAAATTCCAAAGCCTTCAAGCAAATTCCAAAAAGTGGATTGTAGCGAATGCGGAGAACAACAAATTGTATACTCTCATGCATCAACAACTATTGCTTGCAACTCTTGTGGAAATAATATAGCAGAGCCAACTGGTTCTAAAGCAAAAATTAATGGGAAAATTTCAGGTAGTGCCGAGTAGCCCATAATCTTTCTGGGTATTTACATTAAACGCGATTCTCTTGTCATCTAAGATTACAAAGTTTTCTTCAATGTTTTCAAGACTAGAAATCTCATTGGAGTTGATCATGGAGATTCCCGAATAATTGCATGTTTGATTCTCAAAGCTAACTTCATAGTTAGTTGAAATGTCTAATTTTTTTAGAAACTGTTTTGTGATGAGAACTGAAGTCCATTTGTGATCTTCATCATACAAAGATACAATTTTTTTTATTATGTTTTTATCCAATAGTGGCAAATCACCTGAAGTTACAAAAACAGGATCATTTATTGATTTTAGTATGGTGTTTAAATCCTCAACATATCCCTTTCCTTCTGATTCAATTATTTTATAATTATTTTTTAAAAGTAATTTTTTTGTATTTGGGGAATTTGGACTGGTAAGAAAAATAATTTTTGAAAAACAATCTGATTCAGATAGGGCTTCTGCCACGTGTAGTATTATTGGTTTTTTGTATTGGAGTATCAGTTTTTCTTCAGAGGATTTCATTCTACTTCCCTTGCCACCTGCCATCACTATAGCAATCATAGTGAAACAAGTACCAAGACAGAAGCCAAACGAGATAATTCATTTGTGGCACCAAGAATATCTCCTGTAATTCCACCAAAACTTCTGGTAGACAATGCAAGCAAGAATAATGTGAATGTCGTTCCCACAGCAAAGACAATCAAACCGGTAGTGCCTCCCAAAGCAATCAATGGTATTAGGGTGATAACAGTAGTTACGGCTAGTTTTTTTCTGTTTTTCATTAGTTCAACAAATGGGGAATTTGAGCCCACAGATGCTGACTTTCCTAGACTAGCCATCAAGACCATAGAGTATTTTGCAATGATTTCACTAAGAAGTATCGCCAAGAATAATTGATAACCGGTTGAAAGTGAAAAAGCGACAATCAAACCAACTAGATATAAAACAATAGCAACAATTCCAGCTGAGCCTGTTGCCAGGTCTTTCATGGCAGCCAATTTTTTTTCTTTAGCACCCTTTACCATAAGACCGTCTGCAAAATCTGCCAGACCATCAGTGTGATGTATTCCTGTAATCAATGCAAGAGAGGCAACAACAAGTAAGCTTACAATTAGTGGATCTAAAAAGAACGAAATGCCAAAGCCCATGGAACCGACAACTAACCCAATTGCTATTCCGACAATTGGAAATAGGTACATGTATTTTGCAACCGTTTCTAGATTTGCATTACTTGTTGGAATTATTGTAAGAAAAGAGAATATGGATCCAATTTCTTTAAGCATGAATCCACCACCCAAAATAAGAAAGTAATATTACAACAGGCATTACAACAATTACGCTAAAAATAATTGAAGTGACTTTCATCATAGATATTGCTGATTTGATATGATCTTTGGAAAATTCAACTTCACCATCACCTAATGAATAATGATTAATTTTTTCAAATTTAGTTCCCAAAGCTCCTGCAATTGCTGCCATGGGATAACCAGCGTTTGGGCTTTGTGTTTTTTTTCCATCACGCATCATTATATGATAGGAATTTTGCCAATTATGGCCTAAAACCATTGCACTTAGGATCATTGTTAGTCCCGTTAACCTAGATGGAATATAGTTTAGCGTTTTATCACAGTTGGCAGCAAACCAACCAACGTTTTTGAAGATACTTGTTTTATATCCAATCATAGAATCTGCGGTGTTTATGACCCGATACACAAAAGCTCCAGGCAATCCAAATAACCCAAAATAAAACAGAGGTCCAGTTACACCATCAACTGTATTTTCACTAATACTCTCAATTACGCCTGAAAAAACGTGATTTTTGTCAAGATTTTTGGTATTTCTCTTTACAATCATGGACAGGTTATCACGTGCAGATTCAATATCATTATTTTCAATAGATGATAATACTGCCAAAGCATGCCGCTCCATTCCCTTGATGGCAAAAGTTGTTTTTAGAAGAATTCCACCTACAATAATGGAGATTACAATTGTTAGTACATCAGTTGTAACTAGGGTAATCCCAATATCCAATAAAACAATTAACGTAGCTACAATTCCAGTTGCACTAAGAATAAGAATTACTCCTCCAAATTTTTCTGACACATCTGAAGGGTTTTTACAAAGTGGTGTTAGCTTTGCAATTAAAGATCCAATCCATGCAGTGGGATGATACTTGTTTTTGGGATCTCCAAAAATAAAATCAAGAAACAAAGCTAAGGTAATTATCGATAATGATTCTATAATCAATTTATCATCCTCTCTATTTGTTTAAAGTTAAGGTTAGAGTAAACAAGTTTGCTTAATTTTTCGAT
>JASFMV010000009.1:0-15798 GCA_050117375.1 Nitrosopumilaceae archaeon | reverse complement strand
AAATGCGGTAATCATAAGTGCATTCCAAGAAGTGAGGATTTTGTCATCTAGTCCTGGGGGGACTCTTTTGGAGCGAACGTCAAGTAGTTTTTTAGAGCACGAATCAAGAATTTCTCTGACCTTGCCTTCATTTATTCCAAAATTGAATCCCACAGTTGAAACATTGATGTTATTGCACAGAATGTTTTGTCCTTCCCAGTTCCCACCATCGGTAACATCATAATACAAGCAAAAAAGATCAGAATCATCTCCAAGAATATTTTTGATTTCGTTTTTGCTCCATACATAGAACTTTCCCTCAACTCCTTCAGAATCAGCATCATATGCAGAATAGAAACCTCCTCCAGGAGAAGTCATTTCACGTGCAATAAAATCCAGAGTTTTTTTTAGAATCTCCAAATAAAACGGGTCTTTGGTTATTTGATAAGCTTCAGCGTAGTTAACTGGGATTAAGGCATTGTCATATAGCATTTTTTCAAAGTGAGGAACAAGCCATTTAGCATCAGTTGAATACCTATGAAATCCACCCCCAATTTGGTCAAAAATCCCTCCTTTTGCCATTTTGTTGAGTGTCTTTAGGGCAAATTCTTGGAATTTAGACAATCCAGTGAGTTTTGCATACCTAAACAAAAAAGAAACATTAGCAGCATTTGGAAATTTAGGAGCGCCACCAAATCCCCCATAAGAAAAGTCTCCCATTTGAAACAAATTCAGTGCAGCCTCATCAAGTAAAATTTTCTCCAATTTAGTAGGAGTTTGAATAGTTTCAGTTTTTTTAAGAGCATCAAGGAAATTGTTTGCAGATTTTTCAATGTCACCTGGTTTTTCTTTCCATGCTTGAGATAACTGTCTCAAAATACTTCCAAATCCAGGTCGTCCATAAGAATCCAAAACTGGAAAATATGTGCCAACATAGAATGGTTTTTGATCGGGCGTAAGAAAAATACTCAAGGGCCACCCTCCTTGCCCAGTTGCAATTTGGCAAACCTTTTGATAAATATCATCAATGTCAGGTCTTTCCTCCCTATCCACTTTGATATTCACGTAATTTTCATTCATGAATTGAGCAACATCTTCATTTTCAAATGATTCATGTGCCATCACGTGACACCAGTGACATGCACTATAACCAATACTAAGAAAGATGGGTTTGTTTTCTTTTTTTGCTCTTGCTAATGCCTCATCATTCCAGGCATACCATTGAACAGGATTATTTGCATGTTGAAGCAGGTAAGGACTAGTTTCATTTGAAAGGTGATTCTTTGTCACGATAACACATATTCTTTTTACTATTTGTACCTAATTGAGATTTTAAATTACTGATCTTCCTTCTTCTAATTCATAAAGCCTGACATTTATTTTTGCTAGAAGTTTTAATTTTGATTTATGAGCTTTTTTGCTATGGCTATAATCTTTTTTTTCAAGTAGTTCTTGCAATCGGGTTAATTGAGAAACGGAGAGTTTGTTGAATTCATGTTTAGAATTAGTAATTAATTGTAAAAGAGCAACTCGTTCTTTATCCTCAGAAGTTATTTCTTCAGGCACAAAAGCCTTGGTTTTTTGACATATATTTTTCTAGTGTCCGGGCTAGAAATTAAAAAAATTTACTATATAATCCATAATTAATTTTTGAAATTCAGATTATTCAAAAAGACCATTGGTAATTAGAGCACTAGATTCAGAAATTTTATGGTAAAGATAAGAAAGGTCTTCAGGTTGCAGACCAGCTTCGTGTTCGCCGACCCAATAGTTGGCAAAAAGATTGATGACTATTCCGGAAAAAAGGCCAAGAACATACTCTTTAGTATTTTCAATCCTGAAGGAATTTTGCAGTTCACTTTTTTCCCCCAGATCTTTTATCATTTCTTTTTGATTAATCATATTGACTATTATTGCCATAATTGTTGCCTCATCTTTTTCAGTCCAATTACCTTTTCCGGACATTAATTAGACCTGTAATTTGCCTTCATATACATTTTAAAACATAATCAACATTTTAACAATGTTAAAATTTCAATAAAAAAATTATTCATTCATGGAAAAAATGCGAGCTATGGTCCTATCAGAGTGTGCCCCTATTGAAACAAATCCTTTAAAATTAACTCAAATTGACAAGCATCAAATTAAAAGACCCAATGAAATTTTATTAAAGATTGAAGCTTGTGGAGTATGCCATTCCCAGTTACATGGTATAGAAGGAGATTGGAAAGATTTAGGAATTCCCCCAACACTCCCCACCGTTCCAGGTCACGAGGTAGTTGGAAAAGTAATTGAGGTTGGAGACAATGTTACAAAATTCAAAGTAGGAGACAGAGCTGGAATTACACCTTTGTTGGAGGCATGTAGGAATTGTCAATATTGTAATGAAGGAAAAGAATACCTTTGCGAATCATCAACAATTACTGGAGAATCCACTAAGGGGGGATATACAGAGTTCATTACAGTAATAGAAGATTTTGCAACAAAGGTTCCCGAGAATATGAAACCCGAATATGCTGCACCTTTGTTTTGTGCAGGAATTACAGCGTACAAGGCAGTAAAGGCATCTGAACCTGAGCCAAACAAAAAGATAGGAATTTTTGGAATTGGAGGAGTTGGCCACATGGCAGTTCAATTTGCAAAGGTTGAAGGCTGCGAGGTGATTGCCATATCTAGAAATCAAAACCATTTGGATGTTGCAAAAAGGCTAGGGGCAAAAGACAGTATAAGATTTTTAGACAGTCAAGAAACATTTCTAGAAAAGATTAAGGAAAAACACGGATTGCTAGATGCAGCAATTGTGTTTGCCCCTGCAGATATTGTAACTGATACTGCAATCAAGGCAGTCAAAAAAGGAGGAACAATAGTTGTTGCAACTATAGGGGAAAATCCATCATTTGTAGCATTCGAAGAAAAAACCATTCGTGGAACTTTGATAGGATCAACCAAAGATATGGAGCAGGTCATAAAAATTTGCAATGATAAAAAATTAGAAGTACTCTCTGAAACATTCCCTTTAGAAAAGGCAAATGAAGTTTTAAAAAAATTAAAAGATTCAAAAATTGAAGCAAGGGCAGTTTTAATGCCTTAAACTAATCTTCTGGCTTAAATAATGGAAAACAAATCAACTCTTATGAATTGCCGACTTTGCCACCATACAGATGAAGCTCATATTACTTCAGATGAAAACGAATCCCTTATGAAAGTTGGACGATGCACCATTCCCACATGTACCTGTCAACAGTATGTGGATCCAATCCAAAAGATTGACGAAGACTTGTTGTGATCACAGTTCATATATCAAATTCCTTTGAAAAATACAATGAAAAAACATGTCCCATCTGAAGAGATGAAAAAAGATCTTGACAACTTGCTATCCAAGCTAAATGCAATGGAAATAGTAGCCAAAGATGAATTTCAAATCAACTCTGTAAAAGTTTTAAGAGCGCTAGTTGAGGGACAAATTCATTCAATCAACGAGTTTGAGCACCTCAAAAAAGCAATAGATCTTTTGACATTGCAGTTGTTTGAAGTTCAAAACAAAACAAGATCATGAATTAACACGTGTGTCGCTGATTCCACATCCTGTACATTTTAGAATAGTGGTATTTTCAAGAACTTTATCAACGTTCATTTGAGAACCACAGCAAGGACAAGAAATTTTTTGGTCTGCTTCGGGGTTTTTAGAATCCTCCATTTTAGGCCTAATTGCATATTCAGGTTTTTTTTCGACCAGATCATGTTCATTACATGCAGGCTTGTAGCGCTGGAGAATTTTGCCCACCACACCTGCCCTTGCAGATGGCGGAGAGTCAAACATTGGCAATATTGCCAAATAAAGAGAATTCTCAGACCCTGCTTTTTGGACCCAGCATTTAAAATTGGAATTTGAAATAAAGAAATTTTTTTCATCAGTTTTTTCACAGCCGCCAACATAGATTATGTTAAAAGAATCCTTTGTTCGGGACAAAATAAGATAAACTACCTTTTCCATTGGAGGACCCCATTCATCCAATTTTATTGGACCCATAAACTCATATTGTAAAATTTGAATGCTCAACAAAAGTTCTAGAATAACCTATCTTTTCTCTTTTTCTCAAGAACTGAATGTTAGTGATTCTAGATCTAAACCTTGAAAAGAATAAATTCAAGTGGGATGGATTTTTGTTGAATGAAAGATCCTCACAATCACAGACAGGTAGGCTATTCAATGATTGCAGTAGCTGGAAGTTTGGCTGCAATTGGATTGATTGCTTTGTTTATCGGAGGAGATGTTCTGTATGGAGACAATATTCAAAGAGATAACACCGCCCATTTTAACGAATGTAAGGCAAATGACTTCAAAACCGAAGGATGTGAAAAGTACCACAGTCGTATCAATAATGAAATTTCTGGAATTTACGTGGATTTAGAAAATTAGTAACCATTCGAAAAGTCTTCCCAAGAGTTAAGATTTTTTGTCAGTCTATTCATCTCAAAGAAAGCACCTCCAACAATTCCGGCTTGATAAAACGTATACAAGAAAACACCTGAAGATGTCGGGTCAGAGTCTGAAAAACTTAGTGCGAGCATTGAAAAAAAAACAAAAGTTCCAACAAAGGTAACTAATTTATTTAAAATTCCTGCATTCATTCCAACAATTCTTTTGGTGGCTGCTGCCATCAAAGTAATACTGGTTATAATCAGAAAAGTTGCACCTCCATTTGCGGTAATGAATTCGTTTATCCATGACAACAAACCATCTTCTACAATATTTGTTTCAGGCATTATGCTGCCACCATTGATAGCAAAATTTACAGCGCTAAACAAGCCTCCAATTACAAAAAAGAACAAAAAGATTTTCACAATTGATCTTTTCAGAGGACTGCGGGTTTCAGATGGACGTACAGCTCGTTCTGTAATTCTTAAACCATATAGAAATCCAACTGCCATGGCAGGTACAAACATTAGATTGATTAGAATAGGAGATTCACTGTTTATTTTATCAATTTGGGGGAAAAATATCAAAAATAACAATATTGCCAAAGAGGCAGCAGTCACAAATAATACGAGGTTCAGATAGTTATGACTAGAAGATTCAGACAAATCATAGGCCCAATTCGACATTTTATTAAATCATCAAAAAATCATTAAAAAGTCAATCAAAAAATCATTTGGTCAAGTTATCAATTCTCTTTACCCTTTTTAGTAGTAAAAAATTAAAATAGAAAATGAAAGTCCCACTAGCAGTCACAACGATAGGCATTATTGTTTTTTCCTTGGGAATAATTTTTCATCTCCAAGGTCAAGCCATTGTAGGACCACCGTCTTCTTTTATGTATGCTAATCCGAGTTGGATAACCTATGGAATTCAAATTGCAATCTTTGGAGGAATTATCACAGGAGTTGGAATCGGAATAAAATTTCTTAGGAGAGCAAAGTAAACAATTCTAAGGATAACGGCGAATCAAAATTATCTTAATTTTGGGTTTGAGTATCATCACTCAATCAAAATTTAGATTTTAGAATCCCGCATTTAGTGGATCTTCAGGTTTAATGATTTCACGTAAAACTATTGTAGCAAAAGAACCTCTTGAGAGAGTAAATTCCATCATGTCATGATGTGCAGAATAGTTAGAGCAGATAACAGCTGCCTGTCTAAACCCTCCTTCATTGCTAATTTCTTGCATTTCTTTGATGAAAAAATCTTTGGGCGAAATTTCTTCCAGATCCAGTATTTTTGAAATATAGTAATCAAACCGAGTTTTTTTGTAATAAGAGTACCCCACAAATGGAACTGACAAACGTTGTTCTCCACCTTTGATATATTTTCCAAGTTTGTCTTTAGAGTCAAAACAGACATCACCTTCTTGAGATCCAAACAGGTCTTCGCCTCCTTCAAATGAAGAGCTCAGAGTACAATTAAACAAATATGATTGATAAGCTTGAATGTAAAATCTTCGCAAAGATAGTGGTATTTTTTTGAGAGATAGTTGAGAATCCCCACTATCAATCATTTCTTTGAGAACAATTTTTTCTATGTCCATTTGGGGAGGGATTTGGTCAAGGTATTTTGCATAATTTGCAGAATCTTTTAGTTTTTCTCGAATCTCATTATTTTCTTTAGAGTCATAAGGCGAGGTGAAGCTCAAAATAAGATCAATTGCTTTTTCAAAATTTCTCTGAAGCATTGCCTTTCCAATCAAATGGGTTACTGGCCTCTTTGAGCCAAATCTTTGGTAACCATAAAAATTTAAAATTTTATTTGATTCATGGAATTCTTGGATATGGTCTTTACCGCCTGTGATTTTTATTTTGAAATGATTTCCTATCATGTTCTTTTTAGTCAATGGTTTGCTCACAAATCCCAATTTTTTTAAAGAATATTTCGTGGAGGAAAAATCATCTATAGTGTGTCCTTTGTTATTTGCACATAGGAATTGTTCAGTTACTGCAAAAGAATCTTTCAAACCAAGTGCCTTTAACCTAATACCTTTTTTTCTAAAAATATCTGAAACTGCATGATTAGTATCAATGTTTTTCTTTGTTAGTTTGTAAACGGCATAATCACCTTTTTCTTTAATTTGTCCTAGGCTTTTGTCAGAAATCACTTCAGATACTTCAAAGTCTTCAGGAGATGTTTTGATTTTGCCACCTATACCTACAAAATTTGTACTGTAAACAGAAATTCCTATTTGAGAATCTAATTTTGGAATCACGATTCTATAACTATTGTTACAAATTTACTAACAGAGACCTCGTCGGTTTGAGCTCCCAAAAGTGCCTTGTAGGTCCCAGGAACTGCCTCCTCGGATGCAGAAATTATTGTCTTGATGGGACGAGGAGCATCAAAATCTAATTGAAAGTTAGATGGAGTTCCAGAATCAGCGTTAACATTCAAAAAGTCGTGAGTGTCAGACAATATCAAAGAAACATCAGGTATGTCCTGAGCTGTTTGAGGAGATACCACAAAAGTCAAATCTGTTGATTTGCCTGCCTTAAGAGTTACAACATTTGAATCCAATTCTATATGCAGTGGTAATTCAACAGAGGTATCTACAACTCCAATGTTGTTTTCCACCCATTCAGTAAACCAAATTTTATCTCCATCTACTGTAAAATCAAATATCTGAGCAAGACCACAGTTTTCCATATCTCCACAATCACCCCAGTTTGGGTTCATAGAAGGAACAAAATATTCAACTAATGATTCTGTTTTAGGATCCATCACCGCTAATCGGTTTGCTGTCTGTTCATTGAAAACTATCTGCCCATCATCATTGGTTTCAACCCAGTAAGGTCTAGATATCGGAGTTTTGATTATTCCACTAGAATTTCCGTATGTAGATGTAGGAGGGTCGGAGGTAACATATTGGGTAAAGATTTCATCATCAGGATTAAAACTAAAAAAGTTGGAGCTAGATGTATCAACAAGCCAGATTTTTCCATCATTAGCAACAACTGCTCCGTTTGGAGTAAGTAAATTCGAAGGCAATTCTAAAATCTCGATGTATTCAAATAGTGGCAAGAATTCTTCACCGGTGCCTGCAACGCTGGAGCGATATCCTTCTTGGTCAAACTTTACCAATACACCTCCTTGCTGAAATAACCAATTAGTATACCACAAATTATTATCCTCATCTATTGCAAAGTCACCTGTAACTGAATCCTCAACAGGAGATGGTAAACTAAGATAGCTCAAGTCTTCATCAGACAAAGTAGGATCAAGAAAGGTGATTTTATTTCCAGTAAAGTCGTTTACAATAATCTGAGAACCATCTACTTTCAATTTTTGTGGAAGTGAATCACCTTCGCTTGGGTAAGGAAGTCGTTGATATGTCTCATCCTGAGGAGAAAATCTCCAAACAGAATCAAATGTCTCATCAGTATACCACAAAGAGCCATCAGGAGAGTAATCAATACCCCACATCATAGATCTTCCATTTGGTGGCCAAGAGGGATTTTCATATTCAGAAAAGGTTTCAGTGACTGGATCAAATTTTGCTAGGTTTCCAGTGTTTGTTTGAGCAAACCAAACATTTCCCTCATAGTCAGTAACAATTGCCAGAGGATTAGTGCATGCAGTAGGAATTGAGTATTCAGTAACAAAGCTAGTTGATCGTGCTATTCCAGACCCACAAAACTGTGCGCGTTGTTCGTCGGGAAAATTATCCGCAGGAGTTCCAGTTATTGTTGTTTCAGTATCAATAGGATTCATCAATCCAGGTAAAGAAATCATCACAGTAGATGTAAGTAAGATAAAACCGAAAAATGCGGCCACAATTATTCCTTTTTTCTTCACAGGGTGAAATTTACAAAGCCTTGTTATATCTTATTCCAAAATTCAAAGTAATTTCAAATCCCCAGTAACTTTATCGATTAGATCTTCAGGTGCAGGGCCAATTGAAATGCAAGTTGTAGTTCCAGGGGCAAGTTGAGTATGTCCAGCATCAGAGACTTCAGACCAGGGAAGATTAAGATCAATTGCGTGTCGTTTCACTTCTTGAAGTTCCTTTATTCCAGAAACTTTTACTACCACTTTTTCTTGTCCGGTCCACCACTGATCAAACCATTTTGGATTAGACTTTCTAACATGCTCGGCACCTAATACACAGGCATGTCCCACCTGAGCTGCAATCTTACCTTTACCCATGTCAAGATCGGTTCTCACTACAATGACCTGTTTTATTTCACCCATACAGGTAAGAAAAAACCACATAATGAAAAACTTTTGAATTAAATAATTGACAAAGGAACAAAAACTGTGTACTTTGATACAGTTGTTGCAGGTGGAAGTGTGGCAGGGTTATTGTGTGCCAGAGAAATTGCAAGTGGCGGCAATTCAGTTTTAGTAATAGAAGAAGATTATGAGATTGGAACCCCAGAGCATTGTGGGGGTTTAGTAAGTACCAAAGGTTTAGAAAAATTAGGAATAATTCCATTTGGTAAAACCTTTGATCACATAATTGATTCAGCAGTTATCTATGCACCAAATGGAAATAATTTTACAGTTAATTCAAAAAAACAAAAAGTAGCTGAAATTAGTAGAAGAGAACTTGATAAACAAATTGCACACCAAGCTCAGAAAAATGGCGCAGTAATTAGAGTAAAAACAAGTTTTCAAGAATTAACTGAAGAAGGGATTAGAACAAGCGAAGGAGAAATTAAATGTAAAATTTTTGTTGATGCAAGAGGAATTTCATCTCTGATTCATAAGGACCGAGAAGGAATTTTGTCATCTGCACAATACGAAATTTATGCTAATTGGATTAAAAAAGGCAAAGTTGAAGTATTTTTTGATCAAGAAAAATATCCAGGATTTTTTGCATGGGTAATTCCATCCGGAGAAGGCAAGGGAAAGGTGGGAGTTGCAGGAAGAGGAATCCGGGTTGCTGAAATACTTGAAGAATTTTTAGAGAAAAAAGGAGATTATTCTATAATTAGAAAAATATTTGCGCCTATTTGGATTAAAGGACCAATCAAAAAATTTGTTGAAAATAAAATAGTGATAGTTGGAGATGCAGCAGGACAAGCAAAACCCACCACATCTGGAGGAATTTTTACATCTGGGATGGGCGGAATCCTTGCAGGTAAGGCAATCTCCAAATTTTTAAAATCCAATAAAAATTCAGATTTAGAAGAATACCAAAAATTATGGACAAATCAATTCGGAGAAGAATTTGAAAAACAACTCTGGGCAAGAAAACTTTTAGAAAGAATAGATAACAATACCATAAACAAATTATTTGAATTGATAACACCAGAGATAATCAAAGAAATTTCTGAAAAAGATGACTTTGACTTTCATACAGGCTCAATTGTAAAATTGCTTGGGGTGAAAGGATCTGTAAAAACGGCTCAAGCAATAATTGGTTCTGAATTAAAAAAACTGCTGAGGTAAAATTTACCAACTATATTAAGCAAGGTATAAATGATGTTTGCAGAAATCCGTGGTATGTCATCTACTATATCATTACCAACGTGTAGTTGTTGTCATAGACATATCATGCCTAATGATAAATGTGTAAAATTCAATTGCCCTAATTGCGGTACTGATTTAATTTGGAGATGTGAAAGTTGTAGAGAAGCAGCGAGAAATTATACTTGTTCATCATGCAACTTTGAGGGACCTTAGAAATGGCAGAATTACTCCTAGTAACCAAAATCCTCCCAGTAGGGCCTGAAGTAGATTTAGACAAATTAGCAGAATCTGTTAAAGGTGCTCTGCAAGAAGGACAAAGCATGAAAAGACACGCAAAAGAACCATTAGCTTTTGGAATGTTCTTCATAAAAGCAGAATTTATTGTAAATGATGCTGAAGGACAGATGGACGCGTTAGAAAATGCCATAAGATCTGTTGAAGGAGTCAGCGAATTTGAAGTGCTCAACATGAGTAGAATGTCTGTCGACATGAAATAGGTGAGATTTTGGCACGCAAAGAAGAACCTTTGCAAATGAGAATCGGAGAAGCAAAGCAACGAGACGTAGGAAAGAAACGAGCTCGCATTGGTCCCGAGGCAATGGATTATCTCAAAGTTACTCCAGGAGACATAATTGATGTCATGGGTTCAAGATCAAGTTGTGCAGTAGTATGGCCAGTAGATGAAGATGAAAAATTTCCCGACATTATAAGAATAGATGGGCAAACCCGAAAAAATATCGGAGCATCATTAAATGATATTGTAAAAGTAAAAAAAGTTAGTACCAAGATTGCGAAATCCGTTTCACTTACTCCTCTTAATGACACAGTAACAGTTGATAAAGAATTTACAGATTTTGTAAAGAATCGATTAAAGGGATTGCCCATTTCTCATGGAGATGAGATTTCCGTAATGATTTTGGGAAATTCCATGGATTTTAAAATTACCAAAACATCTCCAAAACATGTCGTAAAAATTGACAGGTCAACCACCCTTACAATATCAACAGAACCTTCAGTGGACAGAAAGCTAAGAGTGACCTACGAAGAAGTTGGAGGATTAGGCCACGAAGTAAAAGCAATGAGAGAAATTGTAGAGCTTCCATTAAAACATCCAGAACTATTTGCAAGGTTAGGCGTAGAGCCTCACAGTGGAATATTACTTTACGGTCCACCTGGTTGCGGTAAGACCTTGATTGCCAAAGTACTTGCAAGTGAATCTGAAGCAAACATGTTTTTGATTAATGGGCCAGAAATCATGAACAAGTATTATGGCGAGACTGAAGCTAAACTTAGAGACATGTTCAAAGAGGCCAAAGACAATTCCCCAAGTATTGTTTTCATCGATGAGATAGATGCCATTGCACCAAAAAGAGAAGAAGCTTATGGCGATGTCGAAAAAAGAGTAGTAGCACAATTGTTGGCTTTGATGGATGGGCTAAATGACAGAGGAAATGTAATTGTACTTGGCGCTACAAATAGGCCAGATAGCATTGATCCTGCTTTGAGAAGGCCTGGGAGATTTGACAGAGAATTTGAAATTTCCGTTCCCAACGAAGATGGAAGATTAGAGATTCTCCTTATCCACACTAGAGGAATGCCAGTAGCTGAAGAAATTGACCTCAAAGATTTGGCAGCAGAGCTTCATGGATATACTGGTGCAGACATCAAATCCTTGTGCAGAGAAGCTGCTATGAAATCCATTAGAAGATATCTTCCAGAAATTGATTTGGAAAGTGAAAAGATTCCCTCCGAAGTACTTCAATCAATGCAAATCAAACTCATTGATTTCTATGATGCGATGCACGAAGTTGTACCAACTGCAATGAGAGAATTCTATGTAGAGAGATCAAAAGTATGGTGGCAAGATGTAGGAGGATTAGATGATGTTAAAGAAGCATTAACAGATAATTTAATTTCTGCAATGAAGGAGCCAACTAAATTTACAAAAATGGGAATTAAGCCTCCCAAAGGGGCTTTGATTTATGGACCACCTGGTTGTGGCAAGACAATGATTGCAAGAGCACTTGCAACTGAGAGTGGAGCAAACATGATCTTAGTAAAAGGGCCTGAGCTATTATCAAAATGGGTCGGGGAATCTGAAAAAGGAATTAGAGAAATATTTCGTAAGGCAAAAGCATCATCTCCTTGCGTAGTGATATTTGATGAACTAGATTCTCTTGTTCGTTCTAAATCAGGAGAAGGAGGAGTCAGCGAAACAGTACTCAGTCAATTGTTAACGGAAATCGAAGAGGGAATATCATCTCGAGTCGTAGTTGTCGGCATAACTAACAGACCAGATGTTTTAGATAACTCTCTTCTCAGAACTGGAAGATTGGATTTAGTACTATATGTCCCTCCACCAGATGAGAAAGGAAGATTAGAAATTATCAAAATTTTGACTGAGAAAATGCCGTTAGACAAGGATGTAAAATTGCAAGAGATTGCAGTTGCAACTCAAAATTACTCCGGTGCAGATTTAGCCGCATTGTGCCGAGAGGCAGCAATACAGGCAATGAGAAACGGAACAGGAAAAATCACCAGCAAAGACTTTGCAAACAGCTTGAAACAAGTAAGACCCTCAATTACTAAGGAAGTAGACCAGTGGTACAACACTGTAAGAGAAAGTATATCTAACGTTGTGCCTAAATCAAGAGATAAATCATTTTACGGTTAATCATGGCAATTCCAATTAGAAACACAGTATTTGACAAAATAAAGGAAGCAGGATCACTTACGGATTCAGAATTATTCAAAGCATTAGCAAAAGATGGGTATGCAATGACTGAAGATAAATTCAACAAACTCCTTCTGGATTTGGAAATAATGGGGCTAATCAATGTAGCATGGATTACAAAAGACACAAGAAGAATCGAAGTCATCACAGTAAAAGAAGAGATAGACGAAGTAGAAAAACAAAATAAAGAAGTCATGGAGAAAGATTACGAAGCTAGTTTTCCAGGTTTTGAAAAATAATTAATTTCTAAAATAGCGGAATATGAAACGCTGCATCTAATGCAACCGCAACAAAAATTATTGTAAGATACGGAGCAGTTACTTTGTATGCTTTCCATGCAAATTCAGAAGTTGGATTTTTTGTAAGCTTGTAATGATATGCTAACATAAGACCGCCAGAAGCTGCTGCAATTACTGTATAAACAAGACCCATTCCAAAAGCAGAAATCATAAGAGAGTATGGAAGCAAAATAATCGTGTTAGCTAAAATGTATTTGGATGTTTTCTGCATTCCAATAATTACGGGAAGCATTGGAACTTCTGCTTGAGCATATTCATCTTTAATTTTCATAGCAAGGCACCAAAAGTGAGATGGAGTCCAAACAAATACCAAAAATCCAATCAAAAAGCCTAACAAATCCATAGACCCAGTAGCAGCTGACCATCCAGCCCAAGCTGCTGCACTCCCAGCAATCCCACCTATTACTATGTTAGATGAATTTAGTCGTTTTAACCATGCAGTATAGATTATAACATATGAAAAAATTCCTAATGCAATAAAAAATGCCGAAACAGCATTTAGCATAAAGTAACCATAGATTACTGAAATACAACTTACAGCCAAACCATAAATCAAAACTTTAGATGCAGAAATTCTTCCAGAAGGAATAGGGCGTTGACTGGTTCGTTTCATTTTAGGATCAATGTCTCTATCATAATAGTGATTTAGAGCACTAGATCCCGCAGATGCTAAAGATCCTGCCACTATGATATGAATCAGTCCAAGATTATCTAATTCAGGTCCTACCAGTTTGCTTGCTGCATACATGGAGGTAACTGCAGTTATTACTAACAAAACAATAATTCGTGGTTTGGATACCTCCACTATTTCCTTAAAACCCAATCTCCTTCTTTCCTCTTTAGTAGCCATTTAATTTATTCGACTTTGATGATCTATGGAATTTCAAAAGGAATAAGTATATCACCGCGACCAGCTAGCATGAATGAGTAACTGGGACCTCATGATGCCAGGCATGGGATTAACAGCCATAGGTTTGGCTGGCGTAGTTATTTCCTATGCAGGCCTTGCACATACTTTCATCGATGGAATGCATGCTTTGACAGGACTAACTATGTTTGTTGGACTGATTTTTCTAGCTACAGGAATTCTAGATGGGGGAGTATCCACCAGCAATAGAGCAAAAGCCACAACTTTGGTTGTAATTTCAATAGCTTTGGGATTTGGAATGTTTGCTTTTACTATGAATACAATTGAATCCACTAATGTCTTTGCAGGGATTTTGTTGGCAATTGCAATGCCAGCAATAGTAATTGCTTACCTTGCAGCAAAAATGCCAACAAGGCTAAAGCCAATAGGAGCGATAATCACATTAGCTGCCGTTACTGGTATTGTTACATTTGTTGCATTTGGATTTGTAAGTCCTGATACCTACATACTAGCAGACGAAGTTGTAGAAGAAGAGATTGAAGAGGAGCTAACAGGTCCAATATATCCAATTACAATATTAAAAAATTCGGGAGTGCAGGGAAATCCTGACTATGATCCTGATGTGGCATATGTTCCACAAGGTTACATAGTAGAATGGATAAACGAAGATACTATTGCACATACAGTAACTAGTGAAGAAGATGTTGGAGAAACTTTTGATTCAGGTTTAGTTAATGAAGGGGAGAACTACCGTCTTGATACCAGTGAATTAGAACTTGGAGAGTATGCCTATTTTTGTATTGTACATCCCTGGATGAAATCTAAATTAGTAATAGAAGAACCAAAAGAACCAGCTACAGTATCAATTCCAGAAGGAGCAGGAATTCAAAAAGAGGGACAGATTTACTATGACCCAGAGGTTCTTCACGTAACTAGTGGAACTCCAGTTATTTGGACAAATGATGATTCAGTAGCACACACCGTTACTTCAGGAAGTGCACAGAGTGGACCAACAGGACAATTTGACTCTGGAATGGTAATGGCAGGAGAAACTTTTGAATACGCATTTATTTCTGCAGGAAATGTAGACTATTATTGTGTCGTACATCCCTGGATGGTCGGCACCGTTGAAGTAGGATAAGATTGCAAAAAATAATCTTAACAGAAGACCAAAAAGAAATTCTTTCAAACCATGCAGAACAAGAAAATCCAAATGAATCATGTGCAATTTTATTTGGAAAAGAAACAACATTAGTAGAAAAAATTTTCCTTACACAAAACATCGAGCATTCACCTGTGAACTTTACAATCTCAGCAGAACAAAGACTAGAGGCAGACAAAATCGAAAAAGAATCAGAAATGAAAATTATAGGTATCTTTCATTCTCATCCTAATTCTGAGGCATATCCATCAAACACGGATAAAAAATTCATGGAATTGAACCCAGGAGTGTGGATTATTTTTTCTGGTGTTTCAAAAGATTTCAAAGCATATATTTTGGAAAACGAGGTTAAAGAGATCCCCATAGAAATCAAATAACTATTGTATTAACGTAAATGTGCCTCTCTTTCCATCTACAATACCTAAGACAGATTTATCTGGAGAAATAATTTTCCCAATAATATTTACAGGGGATGCGGGGGTAATCTCTCCTTTTACACCAATTGGTGTTGGCCCATAAAAAAGGCATATGGCTTTTCCAGTTGGCCAATATGCCACATCGTTCAACTCAACGGGAGATTTTCCATCTTCTTCTGGAGCGATTACCGGAGAAGGTGAGGAATAAATCTCCTCACCCCAAACGTTAAGATCCACACTAAATGGTAAGGATTTTAAAAAAGAATCAGCAGTTTTTGGAGAAAATTTATCATCTATTTCTAAATAGATTCTTGCTTTTCCAATTTCTAATTGAACAGAATGTATCATAATTTTTGATATAGAATAAGATAGAAAACCATTACTCTGAAATAAATCCAGAAATTCAACATATTTTAAAAAATGATCCTAAGATTGTTTT
>JASFMV010000008.1:0-17537 GCA_050117375.1 Nitrosopumilaceae archaeon | reverse complement strand
TCCAGATTCGTATACTGCAGCAAAGATTGCATCCTTACTCCAGAAACCTGTTGTGATAAATGGAGCTCCCATTAATCCAAGTCCTGCTGCCCACATGAAGGCATATGTTTTTTTCATATGTTTACGCAGTCCGCCCATATCAGACATGAATCTAGAACCTATAACGTGCAGTAATGATCCTGCTGCCATAAAGAGAGAAGCTTTGAACATCGCATGAGATATCAAGTGGAAGAATCCTGCTGTGTATCCATCCACATATTGGTGGGATAGTCCTGCAACACCAAGGGCCATCATCATGTAACCAATTTGAGAACCAGTGGAATATGCAAGGACTTTCTTAATTTCTTGATTAACCATACCTTGAGTAGCTAATAGTAGCGCGGTAATTGCACCAACCCAAGCAATAATTTCAAAGAATTGTTCTGCCATTATTCCTGCTGCTGCCAAGGCAAAAACAATTGGCCCGATTCTTGCGACAAGGAATACACCGGCTTTGACCATTGTTGCTGCGTGAATTAATGCAGAAACTGCAGTTGGGCCAGTCATTGCCTCCAAGAGCCATTCATTTAGTGGGAATTGTGCAGATTTACCCACTGCACCTCCAAATAACAAAACAAAAGCTGGGACAAGAAGTCCTTGAGCATTCATTGTTTGGGCCCAAGCCATATCATCCATCATTAATTCTTTAAAACCAAAGGTTCCTGCAAACAAAAATATCAAAAGCATACCTGCAATCATCATCACATCTCCGACTTTGGTCATGATGAATGCCTTCATTCCTGCATGTGTTGGAGCATAGTAATCTAAGAGGCCCAAAACAGTTCTTCCTTCTGTTCCTACATGATCTTTTTTCTTGTCCCGATACCAGAAGCTAATCAACGCATATGACGCAAGTCCTACTCCTTCCCATCCAAAGAAGACCTGAAGTAAGTTATCTGACAAAACAATGATTTGCATTGAACCAATAAAGAACATCATCCAGAACCAGAATCTGGTAATGTCTTTGTCACCTTTCATGTATCCTGTACTGTAAATCATAATTAGGAAAGAAATCCAACCCACCACATTTGCCATAATTACAGAAAGTGGATCTGCTAGAACTCCTCCTTTCAATCCAATTGCTTCAATCCAAGGAATTTGATGATGAATTTCACTAGCATCTAATGCAACTGGAATAAGTGATGCAGCTGAGAGTGCACTCATTAATGCGAATCCTACTGCAACATATCCTGTGAGATTTTTAGATGCTTTGCCAACTGCTGGCATGATAAGTGCAGCTACAAATGGTAAAATCCAAACCAACCATGCAGCAGCAGATGTTGCCTCAAATGGTAAACCCATAGCCTCTGTTGCCATTTTCTAGACCCCCAACACTCCCTGCATGTATGGAATGATTGTTTTCAAGAAGATGTCCGGATAAATTCCTACTACAACGGTAAATCCTGCAAGGACCATCATTGGAGCTGTCATATACCAGCTTCCTTCTTTCACATTTTCAAGATGTTCTGGTGTTTTGCCAAAGAATACACGTTTTAGCATCCATAGAATATATGACATTGTCAACGCAGTTGCAACTAGTCCCAGTCCAAAGGTAACAGCCCTTACAGTAGAGCCTTCTTCAATGGCAGTCTCTAGTGCACCATAAAATAGAATCCATTCACCCATAAATCCGCTAGTTGGTGGTACACCCATTATTGTCAATGCACCAATTACTGCACAAACTGCGGTGATTGGCATTTTTCCTGCAAGGCCACCAAGTTTTGTAATGCTTCGTGTTCCAACTTTTACTATAATAATTCCGGCCATCATGAAGAGAATACCTTTTCCTAAAGCGTGTGTAACATACATCATTTCTGCTCCTGCCAAACCAAGTGCAGACATTGAACCAATACCAAACAGAATGTATCCCATTTGACTGATGCTAGAATATGCAAGTAGTCTTTTTAGGTCATCTTGCATCAAGGCCATAGCACCTCCATAAATCATAGTTACAAGACCCCAAATGTGGAACCAAATAGAGAGTTCGGCAAAAGTAGAAGGTAAGAATTCAACAATTAATCTGAATATACCATACGCACCAATTCCGATCATTGCGGGAGACAAAAGTGCACTGATTGGCGTCGGTGCAGAGCCGTGAACATATGGCAGCCAAATATGGAACATGAAAACTGCTAGTTTAACACCAAGACCAATGGCAATGGCAATAGCTGAAAGCATTACAATATCTTCTGGAATTGCTGATTCTTGGATATCTGCAAAGTCAAAGCTTCCAATTGTCAGCCCTATCATCAAAAAGCCCAATAGCAAAACGACAGCTCCTGCATGTGTCCAAAACAGGAACATTAAACCAATTTTTCTTCTTGGTCCATCTCCCCAGATGGCAACTAGAAAGAAACCTGGAATGAGCATTACCTCAAAGAAAATGTAAAATTCAATCAGGTTTGTTGCAAGTACAGTTCCAAGCATACCCATTGCAAAAACAAGGTACAGTGCAAAGTAAAGTCCTGACTTGGCGTTTACATAATTTGTAAGAGACGTTGATTCTACAACTGCTGATTGCCCGCCAGTTGATTGTATGTGCTTTTGTTCCTCTTCAAACTGTTCGTGGAATTTGTGAATCATGTATGGTTTCGAATAGAGGGCAAGAATTGTACTTAGCACGTAAATCATTATTGCAAATGGTGAAGCCAAACCATCCATCAAGAATCCAAATTCTCCAAACATCTCTGTCCATGGATAGTGTTCTTCTGTAGTTCCATTTAGTGCTGCTTGGATTACAAGAATTGTAGTGTATAGTAAAATTGCAAAAGTAAACCACATTGCGGGAGTGGGACCCATTTTTCTTCCCATGATATAGGCGACTGGGGATAACAGTAGCGGAATGAAAACTGCCTGTAAAAGTGCGTATTCCATTATCCCTTCAAGCTCCTAAAGTCAGCGATATCGATATTATGATACATGCGGTATGCCACAATGATCAAAGAAAGACCCACAGCTACTTCTGCTGCAGCAATTGCAATTGAGAATAATGCCAAGGTTTGGCCACCACTGTGTGGCAAAAATCGTCCAAATGCAACCATGTTAAGATTTGCAGCATTAATTACAATCTCAATTGCAAATAACATTCTGATAGCATTTCTCTTTACTGAAAGACCGTAAATTCCGATACCCAATAGGGCAACAGATACTAAAACAAACTCAGTTAACTCGTTGGCCATTCTCCTCATCTACCCTTCTTGCTAAAACCAGTGCCCCTGTCACTGCGCCTGACAATATCAAACCCATCAAAATTAGTGCAGGCCAATAATATGTCAAAAAGTCATCACCAATTTCCCTAAAGTCTACTGCAGGTTCATCAGTTGTGATTTGTTTAATTCCAGAGTCTAAAATTACAGCACCTAGTGCAACCATGAAAACTAACATTAATGCAATTCCAACGAATTTTCTTCTTTTGTCTTCAACTTTTTTGAAGATAAGCTCTCTTTTTACAAGCATGACAGTAAACAGAATCAAAACAGCAATAGAGCCAACATAAACTGCTAGCTGAAACATTGCAACAAATGGTGAATCTAGGAGAATGAAAAATCCCGCAATACCACCAAGGGTTCCCATTAAAGCAATGGAACCATAAACTAGGGATCTTAATTCTAATGCTGCAATGGCACTTCCAATTGTAATTACAGATAAAGCAAGAAATGCAGCATCAGCCATGTGTTGCACCTCTATTTGAAATTTGTATTTCAGAATCCTGAGCAACTTCTGGCTTAACAGCTAGTTGAGCAGGGGTGTAAATCAATCCTTCTTTGCTAAATGAAGATAATTCATAGTCATTTGTCATATACAATGCATAAAATGGACAAGCATCTACGCATAACCCACAAAATACACATTTACCGTAGTCAATTTGTGGCATGATAGATTTTTTATTTTGTTTCCATTCCTCTGGGACTTTTACCATTCCAATGGCTTCGGCAACACCTTCACAGGCAATTGAACATAATTGACATCCAGTACAATGATCATGGAATAACATGTGCCTTCCCTTAAGACCTGCAATCCCTACCCCTGTTGATGGGTCAAACTGATATCCATCTCCAACAAACTTTAGTTTCTCTTCAGGATATCTAAGAGTAAATCGTTTAAGTGCAATGTGTTTGATTCCCGAATTTAAAGCTCTGATTATTCCAGTTGCAGTTCCCATTACAATATACCTCCTGGTCCCAAGATTCCAGCATAGAGCAAGCCGAGTGCTATAAAGATGTTAACGAATGCCAGACCAATTAGTTTCTTCCATCCTAGATCTAGGAGCATGTCTACTCTGATACGTGGGAAAACACCTCTTGGTAAAAGTATGAAGAAAATTACTCCAACAGTTTTTAGGACAAACCAAATAGTTCCGTTTAACATTTCTTGTGAGAAAACAGGAAGTCCTGGGAATTGAGCAGTTACTGGACCCAATTCAATTCCTTCTGTTATTATTTCCTCAGGGAATGGTGGCCAAATCATTGGTCCGTTCCAACCTCCTAAGAAAAGAACTACGAAGAGAGCTGCAAATGAATAAAGTTTGAGATAAGTTCCTAATTGAACTAAACCATACATCATTCCAGAAAATTCAGTAAGCCATCCAGCAACAATTTCACTTTCAGCTTCTGGCAAATCAAATGGAATTCTTTCTAGCTCAGCTAACATGGTGATAAAGAAAACAATTGCTCCGATTGGCAAAAAGATAATCCATGGAAACGAGGATTGACTAGCGGTAATTTCAGAGAGATTCAAAGTTCCTGTCAAAATAACGACACCAAGTAATGAGAGAATTAATGGAATTTCAAATGAAACCATTTGATATAGAGCACGAATTCCTCCAATGAATGGGAATTTGCTGTTAGCAGACCATGCTGAAAGAATGGTTATGATTGGGAAAAATCCAATTACCGCAAATACTGCTAAAAGACCTACATCCAAATCTGCAACAACCCATCCTGGTGCTACTGGGATTAGAGCTACAAATGCTGCTGCTGTTGCAACAAACAAAACAGGGGCTGCCCAGAAAAGTGGTTTATCTGCTTTTGCAGGAATGATTATTTCCTTTGAAATTAATTTCAGGCCGTCACCCATTAATTGTAAAATTCCTTCTACCTTTCCACAGTAAAATGGTCCAACTCTCAGTTGGAGTTTTGCCAACATCTTTCGTTCGACAAAAATAGTTCCAGCTGCAATTAGTGCTGCAAATCCAAATCCCGGGAATGCTGCTATTCTAAAGAGGTCTGTTGCCATAAAGGCTTTAAGAATAGGTATTGATCTTGAAGGATCTGCCAGCCAAGTGAGTGCTAAGAAAGGTGTAAGAAGTTCTCCATCAATGACAGGCATTTCTATGTAAAATAGAATGAACATTACTGCTGGAATACCAATTAAGGTAAAAATTAGAAGAAACCAAAAGAGATTATCAAGAATAGACTTGATAAATTCACTAAGTTTGAAATTAGGTGCAATAACGGACATTTATCTATCTGCCTCCACTGGCCAGTAATTAAGACTCCAATAGACGGATGGCATGTTTCCTAGTTTTTCGCCTATGAGAAGGTGAGGTAATGCAATAAGATTTCTAAAGGATGGAACACTTAGTTTTACTCTGTATGGTTCTACTTTTTTGTCTGAAACAATATAGCAACCCAGAGCACCTCTTCCAGATTCAATACGTTTGTAAACAGAACCGAGTTCTCCTTTTGGATTTGGTTTTAGTTTTACTCTAACAGATCCAGATTTTGGCATTTTTTGTAATGCATCTCTTATAATTCTGCAACTCTCCATCATGTCAAGCCAAGGAATTCTAGACCTTGCATAAGAATCACCGCTCTTCATGACGTTGGTTTCGAAATCTAATTCATCGTAAACATCGTAAGGTTCTTTCTTTCTAACATCATAATCAATACCACTAGCTCTTAGAACAGAACCTGTAGTTCCTAGCTTTATGGCATTTTCTTTGGTTAAGACACCGGTTTTTTCGGTTCTTGAAATTAAGATTGGATTGTTATAAAAAACATCAGCATATTCTTTGATTCTTTTTTCAAAGTAATTTACCTGTCTGAGACAAACATCTTCAAAGTTTGCAGGTAAGTCATTTCTTACTCCACCTGGAATAAAATAAGAGTGCGTAACTCTTGCACCGGTCATTTTTTCCATAAGATCAATTAAGAGTTCACGATCTCCTGCCGGCCACATAAACATGGTAGAGTGACCCAAAAAGATTCCATAAATGGCAAGCCAGTATTGAGTGTAAATACAGCGATTTAATTCCGAAGCTATAACTCTGATGTATTTTGCACGTTCAGGTATTTCAAGTCCCAAAAGTTCTTCTGCTGCTAAAACATAAGGATACAAAATATTACAAGAGTCATGTATAACAGGTCTTTCTAAATGAGGTACGTTTAGAGTATAGTTTCTGTATTCTGCCATCTTTTCTTCACCACGATGAACATATCCAGGATCAGGATCACATGCTACAATATAGTCACCATCGATTTGTACAATTATTCTCATATGTCCAGAACCAGGATGTTGTGGTCCCACATTGAGAGTCATAATTCTCTCGTCTGCTTTTTGGATTGCCAGTCCTGGTGGTAATGTTGGTGAACTCATTTCTATCTACCTTTATTCCTAAAGTCCTTCCTTAATGGAGGTAAATCGGCCCAATCTTCTGGTAAAAGTAATCGTCTATTATCGGGATGACCTTCAAAGTAAACTCCCAACATTTCAAAAACTTCCCTTTCGTGAAATTCTACACTGTAGAATATATCTCTAAGACTAGGAAGTTTTGTTGCGTCATTTCCTGGGATCGGATCTTCTTCTCTTTGTGCCCTAGTTGCCAATTCTAGAATTTGTCTACTAAGTGTTGGATCGGTGTAGGAGCTTAGATGATAAACTACTTCAATTTCTTTGTCTGCAGGATAATCAACACCTGCTACAGAATCAACATGATCGTAATTTAGAGTATCTCGAGCAAATTCAGCAACATTGTGGATATCATCTCTGCCTACTTTGATCCCTACTCTATCAGGCTTTACAAAGGATATGGTGGTTTTTTCTCCAAATTTTTCAATTATTTTATCTGCAATTCCCTTCTCAAAGGCAGGTAATTCCGGTTCTTCCTTAACTGGTGCAGGTTTTTTTGCAGGTGCTGGTTTTGCAGCTGCAGGTTTTGTTGCATCTGGCTTTGCAGCAGTTGGTTTCTCAGAAGGCTTGGTTTCAGTCGGTTTAGATTCCTCTGGTTTTTTTTCAACTGCTTCTTTTTTTGAATCTGAACTCATTATACAAACTTCCTAGCCTTCATCCTCTTGATTTTTTCTTGCAGTAACATACATCCTTGAATAAGAGTTTCAGGTCTAGGTGGACAACCTGGAACATACACATCTACGGGAATAACACCATCTATGCCAGGAAGAACGTTGTATGAATCAAAATACAATCCACCTGTAATAGCACAAGCTCCCATTGCAATAACATATTTTGGTTCTGGCATTTGATCATAAACTAAACGTAAACGTGGTGCCATTTTTCTGGTTATGGTTCCTTGAACTACGACGAGATCACATTGCCTTAGTGATCCAAATGCTTCAATGATACCAAATCGTTCAACGTCATATCTTGGACTAGATGCTGCTCCAAATTCAACACTGCAACAAGCTGTTTCAATGTGTACGGGCCAAAGGGACCAAATTCTTCCCCAATTGATTGCATAACCTAATGGCTTGTCAATTGCTTTTTCTAAAATATCTCCAAGTTTTCCAACAAACACATTTGCATTTTGTGGAGTAACTAGATCTTTTATCAATTCAATCCCTCACGATAGTAAATTTGATTTGTATAAATAATTACCAAATATTTCTCCTCCCTGATTGTTGTAATGCAAAAGCCATGGCAGCAAATATGATTGCTAGAAATCCGATTATAGGTAGCGTGGCTTCTTTTGGAAGGTACAAAATAGTACTCCCCCAAGCATAAAGGAAAATTGCAACTACATCAAATACAACAAACATCAAGATGTAAGCATAATATTGCATCATGAAGTGAGTTCGTCCTTCTCCTGAGGGGACTTGTCCACACTCCATTGGTAAAAATTTTACAGGATTACTTCGTTTTCTAGGAGAAATCATTCTGGAAATTACTAATGCGGGGGCCATTGCTGCTACGGCAAAGCCAAACATTAACACCACGGTACTATAATTGCCCGCTAATTCCCCGACCAATTTAGCTTTGAACCCAAGTTTTTGTATAAAAAGGTATGCACATTTTTTCAAAAAATTTTTGTTTTCTGATTTTTTGTAAACTACTTTATAGGATAACCTCCAAAAGCGATCATGTCATTGAATATTGGAGATATGGCTCCTAACTTTGAGCTTCCAGACACCGAGCTTAAAATGCGGACTTTGGATGAATTTAAAGGGAAAAAAATAGTACTGTCATTTTTTGTTGCTGCAAGTTCTCCTGTATGTGAAAATGAATTATGCACCTTTAGGGACTCTTGGGATGAATTGTCAAATCTTAATGCCCAGGTGATCGCAATCAGTAATGATGGTCCTTTTGCAAACAAGGCTTTTGCAGAAAAACATAACTTCAAATTTCCATTATTAGGAGATTACAACAGTAAGACAATCCGTGATTATGATGTGTTAATGAAAGATTTGTTACACATTAAAGATTACAATGCTGCAAAACGTTCAGTGTTTGTGATAATGGAAGATGGAAAAATTGGTTACAAGTGGGTTTCTGATGATCCTCTAAAAGAACCAAATTATGACGAGATCAAAGAGTCTCTAAAATAAGAAATCTTATTTCTTTTTTATTCTATTTCAGCTATTACGTCGCCTTTTGCTACGCTGGCACCGTCTTTAATTTTGATGGATTTTATTGAGCCTGCTTTGTGAGCCTTTACGGAAACTTGCATTTTCATAGACTCTAAAGTACAAACAACGTCGCCTTGATTTACAGAATCACCTTCTTGAACTGCAATTGAGACAACCTTCCCCGGAATTTGGCTTTTTAATGCTAATTGACCTACGCCAGGTCCTGCACCACCAGAATTTTTGTAAACGATTTCATCAAAGTTTGTGTGTTGGTTAATGATAATTGGAACATTATCAATTATCAAATTAATTTCATTAGTGCTATTTTCTAGATATTTTGCTTTATGGTATTTTTGATTAAGTAAGAATTCAATTCCTTTTGCATCCATATTCAGGATTTTAATTTGATTGTCATTACCGTTAATTTTAATTATATATTCATTATTCCCAAGATTCTCAGTGATTTCTCCGACAAATGCGTTTTCAATATCTTGTATCTTGTATTCCATTTCTCATCAATCCAGTTTATTCTTCCAATTCGAATTATTAGGTGTAGAATCTTGTACACGGCTCTTAAAGTATTCAGAATGCATTATTGCTGCTGCCAAAGCAGCATCACTTTTTTCAATTTTTTCTTTTTTCAAATCTTCTTTTAATTTTTCAATAATGTTAAATCGCTTTAAGAAATCAGTTGAGAGTTGTCCTTTTTTGTATTCTTCGGTTTGAAGAATAGTTTTGTATAGAGGGATTGAAGTTTCTACTCCTTGAACGTACATGTCATTTAATGCGTTGAGCATTCTTGTTCTTGATTCTTCAAATGTTTGGCCCCAAGTACAAAGTTTAGCCATTAAGGAATCATAAAATGGAGAAACAGTACAACCCGGATAAAGATAAGTATCGCATCTTACACTAGGTCCTGCAGGAATGGTTACATCAGGTACTGGACCGGTGGATGGTGCAAAGTCCAAAAATGTATCCTCTGCATTAATTCTACATTCTATTGCATATCCATTCATTTTAAGATCAGATTGTTTGAATGGTAATGGCTCACCATTTGCAATATCAATTTGTAATTTAACAAAGTCTAACCCTGAAACCATCTCGCTGATAGGATGTTCTACTTGAAGTCTAGCGTTAATTTCAATAAAATAAAATTCTCCATTATCTGCACGTAAAAATTCGGCAGTGCCAAGATTGGTATAATCAACTGCTTCTGCAGCCTTTACAACTAATTCACCAACACGTTCTCTAGTTTCGGCATCTACTACAGGTGATGGAGTTTGTTCAATTAATTTCTGATTACGCCGTTGGATTGAGCATTCTCTTTCAAAGATATGTACTGCATTACCATGTTTGTCTCTGCACATTTGGTATTCTATGTGTCGAGTTTTTTCTAAAAATTTTTCAACTATAATTGCTGATTTTCCAACTGCGGAAATTGATTCAGAGGTAACGGTTTCAAAACCTTCCTTGAGTTCTTTATCATTAGTTACTAATCTAATTCCACGTCCACCCCCGCCAAAGACAGATTTTAGTAAAACTGGGTATCCAATTTCATTTGCAATTTTTGTGGCCTCTTCTACATCCTTTACAAGTCCAGGACTTCCTGGGACTGTAGGTACTTTAGCTTTAAGCATCGCTGCTTTACATTCCATTTTATCTCCACAGAGATTCATGGATTTTGCAGTTGGACCAATGAAATTAATTTTGTTTTTTTCACACAGATTTGCAAAATCATCATTTTCAGATAAGAAACCATAACCAGGGTGTACTGCATCTGCACCAGATGATAGCATGACATCGAGAATTTTTTCTTGATTTAGATATGATTTTGAAGGAGCTGCTTCTCCAATGTGATATGATTCATTTGCTTGTTTTACATGAAGTGAGTTGTAATCTTCATCAGAATATACTGCGACAGTTTTAATTCCCAATGCTTTGCATGTCTTGATTACACGTAATGCAATTTCTCCCCTATTTGCGATAAGAACTTTTTCGATCATATCACTCACAGGTTTATGTTTCCATGTTTTCTTGGAAGTTGTTTTTCTCGTTTATTTGCAAGCATTTCAAGAGCTTTAATCAGCATCGGTCTAGTTTCTGCAGGATCAATTACATTATCAACTGTTCCATGTGAAGCTGCAACGTAAGGGTTTTCAAATTTTTCAGAAAATTCGTCAATTAGTTGTTTTTTAAGGGATTCTTGATCTTTAGCATCAGCTAGTTCCTTTCTATACATGATTTTTACTGCAGCCTCTGCACCCAAAACGGCACATCTCGCAGTTGGCCAAGCATAGTTTACATCTGTTCTAAGATTCTTACTTCCCATTGCGATATAGGCACCACCATATGCCTTTCCAATAACTAAAGTAATTCTTGGAACAGTTGCCTCACAGTATGCATACAGCAGTTTACTTCCATGCCTAATGATACCATTATGTTCTTGATTTGAACCAGGCATGTATCCTGGAGTATCCACCAAAGTGATTATTGGAATGTTAAATCCATCACAAAATCTAATGAATCTTGCAGCTTTGTTTGAAGAATCTATGTCAAGGGCTCCGGCAAGATGCATTGGTTGATTTGCAACAATTCCAACTACTTTACCATTCATTCTTCCATAGCCTACAACAACATTTGGAGCAAACAATTCATGAATTTCAAAAAATTCATTGTTATCAACAATCGAATTTATTATCTCTTTCATATCATATGGTTGCAATGGGTTATCTGGAATAATATTGATCAAATTATGATCTAGTCTGTTTGGATCATCATCTGTTTTTTGTTTGGGTGGCTCTTCAGTATTATTTTGTGGAAGAAATGAAATTAATTTTTTAATGTAATCCATGCATTCGTATTCATTTTGAGCTACAAAGTGTGCCACTCCACTTTTTGTTCCATGTGTCATTGCACCGCCAAGCTCATCAAATGAAATATCTTCACCCAAAACAGTCTTTACAACATCAGGGCCTGTTACAAACATGGTTCCTGCTTTTTCAACCATTATAACAAAATCAGTCATTGCAGGTGAATATACAGAACCACCTGCTGACGGACCAATGCTTGCAGTGATTTGAGGGATTACACCAGAAGCTAATTGATTATGATAAAATATGTCGGCAAATCCATCAAGACTCATTATACCTTCTTGAATTCTTGCACCACCAGAATCCATTATTCCAATGATTGGACAGCCTGTTCTAAGTGCATGATCCATTAATTTGGTAATTTTTTTTGCCCCCATTTGACTAAGTGTACCACCTAAAACAGTAAAGTCATATGCGAACACAAAGATTTGTCGCCCGTTTACTAATCCATAACCTCCTACAACACCATCAGTATAGAATTTCTTTTTCTGCATATCATACTCATGATAATGATGAGTTGTTAATGGATCAACTTCAGTAAACGTACCCTCATCTAATAATAAATCAATTCTTTCTCGAGCAGTTAATTTCCCTTTGTCATGTTGGGCCTTGATGCGATCTTGACCTCCTCCTTGAGAAGATATTTTTTTCCTCTTCGAAAATTCCTCAATTTTTTCAGAGTGCATCCTGCTTTCTAGGACTAACATCTACTTATTAATTTAGTTGAGATTAGTTTTTGAAGAATAAGAATTAGGAGTTTTTTATTTTGTAAAACTTTAATAAATCAAAGAAAAATTTTGAACAGATTTCAGAAATACATTTAACTAAAGTAAAGTCGAATTATTCTATATGGTTTCAGAGATGAAAGCCAAGGTGATTTACACCCAGTTGCTAAAAGAAGACCTAGTTATTATTAGAATTCTACCAGATGAAGGAATGCCAGATTACAAAACAGGTCAATTCCTAACAATCGGAGTAAATGTTCCTGCAGAAAATTATAAACTAGTAAGAAGAGCATATTCAATTGCGTCGCATCCAGAGAATCAAGATTACTTTGAGTTTGTTATAAGATGGGTACGAAATCCTTTACCTGGACGTGTTACTACTATGCTTTTTTACGCTAGTGAAGGGGACGAGGTAAAACTAGGATATCCTACTGGTGCAGCATTGCAAATTAATGAAAAACTACCAAACGGTGAAAAGGATATGCGACGTATTGTGTGCGTTGGCGGCGGAACTGGTCTTGCACCATTCATAGCTTTTGCAAACCATTTGCACGATGTAGGAGATAAGAGAGAACTTGTAGTTTTGCATGGAGCAAGCTATGTTGATGAGTTAAGTTATCGAAGATTACTTACAGATTTGGAAGATGAAAGCAAAAAAAGAGGGGCAGACGAATGGAATTTTAAATACAGGGCAGCCATAAGTCGGCCTAAAGAATTCTTTAACCGCTCATGGAGCGGGCACGTTGGCAGAGTAGAATCATTTTTCAAGGAAGGAAAAAATGGTTTATCTCCATTAGATGAATTGGTTGGTGAAAAGTGTACTCCAGAAAATACTTACATCTACATTTGTGGCTATCAGGGTACCATTGATGGAGTAATTGAAAATACCAAGTCTCGAGGATTTGTAACGGCTGATGACAAAAGAGAAGATGGAAGTTACGAAATCAGATACGAATCATACGGATAAAATTTTTTTATTACGATAGGTATTATTTTCTAAAATTCACCTAAAATACAAAATTTAATATTTTTGGCGCAAGATAAATTGCATCAAGGCTTCCTTGGAGTAATCTATTCCATGTTCTTCATCAGTATGTTTTCCAAATTCCTCTATGACTTTCTCTATTTCGCCTTCACTAACAAAATCACACTCAAATCCATAGTCTGAGCATCTTAATCTTGCCATATTTTGGGAATTACCGGTGTACAATAAAAACTAAGATATTGTTTAGCATAAAAAATGTCCCCTATGTTAAAATCAACCCATATTGATCAAAAATTCGACAAGTTAGAAATTTGAGTCTATTCAGATTTTTCATCCGATTTTTTTGGTACAGAAACAATGCTCTGTGCGACCTTCTTAGTTAATTCCTCAATGATTTTTATTTTATTTTCATCTAAATCACCTAATTGCTCCATTGCTTTTTCTAATTCTTGTTTTCTTATAGAGTCAACAGATTCAAGGACATCGCTTACTATTGGTTCTGCATCAATTCTTTTCATAGTGGCTTCAATTACAGGAACTTCCTTTGCAATCAATTTTTCTACTTCTGGAACTTTGGCCATTCGGAGATTTTCATTTTCCTCCACCATCTCTATAATTTGATCTTTAAACATGAGTTTAACTCCAGCAATTGTAGATACCTTATCTGCGACAGCTCTAGGTTCAGATATATCTAAAATTAAAACTCCTTTTTTCTTGTTTTCAACTATGCGTTTAATGTGTTCATATTGGATTAGGAAATAATCTGAAGTGGTAGCTACAAAAACTATGTCGAATTTATCAAAGTTTGGGAATACAGTTTCCCATTCGATTGGAGTGCCTCCAAGAATTTTAGAAAAACCAGTAGCCCGGTCAATCGTTAAACTTGCAACATCAAAAGAGTATCCTTTTCTATTGAGAGATTTTGCAACTCTTGCTGCTGATTCCCCTGTTCCAATTAATAAAATGTGTTTCTTTTTGTCAATTCCTGCATTTTCTTCAGCGATTTTTACTGCAATATCTCCAAGAGATACTACATTTTCTCCAATTCCGGTAGTTTCTCTTATTTGAGTTGCCACTCGAATACATGTATCAAATAGTTTGTTCAAAACTCTTCCAGATGTTTTGGATTCTTTTGATTGTGCAATTGCCTCTTTCAATTGATTAAGAATCTCGTTTTTACCTACAACAACAGAATCTAGCCCACATGCTAATTTTAGTAGGTTACGATAAACATCCACACCTGAATAGATTTCCAGTGTTTGATCAAAGTGGTCAATATCCCATTGGTCTAGTTCTGTTAAAGAAGTCCACATATCTTGAATTTGATTTATTACAAGACCTTTTGCTTCTGGCCTCCTTCCATCTGGAGTATCCCCAGTATCCAAATTAATTATTAGAAAAATTTCAACTCTACTGGCTGTTTGAATTATTACACATTCTGATACATCAGAAATTTTTTTGAATTCCTCAGCTGCAGCTGGGATATCTTTGAAAGAAAATCTTTCCAGTTTATGAATAGGAATATTCTTGTGTGTAAATCGTGCGTTAATAATATTAAAATTCCCTTCTACCAAAACAATCACTCTACTTCCCTAACTTACTCCTTCCACCTTTTGCAGTACGAAAAACATTCATTCCAAGATTATAGTTTTCAAAGAGATAGTCAATTGTTTTTAGATCTTCTTCGGCCTGATGTAGTTCTTGTTTACTAGCATTGGGATCTTGTTGAAGCTTTGCTAATTTTTCTTCAAGTTCATCTCTAAATGATTCAATTCCACTCTCGTAGTTTGATTCCCCATGATATTCAGGACTAAGCATTAGTTGTGGTTCATATTTTGGAGTTTGATCGGTTGGAATTTCCACTCTTCTAGAAATTTCATCTTGTTCTTCTGGAGTAAGAATGGGTCTTGGGGGCCCTAATTGATCTTTGCGAAGGAAAAACTCTGGTTCCCCCATTTCACGACGAAAAATTTGTTCTACAAATCGCTTATTGGTAAAAGAATCACTGACTTTGTCAATTACTGCTTCTTTTGCAGCTTCTTTGTATTCTTCTTCTAGTGCCTTTTCTGCTGCCTTTTTTGCAGCTTTTGACCTTGCTGCAGCTGCGGAAGCCTCAGCTTCTGCTATAGCAGCTAATTCAGAGGCAGTCATGCCTGATTTTTTAGATTCAGTGGTTTCTGGTGACTTTTCTTCTTCTTTAGATTCTATTTCTTTCTCATTTGTTGAATTTTCAGGATTTGTTTCAGCGCTGGTTTCGTTTGCTTCAATAGGATCTTCTTTTTTGTCCTCAGACATCAAAAAATAGAATAATTGAGTAGAATTTTAAGCTTTTAGAATATTTTTTTGATCTAAGCTATTTGAGCAGGGAAATTTCTTCATTTTTAGGATTTAAGATTCAATAATGGAAGTTTTTTCTTGATAGATTTTTGGTATAATTCAAATGGACTTTTTTCTTCGCTGCATTTTTTACAAATACATAATTGTGAAACATTCTCAATGTCGCAATTATCTTGAAATTCACAGATTTGACATCCTGCCGGTCCATTACAAATAGCACACTTGAGTTCTTTAACTTCTGAGCATTTTTCATGTTTTACTCCTAGCCCCTTTGCCCATAATCCAATTTCATTCACTTCAATTTTTTCATTACATACAATACATGTTCCTGGAAATTTCATAGGAATTTTTCTCCAGCTCATTTGATTAGCTCCATTTCTTTTTCAATAATATCACCAAAAGTTTCTTCTAAGTCTAATTGCAATTTTTTATTTTTTATACAAAGCAAAACATATGGTAGACAAATAGCCGAGACTGCACTTGCTGAGAGATGTAAATTTTTTGCTAAAATTAATGATAGTGACTTGATTTGCCTTCCATCCCAACGTATTCTATTTAACAGAGGCCAAGATAGATTGTATTGTGTGTATCTTATTCGGTCATCTTTTTGATAAAGTTCAATCAATATTTCATTAAGATAACGTAGTAATCTCCAGTTTTGGGTTTTCATTATTTTTCCATACAAAATATCTGCCCTTGAAATTACTTCAAGATGTTTGGCAAGAGTTTTACTGTCTAATTTACTTGTAATTATGCTAGAATAGAAAGCATCAATTTTTTGTCTTGGTTCTATTTGCATAGAGTATAGCACTCCTCTTGCTTCATCAATTGAATTGGCTTTGAAAAATGCATTAACTCCATCTTCAACATTGATGCTTTCAAAGGATTTTTCAGTTTGAGGATTGAATCCGGTGACAAGAGACTGTGCCAGGTTGATCATAGAGCGAATATCTCCTTTTGATTTGTCTATAACTTTGATCAAAGATCCGGGACTAAGTTTTGAGGCTTCTTTTGTTAGAATATTTTCAAGATAAACCCTCAAAAGACGAGGAGGGATTGGTCTAAATGCGATTGTTTTTACAACTTTTTTGATACTCTTCATCTTATCAGAGTCACCAGTGTTTGCAGCCAAAACGATTGGAACAGTAGGTTCTTTTAGAATTTTAATCAAAGCTTCTGCTCCCCCATAGTCACCCCTTCCATGAATTCCATCTACCTCATCTACAAATATCATGGGAGCGCCAAGAATGGTAACATTTCCCAAAACAGGGGATAATATTTCATTAATTCGCGATTTACTTCGGACATCGCTTGCATTAAGCCCAATCATATCATATCCAAATTGCTTTGCAGCAAGATATGCAATGGTAGTTTTTCCAATTCCTGGAGGGCCAATTAAGAGTAAGGGTTTTGTTCCTTTTTTCCATTTTGTAAACCACTCGACAATTGCTGATCTTGATTCTTCATTTCCTACCATATCAGAAATGTTTTTTGGCCTATGTTTTTCAGACCACATCAATTTTATCACTTGGGTAGTTTTGATTCAAATTCAGACCATTTGTTTGCTTTTTGTAGTTTGTTGTACCAGAATTGATTATAATGTTCTACAGTCAAAAATAAAAATTCCAGAAATTCTTTATGAGAAAAGTCTTCTGGAAGTAATTCGATTGCAAGACGTGCGTCTTTAAGATACAAATTACTTTTTTCCAATGTGACATCAAATCCTTTTTTGACATCTTCAGCCAAAAGAGAGTAGTAAAGAGGCCAAGATGGAACTTTA
>JASFMV010000007.1:0-20060 GCA_050117375.1 Nitrosopumilaceae archaeon | reverse complement strand
TCTTCAATATAAGCATCTTTGATTAATTGTTCTTCCTCTAAAATTTCTCTTAATACTTTTACAAACTTAAAATCAACTTTATGTTGTTTGTAAATTCCTTCTATTATTGATGCCATCCTCATGTATAAAGCAAGATTCTTTGGAAGAACGAAAGGAAATCTACTCATGGTTCTATTTGCAAGTTCCATTAAGCTTTGTACTTCCATCTCATCAGGTTTTCTTCCATGCATAGCACGAACGGTAAGATCTATTCCTTTTTCTATAACTGAGCGATTAAAATCTGGAGTCAACATCCCTAAGTCATTCATAGCATTGACTGTCCTTGGAGGATCTTTCTCAACTAATGCCAAATAAAGTCGAATTAATCTCAATCTGGTTTCATCATCTAGTTTTCCAACCATTCCATAATCATAGAGAATTAATTTTCCATCGTTGGTAACAGAAATATTTCCAGGGTGTGGATCCGCGTGGAATAATGAATGCCGCAACAACATTGTGAAAAATACCTTATGAACATCAATGACTAGTTTTTGCCTATCAATTCCTTTATCATCTAACGCTTCTACATTCGTGACCTTAATTCCTGGAATGTATTCCATGGTCAATACATTTTCTGAGGAATAATCCTCATAAACTGATGGAATTATTACTCTTTTGTTATTTTTCAAGTCTTGTTTGATTCTTTTGAGATTTGATGATTCATTGGTATAATCCATCTCTTCATGAATTGTTTCGATAAATTGAGAAAGCATTGCCTTTGCAGAAAATCGTAGATTAGGATCTACAAATCTTAGTGCTAGTGGAAGAATTTTTTTCAATACCTCAATATCTTCTGCAACAACTTTTTCAATTCCAGGTCGCTTAACTTTGATTACAATTTGTTGCCCAGAAATTGAACCGCGGTAAACTTGTCCTAGTGATGCACCAGACAATGGGTTATGATCTATGTTATCAAACTTTTCCTTGAGAGGTCCAATGTCCTTTTCAATAATGTGTTTTACTTGATCAAATGGTGCAGCTGGAACCTTGTCTTGTAGTTTAGATAGTTCTTCTAAGTAGGGTTGTGGTAAAATATCAGCTCTTGATGAAAGCCACTGTCCAAGCTTTATGTAAACAGGACCTAATGTGATGAAGGTGTTTAACACCTTTTGTGCATTTTTACGATATCGTTCAGTATCAATATTTTTTCCCTCCTGCCTGACCCAAGTACGCCGGTCTTTTCGTAATGCCAAAATGGAAGGTAGTAATTTAATTAAAACTTGAAAGGTCCTTATGGTCGACATATAGATCACTCCAAATAATTTTTAATTTTTTTTGTTGATGCATATCCAATATATCCGGCTATCAAAGATGGAAATAAACTAGATGTTATGGAAGATTTTTTTGATTTGTTTTTATTAAAATATGATTTTCCAATTTGGGATCCACCAAAAATTGCACATGCTAAACCCACTAATACTTCTGGGGCATCAAAAACTAAGTGACCTAATGGATCCTTACGTGGATCAATTTTGTCAGTGTGGACCAAAAATTTATCTTCATATTCTCTAATGTGCAAATTACCATATCGATATTGTTTTTTTGCGCCATTTTTTTTTCCAAGGAACGTTTCTTCTGCCCCATCCAACATGAATTCTCTTATTTCCTTGGGAACTACAATCTCATCCCTAGGCATGATCGCAAGATCTGTTAATTGCTTATATTCTTAGTTATAGAGGTTAGCCATAATTTATTCAAGTGGATACCTTTGGAAATTAAAAACATAGAGTGGTTTTTTATCAGTCTGATTATATTGATTGTCGGTACATTTATTGTAATTTTTGATTATCCACAAATACAATTTTTTGATAATTTAGATGATCAATCATATTATTTTTTAGATGAAGAAAAAAAGAATATTCATCAAAGATTAAAAATTGAATTTTCAGTAGGTGTGGTTTTTGTTTTGTCTGGATTGATTTTATCTCTTATTTCCATATTTTGGAATGTTCAAAGAAAATAAACTAGATGTTATGATAATTATTATTCAAGATACTAGAAATAATACATAACTCTTAAAAATTTAATTTTTCAAATTAAGTCAAGGTATGGATTATCATATAATGGATTATCAAACTGTCATTAAAAGAATTGAATCTTACATGAGTAAATTTGAAGGGGATTATTCAAGTTGGTATTTTGGAATCACAAAAGACCTAGACGAAAGACTATTTGAATCACATAAAGTTGACGAAGATGGAACATGGATTGCATTTGGTGCCGATACAGAAGAGGTAGCAAAAAAGATCGAAAAATATTTCCTAGATAAAAAAACTGATGGAAATCCCACCCAATTAGAAGAAGGTGCTAGAATAGTTTATGTTTACAAAAAAAATGCTAAAACTACCCCATGAAAATAAATTAACATTAAAGGTATCACAAATTTGAGAAATTGATTTACTCTTGATAAATTAGTTTTTAGAGTCTTTTAGTTTCTCTTTATTAAAAAGAATGAAACTCGCTAAAAATGCAATTAACATTGCAATGCCTGTAACATATGCAAAATTAAATCCATCACCAGGATGGTTTTGTTCATGATAGGTGTGAATGAGAAAGGTTGCAACCAGTAAAATTATGCCTAAAATTGTTAGTTTTTGATGTAATTCCATAAAAATTTGAGTTTTCAAATGATATATGAATTTAGAAATTTTGATGTTTTATAATTTGAATTTTAACTGGCATCAATTTCCTGCTTTTTTCGTCTACGCAACAAAATTATCCCAACTATTATGGCAATAATAATTGGTATAGCAATCATCATTGTATTATCTTCAGAGCCTTCATCGTTTGATGGTTCTTCTACAAATATAGTAGTCTCGTATGGAATGAAAATTTCTTCACGTATGTTGTCTTTGTATCTTACCGTAATTTTGATGTCATGTTCTCCATATTGGGGTTCTCCTTCAAATTCTAAAGGTATGTTAAATGGTACTGGTGCATCAATTTCTATTTCATCAATAAATTGCGATTGTTTTTTGATATTTGAATTACCTAATGGTTCTAAGGTTACAAATCCAAATAATGCATCTTCATTTCCTTCATTTATGATTTCACCAATAACCATTTGAGTATCAGATAATTCTATTACATCTATTCCATAAACTGTAAGGTCTATGAATCCTTTAATGTAAAAATCAACAATTTTGTTTATGGTGTGTTGATCTCCATGTGCATTGTAATATGATATTGATAGCGGTATACGTAATGTATCTCCCTTTAGATTTTCAGGAACATATACAGTGGCTGTAAGTTGTCTGGAGGATTTTGGCTGAATGTTTCCAACATCCCAGTTTGATTCCAAGATAACTACATTTTCAACATTAGTAGTGGAAGTTGCAGTAGAAGCCATTTCTGTTTGAGTGTTGGTAGTAACAATATCTACACTTGAAATGGGAGCTGTCCCATCATTAGAGATTTCAATAGTAACATCGTTTGTTTTAAGCGAGGTTAGAAATGGCTCTAATGCTTTAACGTTAATTACGCTATCACCTGTTACTTTGAATTCAAAATCAGAAAATGAAGTTCTCACTCCAGATTCACGTAATCTAGAATAATCTACTTTGACTGTTCCAGGATATTGTTGAATTTGAACATTTTTATCAATGTTAACAAAAAAGGTCAAATGAAAATTATTTCCTGCAAGAGAATTAGAATCACTATTAGCAAGTATTATAGATCTTGGGCCATCTGCTCCTGAAAAACCCATTGGGAGGGAAAGCTGTCCTCTAATTCCTGTAATGTCTTGAGTCCCAACATTTGCAAAAACAACTGTGAATGGAACATTATCATCTCCAGGCTCTGCTTCAATTTTTTCATCCAAAGTTCCAAAGTAGGCATCAAGAAATTTTACATCCCCAAAATCACGTTCAAAAGGTGAATCTCCAAATCCTGAGCTTGTTTGAGCAAAAGCATCACCAATTGCGAAGGGAATGATTAGTATTGCTGTAATCGAAAATAAAATTTGTAAATTAATCATGCTGTTACCTCCATTTCTATAGGTTGATCTCCATCAAAGGCTCTTCCGTCTTTGATTGTAATTATTTTGTCTACATCACCAAATTCATCTGGTTCGTGAGTAACAATAACAAAAGTTTGGTTAAGTTTTTTTGCCATAGATTTCATTAAATGAACAACCGTCTCTGAAGTTACTGAATCTAAATTTCCTGTAGGCTCATCTGCTAAAACAACTGATGGGTTATTGACTAATCCTCTAGCAATTGCTACTCTTTGAGCTTGGCCACCAGAAATTTTATTGGCTCTTTTATTCATTTGAGACTCTAATCCAACTGTTTTTAAAAGTTCTTTAGCATCTTTCTCAGCAGAACCATTAGTTCCAGCTATTTGTCGTGGAAGTAAGACATTTTCCAAAACCGTAAGATCGGTAAGTAAATTTGAAAATTGGAAAATAAAACCTAATTTTTTATTTCTGAAGGCAGAGATTTGATTTTCACTGAGTTTAGTGGTGTCGATTCCATCAATGAAGATTTTGCCCTTGGTGGGACGGTCTAACAGGCCTATCATGTTAAGAAGTGTAGATTTTCCTGACCCTGAACTCCCAACAACTAAGACAAATTGACCTTTTTCTATTGAGAAAGTAGCATTGTCTAATGCCTTTACTTTATTTTCTCCAGAACCATATGTTTTGGTTAAATTACATACTTCTAAAACCTTAGACAGTTCTCATCGCCTCCACAGGAAGAAGTTTTGTTGCACGGTAGGATGGATAAAGAGATGCAATTATTGCTAGTGAGAAGGATGTTAAGGCAGTTTGAATGATTTTTTCCCAATTATATGATACCTCAAGTGGAAGACTGTTGTTGAATGACATTTTTGTCTCCTTTGCATAAAATGTGTAACCTAATCCTGCAGCTGTTCCTACTCCAGCCCCAATTGCACCAATAATCATTCCTTGGAAAATAAAGATAATTAGAATATCTTTTCTTTTTGCTCCAATTGACCTCATCACGCCAATTTCTCTTGTTTTTCCATTTACAAGCATCATTTGAATCGTAACAATTGCAAATGCCGATGACATCATACCAAAGTATCCAATCATGTTTATCATTGCAATTCCTGATCTAAATCCAGCTAATTGCTCTTCTGCAGATTCTTCTATAGTTTCTGCAATAAAATCATCATTTGGAAATGCAGTCAAAAAGAATTCTTTTACTTCAAATGCCTTGGTTGGATCATTTAATTTTACAATAAATGAGCCAGATTCTCCATTTCTACCCATCATATCTCGCAGTGTATCAATGTGCATTACCACACTATAATCAAAACCTTGACCACCAGGTGATTTCACAATTCCTGCAACATTGAATCGTCTAATTTGATCTTCACCAGTACGATCTACTATAAGCAGTTTGAGACTATCTCCGACAGTTGCATTTCCAAGATCTTCTGCAACATTATTTCCTAAAACTACTGAATTACGATTTATTACATAAGTTCCATCTGCTACAGTTTCATGTACAGTAGATGCCCTTACATCTCTATTAGGGTCAACCCCAACTACCGGAACTCTTGTTTCTTCAATTAATTTTCCATTTTTTGTCATATTGATTTCAGCCGAGGATGACAATCTCGGTGTTGCGCCTTGTACGTATGGTATTCTATCAAACCAATTGGCCAATGCTAAATCAGATTTGTCTATGTAGTCTGCCTCATCAGTTACAAGAATGTCACCATTTCGGTAATTGCTAATGTCACGTACAATTGCGTCAAATAGACCCTGAAAAATTACAAAATTAACATGAATTACCAAAATACCAATGGTCACTGCTAGTACCGCACCAATTAGACTTCCTTTTTTATTGAAAAGCATCCTTTTTGCCAGACGCAGTCTATATTCCATTAATACACTACTTTCTGTCTGATATTTAATGTCTATGTTGTCTAGTGCTAACATTATAGACAATTTTATAAGATATTAGTTCCTTTTGAATGGTATAAGGATCAAAAAGGTGCTATATTGGACAATTTAGATATCAAAATACTAAGCAGGTTACTGAATAATTGTAGAGAGTCTGATAGACAAATTGGAAAAGAATTGGGAATTTCTGGAGGATCAGTTAGAGCCAGGATACGAAAAATGGAAGATTCTCAAATAATTGAGGAGTTTACTGTCAAAGTCGATCCACCTGTTTTGGGTCTTGGAGTTTTGTATTTTGTAGTTACTGGTCAAAATATTAAAGAAATTTTAAAACAAATTAGTCTAGTAGGAAAACCATTTTTTGTTGTTCCATGTGTCGGAGGGGTCACTGTTTGTGGAATTGTAGCCAAGGATAATCTTCAAGAAAAAATTGAACTTGCAAATAATTTAATGCGAGATGTTCGAGTCTTATCAATTTTTGAAGCAGAAAATCCAGGATTTGATTCTAATTTGACTAAAACAGACTTGGAAATTTTAGAACAGTTGATAAAAAATCCTCGTCAAAAAATTGAAAATATTTCCAAGAAAACAAACCTTTCCACCAAAACGGTAACAAGATGTATTGAAAAGTTACACGAAAATCAAGGAATTCAATTCACTGTAGTTTATGACCCTACTAAAATTAAAGATTTCATTCCTCATGCGATTCTTACATGGATTGATGGTAATTTGCAAAAAACTTTAACCAATTTGGAAAAAGAATTTTCTGAATCTTTTTTACAAATTCCGTTTATTGCAAAAAATCAAATTGTTTTATTTATGTATAGTAAGGATATTTTCAGTATGGATGATTTGACTCATAAAATTAGAAATGTAAAAAATGTAAAATCAGCTGATCTTTTTATACCCAAAAAAATTACATTCCTAAAAGAATGGTTATCTTCGGCAATAAAAGAATTAAAAAAATCTCCTACACTTCATTTGATGTATCAAACAAATTAAATAACATCATAATTTTGGTCTTGTAGTGAAAAAGAAAAAGATCTTTGAAGGAAAAATTTTAGGTCTTAGTGTTTATGAGGGCATTATTGAAGGCAGAAAAGTAAAAAGAGAAATGATAGAGCATAGAGGAGCTGCAGCTATGCTTGCATTTGATGAGGATGACAAAGTAATTTTAGTCAAACAACATCGATTTCCTCATGGATTTGTTTTAGAAATCCCAGCAGGGACTCTAGAAAAAAGAGAAAAACCATTGAAATGTGCTTTCAGAGAACTAGAAGAAGAGACAGGATATAGGGCAAAAAAAATGACTCCATTAATTTCCTATTACCCTTCAATAGGGTACAATACTGAGATTATCCATTGTTTTGTGGCTACGGGATTGAAAAAAATTGCCGATTTGAGTTTAGATGATGATGAGATATTATCTGTGGTAAAGATAAGTCTTAAGAGATTAATTGGAATGATAAAATCTGGAAAAATTCAAGATTCTAAAACAATTTGTGCTGTTTTAACATATGCATCCAAGAAAAAATTATTCTGATTATTCATTGTATATTGGTTTTACAAGATCTACAACATCTGCCCATGATTTTGCAATTCGTTCAAACATATACACCACATCAAGAAAATCAATTGGGATTTGTTTTTTACTTCCAATAGTAGACTTAAGATTAGAAAGATTTTCTTGAAATTCTCTATGAGATGCAATAGCCTCGATAGCTAATATTCTATCAGGTTTGGTAAATGCATTAATTGATTTTTCAGCCAATCCGCCAAAATTTTGCACAACTAAAAATATTTTTTTTAAAATTTCTTTTGGTAGAGATGTATTGTAGATGAAATCTGCCAATTCTACAATAGTGTCACCTGCATTTTCTAAAAGATTGGCAGCTACTCTGTAGTCTAGAACGTCAATGTTTTCAAGATTAAATATGTTGGCTAATCTTTTATCAACAAGTGTACTTCTAATTAATCTAACCAAAAGAAAATATTGTCTATTTACTTCAACATCTCTCTTAGCTAAAGTTTGTAGATTTGATTTGTCATCAGATATCAAACCATTAGAAACATCATCATACATCCCTAGTGCAATAGAACTCATTCTTTTGAGAATTTTTTCAGGGTTTAGTGTTGTAGTATCTAAAAGAAATTGCATGTTAATTTTTGATGCATCTTCTTCAATAATTTCCATTCCAACTAATCGTCTCATAGAATTTCTAATTTTTTCTCTGTCTTCTCCAGGGATAATAGATTTTGAATTGATTTGAATTATATCATATCCTAAAAGGTAGGCACCTGTAATGTCTGCTACAATATTTTCTTCTTTTGGCAAGGGGTAAGAAATTACAAGTTCTTTTGTAGGTCTACTCTCTTTGTTTGCAGAAATTGAAATAGTATCTTGGCCAGTTTCAAGTTCTACTTGACTACTCTTATCTAATTTATTGGCATCAACCCATTCCTTTGGAAGCGAAACTAGTATGCTACTTCCAATTTTTTGTAGGCGTCGAACAAATTTAGTCAATTTATACTAATTTAATTAATTTAAGCCATATTCTTATATTTATTGTGAAATTTAAATTCAGATCAATGGAGGCGGTAGCATTTTGTCCTGCACACATTACAGGTTTTTTCAAAGCGCATTTTGAAAGCGAAGGTTCGCCAGAAAACCTTGGATCAATGGGAGCGGGATTTTCTATCAAAGAAGGTGTTACTACCAAGGTCATTATCTCCTCAAATGGTAAAGAACATTCCAATTACAAAATTTCTACGGAAGGTTTTCAATCCGATAAAACAGATGTTTCTGAATTTGTGTTAAATGAATTTTTAAAGTTAGGTAAGTTTAACAATTTTTATTTTGACATACACCACAAAATTTCAATTCCTGTTGGATACGGATTAGGATCCAGTGGCGCTGTTGCTCTATCTTTAGCATATGCACTAGATAAAGTTCTTCAAACAAAATTAGATCGAACTGAAATAGGAAAAATTGCTCATAATGCTGAAGTTAATTGTAAGACAGGATTAGGAGATGTTTTAGCATCATATCACGGAGGTTTTGAAATAAGGGTAAAGCCGGGAGCTCCAGGCATTGGTCATGTGGAAAAAATTGATGCTGATAATATTTCAGTAGTTATGATTTGCTTCTCTCCAATTTCCACAAACAAATTCATTCAAGACCAATTATCTAAGATCAATGGTCTTGGTGGAAAAATGGTAAATCGGTTACTTGAATCAAAGAATTATGAAAATTTTCAAGACATGTCATTGGAATTTGCAAAATATGTTAATGTAATGACTCCTAGAATGGAAAAATTAATTGATGAACTATCCGATAACGGAATTAAATGCGGAGTAGCATTATTTGGTGAAACTATTTTTTCAATGATTCCAAAAGAATTTGAAAAAAAGATTTTGGAAATTTTCAAGAAATATCCTGAAGGAAAAATTATTACATCACAGCTGGATTTGGACGGGGCTAGAGTTCTAAATAACTAATTGAATCTTAATGTCTCTAATTCCAAAATCTCATCCAAGAGCAAAGTCTCTATTAATTCGAGAAAAGCTTGTGTCAGGATTTGACCGAGGATTAGTAGCAAAAGAAGGACTTCTAGCTCAAGGTAGAGGAGAGGCTTTTGATTACCTACAAGGAGAAAAAACTGGAAAATCAGCCAAATCTGCAATCAAAGCAGCAGCTGCTCAAATAATCCTTGCAGACTTGCCTGTAATTTCGGTTAATGGTAATATGGCTGCATTGTGCCCAAAAGAAATAGTAAAACTAGCCAGAAAAACTGGCTCAAAAATCGAAGTTAATCTGTTTTACACTAATGAAAAAAGGAAAAAAGCCATAATTAACACACTAAAAAAATTTGGAGGAAAAGAGATTTTGGGAACAGAATCTCGTTCAAAAAGAATTCTATCTGGAATAGATTCCGCTAGAAGATTTGTTGACAAAAATGGTATATTTTCTGCAGATGTAGTAGTAGTTCCATTAGAAGATGGGGATAGAACTATGGCTCTAAGAAATGCTGGGAAAAAAGTGATCACTTTTGATCTAAATCCTCTTTCAAGGACTTCACAAACGGCACATATTACAATTGTAGATAATGTTACTCGTGCTATGGATTTGTTAATTGAGAATTGTGAAAAACTATCAAAAAAAAATGCAACTCATCTCAAAAAAATTGTACGCGACTTTGATAACAAAAAAAATCTCTCTCAAAACATTGAAGAAATAAAAAATAACTTAACCAAGAGGGCAAAAAATGCATAATTCAGTTCAAGACATATTAAAAATGAAGGGAGAAGGACGTAAAATTTCTGTTATTACAAGTTATGATTATACTCTTGCTTCCTTGTGTGATAAAGCTGGAATTGATGTACTTCTTGTAGGAGATAGTGCGGGGATGGTAATGCTTGGCTATGAAAATACAATTCCAGTAACAATGGATCAAATGTGTATGTTTACAGAAGCAGTAAGTAGAGCAAGAACTAATTCATTGCTTGTTGCAGATTTGCCATTTATGTCATATCAAGTAAATATTGATGATGCAATAAAAAATTCTGGGAGATTAATTAAGGCAGGAGCAGATGCAGTAAAACTTGAAGGAGGAACTACAATGGCTGAGACAATCAGCGCAATTGTTGATGTTGGGATTCCAGTGATGGGTCATATTGGTTTACAACCACAAACAACAATGCTTTCGGAAGGATACAAAGTTCAGGGAAAAACAAAAGACTCTGCCTTGAAACTGATAGAGGATGCAAAAGAGTTGGAAGAAGCAGGTGTATTTAGTATTACATTAGAAATGGTAAGCCACGAGGTTGCTGAAATAATTTCTGAGACTGTAAATGTGCCTACAATAGGAATAGGTTCTGGAATGGGATGTGATGGACAGGTTCTTGTTGTTCAGGATTTGCTTGGAATGTATGATAAACTCAAACCAAAATTTGTAAAAAGATACATGAATTTATCTGAAGATATCGTAAAATCTGTTGAAAATTACAAAAAAGACATCGAATCAGGCACATTTCCGGGTAAAGAAAATTGGTTTTCTATGGATTCTGAAGAATTAAAAAAATTGCGAGAAGAAATTGGCAGATAAAAAAAAGGCTACAAAAAAAGACCATCCCTCTTTAGATATTGTAAGTTCTTACGGGGTTGAACTATCCGGGAAAAAAATTGTTCTATGTGTTGCAGGAAGTGTAGCTGCTTACAAAGCAATCGAATTAGCAAGATTGCTGATGCGTCATGGGGCAGATGTTACTTGCGTTGCAACAAGTGCTGTTACAAAATTGATACAACCAGAATATTTCAAATGGGCTACAGGTAATAAGGTAATTACAAAGCTAACCGGAGAACTTGAACACATTAAATTAGCTGACTACAATCAATCTGATTTGATAGTAGTTTATCCTGCGACAGCAAATACTTTAGGAAAATTGGCCAATGGTATTGACGATACTCCAGTATCTACAGTTCTTACAGTGGCATTTGGATCAAAAATTCCTATTTTGATGTGTCTTGCAATGCATGCATCAATGTATGAAAATTCTGCAGTAACGAAGAATATTGATTTTTTGAAAAATAAAATTGATTTTATTAAACCACAAATGATTGAAGGAAAAGCAAAAGCATCAGAACCTGAAGATGTTTTAGATTATGTTTTAAAGAAATTTGGATCTTCATCAATATTAAAAAATAAAAAAATCTTAATGACTGCCGGACCAACCATTGAGTATATTGATCCAGTCAGAGTGATTACAAATCAAAGCTCAGGAAAAACTGGTGTTTTATTAGCTTCAGAATTTATTTCAGCTGGTGCAAAAGTTACTTTAGTGTATGGTCCAGGTATAGAAACACCACCTAGCGGTGCCAAAGTAATCAAAGTGTCTACTAGTAAGGAAATGTTTGATTCAGTAAAGGGGGAAATGAAGAAAAAATTTGATATTGTGATAATGGCTGCTGCTGCTGCAGATTATACCCCTGAGAATCCCAGCAAAACAAAGATCAAAAGTGCTCAAAACAAGATCAAAATAAGCCTCAAAAAGGCACCAAAAATCATTGACGAAATCAAAAAAATGCAAAAAAATGCCTTTTTGGTAGGCTTCAAGGCAGAAACAAATCTTTCAAAAAAAGATTTGATAAAATCTGCTCAAAAAAAATTACAAGAATCAGGGGCAGACATAATTATAGCTAACGATATTGGTTCTAAATATCAGAAAAATTCCAACAATAACGAGGTTTTGATTATTGGATCAGGTAAAGTACACTCTTCAGGATGGAAAAAGAAGGAAAAAATTGTTAAATTTATTCGAAAAGAAATTGAACGTAAACTGGAATGAAAAAATCAGAACTCAGAAGATTAATTGCCAGATACCAAGAAATTCAAGTGAAAATAAAAAAATCTCCTAATGAAAAATTAAAAAAAGAATTAGAAGAAATTAAACATAGGTATTTTCATGAAACAGGAAATAGTCTTGAATCAGACTTGCAAGAAAAACTAACATGAACCATCAAAAAGGAAAAAATGATTTGAAATTTAATCCAACAGATTACAAAAAAAGAAACATTGTCATATGGAATGAAGTAGCTCCTCGTTACCATAAAAGATGGGCAAGTATTAGTCAGGGACCATTTGCAAGTACATCAAAATTGGTTCAATTATTAGATATAAAAAAAGGTGATAGAGTTTTTGATCTTGCATGTGGGACAGGAGTAGTTACTAAAAGAATCAGACAGAAGGTTGGACATTCCGGATTTGTTATAGGTGGAGATACATCAGTTACAGCAATAAAGATTGCAAAAAAATGGAATGATAAAAATTTAAACTTAGATTTTGTAAACGTTGATGCTGAAACCTTCCGTTTTTCAAAAAAATTTGATGTAATATCATGCCAATATGCATTGTTCTTTTTTCCAAATGCACAAAAAGCACTAAAAAATATGAAAAAGCACCTACAGAAAGGAGGAAAATTAGGCATAACAGTTCACGGTGGAGCCCAAAAAGTTCCTTTTTTCAGTAGTATTTTTGATGCAGTAACAGAATTTATTCCCGATTATGTTCCTCCTGGATCTCCGGATTTAGATAGATTTGGAACAAAAACTGCTTTGAAAAACGAAGTAAAGAAAGCAGGATTTTCAAAAATTAATGTGCAAGATTTTAATTTCAATTTTAATCCCGGGAAATTTGAAACCTATTGGCAAAATTACCTAAAGTATCTTGCCAAGCCATTAAAAGAAAAATTAGACAGTCTGGATAAAAAGCAAAGAAAGGAATTGAAGGGTATGGTAAGAGAGAATGTAAAATCTTTTACTCAAAAGGATGGAACAGTAAAGTTTCCTTGGGAAGTTTTAATTTTAACTGCAAAAAACAAAGATTGAGAAAATATGGTAAGAGATTCAAAAAAGAAAGAAGAAAAACCCAAAGAATCTCCATTTAAAAAATTTCTTAAAAAACGTGCACCAGTGTATTTAGCTGTAATTGCTATTGTAGTTATTTTTATCGTTCCAGAGTTAACAAAAGGAGATTTACAGAGTAATCTACCACAGAATCTTTCTGATGAAGATAAACTGGTAGTTGATACTTTGATGTCCTACAAAGGTCCCAACAATGAAGGATTAAGCATGATGGATGCAATATCTAATCAAATAAGTGATTATTACCCAAACGAAAAAATCTATGATAACAAAAATACCAAGGTGGATATTTCTGTAACCAACTTAGGGGCAGAAAAGTACGAGGTGATTTTTGATTTTCAGTCATACAAAGAAGATCTTCATTATAATTGGAATGTAAATTTACAAGATGGAAATATTGATGGAAATGATGCGGACTCAAAATACATTATAAATCTAGTTGATTTTTATGATTGAAATTACAAAAATTAGGCTCAAACTGTAATCAAATCTTTTGTAAATTTATGCATGATAACTGGTTTTTCTTTCACGATCAAAGAATCTTCTATCCTAATCCCAAATTTGTTTGGAATGTAAATTCCAGGTTCAACTGTAATGGCCATGTTTTCTTTAAGTTTAGTTTCACTGCGATAGGAAACGGCAGGGTTCTCATGTACTTCCAATCCAATCCCGTGACCTGTTGAGTGAATAAAGTATTTCCCATAATTTTTTTCTTCTATAAATTTACGGCATGCAAGATCCACATCTTTACAACGAACATTGGGTTTGGTAATTTTTAATCCAAGTTCTTGTGATTCTTTGACAATCTCGTAGGCATTCCTTGCTTGTTTAGATATTTTTCCAATAGCAAATGTTCTTGTTGAATCAGAGACATACCCTTTGTATCTTAGTGTTAAATCAACTACTACAAGATCACCTTTCTTGAATTTTCTATGAGTAACCTGAGCATGAGGAAGAGCGCCATTTGGACCTCCTGCAATAATTAAAGGGTTAAGAGTTGATTTGTATCCAGTATCAAACATCCCTTGTTTGATAGCATAGCTCATTAGGATTGCTTGTAATTCCGATTCTTTTTGACCAACTTTCATTTTTTTTGTGCAAATTTCAAACATTTCATCAATTATTTTTGAACCCTTCTTGAGGATTTTTATCTCATTTTCATCTTTGATTATTCGAGAATTATAGAAAGGTTCAGTAGAGGAGATTATTTTAGGAAGTGATTTTTTCAATGAGCTCATTATTGAATAATCGTTGCAATCAGTACATACTTTGTTTTTCTTTATTTTTGAGATTAAAGTTGAAATCAATCCAGCACCTCGCTCTCCTGTTATAACATTGCAATCCTGTGATTCCTCTAATGCTCGTCCAACTTCTAGTTCTGGGGCAATAATTGTGGTATTTCCACCCTTTTCCAGTAATCCTATAGCCTCACCCCAAAATCCTGTTAAATAGAATAAATTTTCAGGCTCAAAAGTTACTAATGTATCACAACTAACCGTTTGAGCAAATTTGAGGAGTTTTTTTCTTCTTTCCTTCACAAAAAAATCATTGGCTTTTCTTAATTTATGTATGATGCAAAGTTTGTATATCCGAATCAGGATTTGAAGAAATATGGTCGAAGAAAAAAAGAAAGTTGTTGCTTTACTTTCTGGCGGATTAGATAGTCAGCTTGCTGTTCGTATGATGCAGGAACAAGGATTTGATGTATCAGCTGTTGCAATAAAAACTCCATTTTGTGATTTTGATTGTGGTCGAGGATGTGGATTTGAGATTAGAGAAAGGGCAGATGATCTTAATGTGAATTTAAAAACTGTATATCTTGGTGATGAATATATTGAAATGCTAAAGCATCCAAAACATGGGATAGGTGCAGGATTCAATCCTTGTGTTGATTGTAGATCTATGATGTTTGAAGCTGCAAAAAAACACATGGATGAAATTGGTGCAGAATTTATTATTTCAGGAGAAGTTCTAGGTCAGAGACCAATGAGTCAACATGCTCCAGCATTAAGGACCATTGAAAAAGATACAGGTCTTTTAGGGAAAATTGTTAGACCATTATCTGCAGCATTACTTCCTGAAACAGATCCAGAAAAAGAAGGTCTTATCAAAAGAGAAGATCTTGGGATGATAAAAGGTAGGACAAGAAAAGCTCAATTAGAAATGGCAAAAAAATATGGAATAGAAAATCCTCCAAATGCTGGAGGTGGATGTCTGCTAACAGATCCTGCTTTTGGATTACGTGCCAAAGATTTGTTTGAACACATTGAAAATCCAACCATAAATGACATAGACTTGTTAAAAATTGGAAGACATCTCAGATTAGACGAAGAAACAAAGCTAGTAGTGGGAAGAAACAAGGATGAAAATGAAATGATAAAGGCCATTGCATTACCTGATGATGTTTTATTTGAAGCCCGTGATCATATGGGACCTGTATCTATTTTGCGTGGAAAAAATGTCGATAAACATATTCCATTTGCATCTTCAGTAACCCTAAGATACTCTGATGCACCAAAAGATGAGCAGAATTATGTCCGTGTCATTAAAGATAAAGTTCAAGATGAAGTAATTGCAAATTCTGCAAAAGAAGAATCTTACATTAAATTTAGAATCTAGGCGTGAAATTTCCCTTAAATTAGTCAAAATTAAAGAAGAGTTTTTGAGGGAGTAGATCGCATTTTCATCAAGGATGCAAAAACAGGAAAATCCCACGTACTTGAAAGCAATCACGATACGGGATGCTAGTGATGTCCATTCAATAAAAGAAGACATCAAAAAAGGAATGATATTGATTTTGAGAGTAACACCTTTAGCTCAAAAGGATGTTGAACAACTCCGTAAGGTAGTAGAGGATTTGTATTCTATTGCCAAATCTGCGGGAGCAGATATTGCAAGATTGGGGGAAGAAAGAATTATTGTTGCACCTTCCAGTATTAAAATCTGGAAACCTGAATACGATCTAAAATAATTTTATTGCTTCTTGAATTTGAGGATAATGAGATGGAATTCTGTACATTCTTCTAATATTCATTGCAAGATTTTCAGATTTTTTCCTTTCTCCATGATTTACAAGGACTCTTCTTAGCTTAGGTCTTAATCGTTGAACAAATGACATTAGTTGATTATAATCACTGTGTCCACTAAATCCATCTAATTTTTCTACACCACAATTTATGGTGACAACTTCAACTTTGCCTTCTTTTCCAAGCATCGAAACTTGTTTTGATCCGTCTAAAACTCTCCTACCAAGAGTTCCATTAACCTGATATGAAACAAACAAAACCTTACTTTTCTTATCAGGTGCAATATTTTTGAAATATTCTAAAACAGGACCTCCTTCCAACATTCCAGATGTTGCTAAAATTATGCAGGGTGAATCTTCTCTAAGAGGTTCTTCTCTTGCATCTGCATGTTCAATATTTGTGAAATATTCTGAATCAAATGGATTATCATCAGTTTCTAAGATTTTTTGTTTTAATTCTCGTGCAAGATATTCTGGATAGGATTCATGTATGGCAGAAGCTTCCGATATCATTCCTTCGGTAAATACAGGTGCCTCAACCATTTCACCAGATTTCATATAGTGGTCAATTACCATCATGATTTCTTGAGCCCTTCCTACTGCGGGTATGGGAATAAGGACTTTACCACCATCTGCCAGAGTATTATTTACTGCATTAATGAAAGAAGATTCTACTTCTTGTCTTGTTGGTTGAATGTCTTCTTTTAGACCATAGGTACTTTCTATTAGTAAAGTTTCAACCCTTGGGAAATTCCAACTTGCCGCTTCAAACAGGATGCTTTTTCCAAATTTAATATCTCCAGAATAGACAAAATTATGATCACCATTTCCAATATGGAAATGACATAGAGCAGATCCTAAGATGTGTCCAGCATTTGCAAGTACTAATTTAATGTCAGGTGAAATATCGGTAACAGTTCCGTATGGAAGAGTAATAGTTTGTCTCATAATCTGTTTGACATCTCGTTCTGAATAGATGGGGTTTCTTCCCTGAGCAGCTGCAACTTTGATAGCATCTAATTGAATTAAATTCATCATAGGAAGAGTTGGCTCTGTACAATAGATAGGGCCTTTGTATCCGTATTTACATAATGTAGGTAAAAATCCGGTATGGTCCAAATGAGCATGTCCAATTACAACTGCATCAAGTTCATCTAATGAAAGATTAAGGGAATCTAATCTAGGATATGCATCCATAGGAGATTTTGCTCCAGGATTAACTCCACAATCAATCAAAATTTTGCTTTCAGGAGTGGATAATAACATAGAAGACCTTCCGACTTGACCAAACCCTCCAAGTGTGAATAAGGAAACTTCAGTTCTTTGAGAAAGTCTGGGTCTGAATATTTCATCTCCTATTTCTCGAAGTTGTCTGCTTCGATCTGCCGAAGATTGTTTGAGAGTAGCTTTAATGGTTTGAATAGTACGTGATGGGACAGTTGTTGCCTTTCTAACACGAATTTTCCAACCTGTCTTTTCAGTTACCTCGGCATGATTGAATTCTTTTGCATTTCGTTGGAGAAGCCAAGGTCTTTTTGCTTCAATTGATACCTCGCCTGTGGCTATGTCAAAGACTGTTCCTTGAAGTTTAGCATCTTCAGGTACACACTCTGTAATGATCTTTCTAGCTTCATCTTCTGGTTTTCTTATTGATTCATCTGTTCGGATAACAATTCGTTTTTTGATAATGTTTACAAGATTTGAAATTGTTTCATTATGTTCTAAAAGATAACGTGGTGAGTTCGTATAAAGAGCAATTCTAGGTCCTTCGTATTCAATTTTTGTAAGATTTGCTTCTTTGGGAATACTTTGCAGTATAGTGGCCATTATATTTTGGCTGGTTGGTAATTCTTTTTCTTGTAATTTCCTTTGCATTAAATCACTAAAGTATGATGAGAGTTGTTAATTCGTTAATTTTCTAAAGTTCTATAATTGCTTTCTTTTGCTCGTCTGTTAAAAGTCGGAATCCATCTTTGTCCATAACAGCAATATTGATTCCATCACCAGTACCAATATTTCTTACAATTGCAGCTTTGACAGCTCTTAAAGCAACTTTTTTTGCTTCCTCTACTGTAAGGTCGGGGCGATATTCTTCTTCTAATAGTCCATAGGCAACTGGAGATCCACTTCCAGTTGTTACATAATTTTTTTCTTCAACAGAGCCAAACATGTCTACATTAAACAATGCCGGACCATTTGCATCATATCCTCCAAGGAGTATGTCTGCCATGAATGGATAACCACGATTTTGATGAAATATCAATGAACATAGTCGACTGAGAGAATGGATTGAGATTGGTCCATGTTTTTCAACTCTATGAAGACTTGAATGGTAACGTAAGATATCTACAATATTTTGAGCGTCAGCTACTCCTCCTGCCAAAGTTAGGCCTGCGTGATCATCAATTTTTTGTATTTTCATAGTGTTATTGTTTGCAATAAAGTAGCCTGCGCTGGCCCTCATATCAGCACATAAAACTATACCATCTTTGGCTTTGATACCTACAGTGGTAGTTCCGTGGAGAATTTTTTCTTGAACATTATTTGACAAAAGATACACCTTTAGAGATATTGTAAGTGGCATTCACCCTTTTAAATAACTTTTTGATCTCTTGAAATGATAAATAGTGACAAAAATGGAAAAACGCATGCAGTCTCATACCATGGAATTGCCAAGACTAATTGTTGTGGGTGAGAAAAATATCTCGGAATTTGGAGAATTTCTTGTATCATTAAGTAAACCCAAAAAAGTTTCTTTAATTTCTGGGATCAACGTTAAAAAAATCCTCAAACAAAAAATTGAGAAATCATTAAAACAAAAACATATCAAATTTGTGTGGCATACGTCAAAAGATAATCAAATTAGTTCATTGACTCAAATTCAAAAAGATGTAAAAAAAGATCATAGTAATCTTATTGTAGGAATTGGTGGGGGTCGTTCGGTAGATACTGCCAAAATGGTGTCATTTAATCTAGATGTTCCATTTGTTAGTTTTCCTACTGCAGCTTCTCATGACGGAATGGCAAGTCCTTTTGTTTCTGTAAAAAGTGACAAACCGCATTCTATTGTAGCAACTGCACCATTAGGAGTCTTCGTAGATATTGATGTAATAAAAAAAGCTCCTCCAAAGTTGTTAGCAAGTGGGTGTGGGGATCTAATTGCCAATATTATTGCAGTCAAAGATTGGCAAATAGGCCATAAAAAAACTGGTGAATATTATGGAATGTATTCTGCAGATTTAGCATTGATGAGTGCTAAAATTGTAATGGAAAACTCAAGAAAATATTCCAAAAAAGGATTAGATGCAAGAGTAATTGTTGAGGCCTTAATTAGTGCCGGTGTTGCTTCATGCATTGCAGGAAGTAGCAGGCCATGTTCTGGTGCAGAACATCTTTTTTCTCATGCATTAGACAAAATTGCACCAGGTAAAGGACTACACGGAGAAAAATGTGGTATCGGAGCAATTATGATGGCAAAACTTCAAGGTCAAGACTGGAAAAAAATCATCAAAACATTAAAGGAAGTTGGTGCTCCTACAACTGCAAAACAAATTGGTTTGACAGAAGACCAAATAGTTGACGCACTTATGATAGCCCAAGAATTAAGACCTGAAAGATATACAATTTTAAAAGAAATTGAAATGACAGAAAAAAGAGCTACAAATCTAGCAATTAATACTAAAGTAATTTGAATTAAGCAG
>JASFMV010000006.1:0-24269 GCA_050117375.1 Nitrosopumilaceae archaeon | reverse complement strand
TCTTTTAGTTTTGCTTCAACTGAAACGGTGTTTTCATCAAATGTAATTTTAATATCTTTTTTGTTTACTAAAGGAAGGTCAAATTCTAGTAGCCAATAAGTCCCAAATTCCCTTAAACAAGATAAAGGAGAAAGAATCTGTTGTTCCACATCATCATTTAGTAAGGAGCTAAATACTGGTTGAAATATTCTAATTTTGTTATTGTCTTCTTTTTTAGTCATAAAATCACCGGTAAATTTGAGGAGCTCGTCCTGATGGTTTTTCTTGCTGCTGTTGTTGTAAAGATCGAATTGTTTCTTCCATAAGGTTTCTGTGTTGAATACGTAATCGTTCTAATTTCATTTTTATGTCAGTTGTATCCACTTTGACATCTAATATTTTGGCTAGAGTTGCAATTGCTACAATTGATGCTTCAGGATCTGGGAAAAATGGATGACATTCAGCATACAAAATTAGAGCAGGTGTATTTGATTTTCTAAATGCAGTAATCATTGCAGCATCTGTTCCAAAAATTGACCCTGCCAAGAATTTTGAAATTCCATAATCATAAAGTAATTTTTCAAGGGATTTGTGCGTAACAAGTCCAAAAATATTTGGTGCCTTAGGATCCCGGTTGACGGTTTCCATTCCACTAATAATAATTATTTTTGAGATTTGATTTTTTTTGCAGTAATCCAAAACTGATTGAGCAAAATCATAGGCTACAAACTGATCAAATGGGAGATCCGACATTATTACGTAAAGGTTATTTTTTTTATAGATTCTAATAGGTGGAAGAATTTCGCCATCTTCAACAAATAATGTTGGGGGGAGATCTGGATGGTCTATTTCACCTATTTGTGCCATTTGTAAATGATGAACCAAGTATGAAATAGTAAAAGTGCCTACTAGACCATTGCTAGGAAATCCTACAAGTAATACACTTTCTTTAGAAGATTTCTTGCTAACTTGCATAATTAGAATTCAGGTAGACCCATTTTTCTAATGCTTGTCTTTGATCTTCGTTTGGCTTTTTTGGACAGATTTCTTAATAGTTTTTGGCTAAGGTCTTCTAAAACCTCACTAAGATCAAAACCTAAAGATCTGTAAATTAAAGGAGAATGGTGTGATGTAGTAATCATAATTGTTACATCAAATTTTCCTTCTTTTTTGCTACCACTTCTCTGTTTTTTGATAGATACTCTAGCTTCGTGGATTTCAGAATAGGTTTGTTGTAATCTCTTTAGAGTTTTTTCGAATTTAGAAGTGATCAAATTTACATCACCTTGGTCCTCTGGCATTCCTACAATGAATAATGGAATTTGTGCTTCTATTTTTGTGGCTAATAATCCAAGAATATCTTTGAATGTGATTATTCCTTGAAGATTATCCCAAAGATTTACCAAGCAACATGTTGTATCTGTTTTTAGCATTAATTTTAGAATTTTATTTAAATCATCATTAGGTGAGCATTGAGGGATTCTAGTACTGCCAATATTACCTATTCTTGATTCTAATTTATGAACTCTATTAGCTCCTCTAGATAAACGGCCCAAACTCTCCCTTGGAATTATTGCTTCAATAAGATGAGAAGATGTTAAAACTTGTTTTATTTTGTCTTTATTTATTACCGGAAGATGATCTATTTTCTTATTGGTCATTATTCGTTTTGCTGCACTTAGAGGCTCATCTGAGGTAACCGTAATAGGATTTTGAGTGTAAATCAAATTTGCTTTTATCCATTTGTTGTCTTTAGAAGAAAGTAGTTTGATGATTTGTTTTGCAGTAACTACTCCAATGATTTTATTTTTACTGACAACAGGAACTTCTCTAGTTCTATAATGTGTCATTATATGACATGCTTTTTGTATTGAGTCGTTAGGAGAAACATAAGGTATGGGTGAGAGGTATGGCTCTACTTTCATGGAAGTTATATTTTTTGCATTAAGCAAAGAAAGAACATTTGTAGAAAAAGTGCTCTTGCCATTTATGTAAAATGCATCATATGCCTTATTTCGAGTGATTTTGTTGATCACAGAAGAGAGGGTATCAGTTGTTTCAATTAATGTGGGTTTTGTAACAAAATTTCTAATTTTTGTAGTTTGAATATCTTTTAGGTGTTCATAAATTGTATCAGTTATCATCTTTCTTTGTTGATAAAACACCTATTTTTAAATTAAAAGAAAACCCTAGATTTTCAAATTTGATTTTCATTCTTGATATTTGAGTTCATATATTTAACCCAAAAAGCTGAAGATGGCGTATTGCTATTAAAAAAGGCAGAACTTAATCAGATAATTATTAAAAAAACTATTACAATTACCCCAAATACAACTTTATTGGAGGCTAGAGAAGTTCTTCTTCGTCATAATTTAAAGAGATTAGTTGTGGTAAACTCTAAGAATTGTCCTGTAGGAATAATTACTGAAAAGGATATTGCAAAAACGATTTATGCTTTAGGAGATAAACCGATCAAATCAGTAAAAGTTTCAGGATTTATGTCAAAAAAATTGTTCACTGTAAAACAAACTGATTCCATTTATGATTGTGCTAAGTTAATGAAAAGACATAGAATTAGTTCTGTTATTGTTTTAGGTAAAAAAGGAGTTCTGGAAGGACTTGTAACGAAAACTGATCTTGCATCCATATTTCTTACACATGCAGTAACTCCTCTAAAGGTCTCCAAAATAATGACAAGAAAGGTAATTACTGCAATGCCTGGAGATTCATTACTTTATGTTGAAAGTTTGTTAATACATAATAGAATCTCACGTATTATTATTGAACGAAATAAAATTCCAGTAGGAATAATTACTTATCGAGATTTTGTACCAGCAAAACTACCTCATTGGATTGCACAATATGCTGATCCAAAAGAAGTAGAAAACTACAGAACTAAAAAAGATCTAAGTGATTTTCAAGTAAACCAAATGAGTCACCTTCTTCATTTTAAGGCGGTCGATATTATGGCTTCAAATCCAGTTACCGTGAAAGCCGATGAAGACGTAAGTGTTGCTGTATTGTTAATGATAAGGAATAGAATTAGTGGGTTACCAGTAGTAAAAAATTCAAAACTTGTGGGAATAATTACTAAAGCAGATATTGTAAAAGCAATTGCAGAGGCTTAACTATTTTACAATTAGTACAGAGCAAGGGGAGTTATTTGCAAGTTTATTGGAGATACTTCCCAGAAAAAATCTAGCTGTTGCACCCAACCCCTTACTTCCCACAATAATCAAATTGCATTTTTTATTTTTTGCAAGTTTTACTATCTCGTTTGTTATATTTCCCTCTTTCATAACAGTGGTTGTATCAATTCCCTTATCTTTTGCAGTTTTCTTTCCGTGGATCAGAACTTTTTCTCCATATTTTCTAAGCATTTTCAAATATTCATTTCTATCCAACAAATTTAGAGAAGGGGATTTATCAACTACATATACCAATATAAGATTAGCTTGATAGTTTTTTGCCATATCACAAGCCTGAAGAAGAGCTTTTTTGGAATAATCCGAACCATCCAATGGAACCAAAATATTCATGTAGAGTGATTTTCTCATAATCAAAAACAAAATTGACGAATATTAAACTAAACTCTTGAAAATCAAGTAATGAGATAGTTATTAAAACTGATAATCTTGAATTAGTATTAAATCATAAAAATGAAGGTTAATAGAAATGATAAGAAAGAAAATTAAAAAAATTCTTGTACCCTTGGATGGCTCTAAAAATTCTCTTAGGGGACTCGATGAAGCGATTTATCTTGCCAGGCAATGTCAGGCTACAATTACAGGCTTGTATATTATTCCAATTTATCCAAGAAATCTAGCTGATGCCATTATGCCATTTCAAATTCATCTAAACAAGGAAGCTAAAAAATTCATGGATATTGCAAAAAAAAGAAGTGCACAAAAGGGAATTGATTTTAAATCTAAAATTATTTTTGGAAGTCCAACTGTAGAAATTGAAGAATTGTCTAAGAAAGGAAAATTTGACATTATTGTAATCGGATCCAGAGGTCAAAGCGAGTTAAAGGAGATATTTTTGGGGAGTGTAGCAAATGCAATTGTTCATAAATCCAAAATACCAGTGTTAGTAGTAAAGTAGTGATAAGATGTTTTCTAAAATGTTAACCAAAATTCTGGTCCCATATGATGGATCTAAATATTCAACAAAAGCCCTTGCACGAGCAACTGAACTTGCTCATAATTTAGATTCAGAAATAATTTTATTTTCTGTTGTAAATGTTGGGTATGTTTCTCCTCCTGGACTTCTTGGTATAATCAAATCAAAAAAAGAAAAAGAAACTATCAAAAAGTGGTCAAAATCTGTAAGAACAGATACTGAAAAGATGTTAAAAAATGCATTAAAAAAATGTGAATCAAAAGGAATTACTGCATCTTATGTAATATCTGAGGGGGAAATTTCAAGTAAAATTCTTGACTTTGCCACAAAGAAAAGGATCTCATTAATAGTAATAGGAAGTCATGGACTTCATGGAATTGGGAAACTAAAGACTCTTGGAAGTGTTAGTAGGAGAGTGTCAGAGAATGCGAAGTGTCCAGTATTAATTGTAAGATAATATTATGATAGTTCCCCTAAAAAGTGAACTGTTTCTTTTTCCACAATAACTGTTCTGTCTTTGGGAACACGAAATAATTTTTTGGAACCAGAAGCCGTTTGAATTATTATTTTAGAATAAGGATCCTTAGTAGCTTTGTATAAAATTCCTTTATCACCAATTGATTGGGACCAATGTGTTCCTTGTACAAAAGAAATTGTTTGAAATTTAATTACTTGATATGAGTAAACCAATTTCTTCAACTATTCCTTTTGCATTCTTGTAAGAATTTCATCACAAATTCTTCTCATTTCAGAATCTGAACCAACACTACAAATTTCAACTAGATCAGAAGTAGTAATAATTCCAACTACTTTGTTATTGTCAATAACAGGTAATTTGTGAATATTTTTTACTTTCATCTGTTCAGCTGCTTCCCAAACCGTTTCATCAGGATCAATAGAAATTAGTGGAGATGACATTACTTCTTCAAGAGGGGATGTTAGAGGTTTTTCTTTAGAGGCAATTCTACTTACAAAATCTCTTTCTGTAAGAATACCTGTTGGTTGGTCATTTTGTGTTATAATAACACATCCTATGTTTTTTTCATCCATTAGTTTTGCTGCATCTTTAATCAATGATGAAGCCTCTAATGTTGCAACTTTGTCAATCATAACATCTTTGACAAATGTATGAGCCATGTTTTAATCGAGGATTATATTCTAATAAAGAAGATCCTCATTTTCATTCAACGAAACTTGGTTGTCAATTTGTTATTTGACTATTAATACTGGGATTTTTGATTTATGAAGTACAAAATTTGATGTGCTTCCCAAAAAGGCCTCTTTAAGAGAACTCATTCCTCTAGAGCCTATAATGATGATATCGTATGATTTCGAGGTTGCAAATTTAATGATTTTTGGGCCTTCTTCACCATATACTATTTTGTCATCAAAGAGAATACCATTTTGTGCTGAGTATTTTTTAGCTTTTGTCATAAACTTGGCTGCATTATTGAGATGGTATTTTTCTACATATGAAATCTGAGAACTAGTTTGAGGTTTGGCCATAGGGACTACATACAAGCCTGTAATTGTAGCCTGACATTGCCTGGCAAGATAAATCGCTTCATCGAGTCCCCTAAGAGAATTTTTAGAGCCATCCAAGGGTACAAGAATTTTTTTAATTTTTGACATACTATACAAATATGGTAAGAGAATTTAAGAAGTTTTCAAGATATCAAAGATAAGAATTTTAGGTTATATTCTAAGAATTGATTTTCAAAAATGAGATTAGGCAAAGTATCTATAATACTTGAAGATAAAAATAAAATCAGAATGGAACAAGATGCAAAATCGATTACTGTTAAGGATATTATGACTAAATCTGTAATATCTGTAGATTCTGGAATTGTTGTAAATGAGGCAGCGAAGATGATGGAAGATGCCAAAGTAGGTGCAGTTATTGTTATGGAAAATAATACTCCTGTCGGTATTGTCACAGATAGGGATTTTGCGGTGAAAATTGTTGCACATGCATACCAAATTACAACACCAGTAAAACAAATTATGTCATCCCCACTAATTTCTATTGATCCTGATGAAACAGTGTTGATGGCAGCAGATTTAATGTACTCAAGAGATATTCGAAAATTACCTGTTATTGACAATAACAAAGTAGTTGGAATTATTACTGCAACCGACCTTGTTAATCAGCTTGCAATATGTACTGAGGAAGATATACAAAAAATGTATCACGAGTCTGTAATCAAAGTTTACAAACAATACAGTCCCTACAACTAATCAGCTACTTATTATCGCTGACATTATCGATTTTCCAGCAATAAGAGCACCAATGGATAATCCGATATTTGCAAAAATATTAACTGCTAAAGCACCATAATGTTGGTTATCTAAGAGATTACTTGAATCGAGTGCAAAAGAAGACATTGTAGTTAAGGAACCACAGAATCCCACTGCAGCCAACAAGGAATATCTTCCATCTAAATTCCATTGCTCAGATAATATTACAAATGCTCCTAAAATGAAAGCCCCAATTACATTGACAATCAACACGTTAACGGGTAAAGTATTGAATAGTAAGGGGGATTCTGTAATTTTGTATCTTAGGAAAGCACCAAAAACAGATCCTGCTGCCAAAAAAACGAATTCAAACCCCTTCATTTTCTATCCTGAGAAAGTCGTTTTATTTAGCATTAACATACAGGCATGAATCAATAATTCATTGAATAACGTACCTAGGATTTTTATAGGCACAGTATTGTTTCACGCTGATGACCCTTAAGCTTCGTTGTGACGAATATGGGTTTGAGTGTGATTTTTCTCTTGAAGGAGAAAAGAGCCTTGAACTGCTTGAAAAATTAAGAGTGCATTTTGAGGAAGAACATGGTATTGAATACCCAATTGATGCGGTAATTCAAATGATTGTAAACCGTGGACATTCTCTTGATTCAATTAAGAAATAGATTTTTTTAAAAATATTTTTTGTTTTATTTTTAACATTTAATAGAATGTGTAATGTATTGAAACTAAGTTTTAATTTGAAAACATTTCAAGGAATTTTTAGTAACTAAAACCAGTTTTTATTTTCAAAATTACCACTTTCACTTTCCTTTTATTTGATGGATGTATATAATGAACAGTAGTGGTAGCGTATTATTCTAGTGATTATGATGTAAAGTGTCAACTTGATACTTGCAAAACCTACCCTGTGATTACTGATTCTGATAGAGGAGAAGTTTTTTGTGGGGGTTGCGGGCTTGTCTTAGTTCAAAACTTGGATGACACAACAAATGAAAATCGAAGTTATAGTTCAGAAGATTTTATGAAAAATGCAAGAACAGGTCCAGGAGGATCTTTGACAATGTTCGATAAAGGCCTATCAACTGTTATTGGTGCTGACAAGGATTCATCTGGAAAAAGTTTGTCAAGTAAAACAAAATATGAATTTAATCGACTTCGTACATGGGATCAAAGAAGCAAATCAAGAAAAACCTCATCATTAAGTAAAGCATTTACTCTATTACATGGAATGAAAACAAAGATTGGAGCCCCAGACAATGTTGTTGAAAATGCTGCGTATATTTACCGAAAAGCCGTAGGTGCAAAACTCACCAGAGGCAGAACAATGGCATCTTTAATTTCTGCGTCTTTGTATGCTGCATGCAGACAAAACAATATTCCAAGAACTTTAGATGATATAGCAGATGCCGGAAATGTTGAAAGAAGAATTTTATCCAGAGATCTTAGAACCATTATCAAGAAACTAGGATTGAATCTAAATCAGTATGATACTACTTCGTTTATTGCCAAAATTTCAAACAATATGAATTTGAGTGAAAAAACAAAAAGAGATGCATTTGACATTTTGAAAAAATGTGAAGATAAAAAAATTACAGCAGGAAAACATCCAGTTGCTCAAGCAGCTGCTTCGTTGTATATTGCATCAATTTTAAATGGAGAAAAAATTAGTCAAAAAAAGTTTTCAAATGAATCAGGGGTTAGTGATGTTACAATTAGGAACAGGGCTACTTTGATCAAAAAAACTCTCAAAATAGCAGATTAAAATTTAAAGTAAATTACACATTTATCTCTAAAGAGGAAGGTATATCAAAAATTGCCTCTTGAAGTTGTTGTACCAACTGCATTATTACTTTGATTTGTTCCAGAGTAATTGCCTGAAGGTTTTCTACTATTTTATTTAGTTCATTTACTTGAATTTGTAATCGTAAATTTTCTTCCTTTAGTTGTGTGTTTTCTTTAGTTAATCGTTCTATTTTTTCAGTGTCACTTTCTTCTGGAAATGGTTCTCTGATTGGTTCGGGTTCGGGAATTGGAATTGGTTGTGGTTCGGGTGAAGGTTCTGGTATTTTTGGAGGTCCTGGTTCTTGAGAATATACAGGATTAACTAAAACCAATGAAAAAACTACTATGAAAAAGAGATAGATAATTTTGTTATTCATGGTAGATTTCATCAATTTAATGAAATAATTTTTTGTATATGAATATGATTACTATTTTCTAAGTGTGATAATGGATATAAAATTTAGAGGATTGTTATTTGAAGAAATCAAATTCTTGATCTCTTTTTTGTTTAGGTAAATCTTCCATTACAGCTTGAACTACTTCATTGTGATTGTATGTTAGATGACGCAGGAATTTGGCCGATTCGTTACTTCTTGTAACTTCATCAGCAAGTAACATTTCTGGGCTACTTAGATCCTTCATCATTGTATTGCATTCCTGGCATGGTTCAAAGTCAAGATATAGTTTCATAGGTTAGGTCAACTTCCTTAGTATTTAGACTATTTTATCGAGTGTGTCATTGCTGATTCTACTTTTTTAGGCTTGACCTTATCAATTGCATCTAAAAGATCTTGTTGTGTTATCTTAATTTCATTGAAGTTTTTAGATTTTCCTCCAACATATCTTTTCAAAGCCGCTATTGCTGCTCTGTTGGCTATTGCTGCTATTTCAGCACCACTGAATCCTTCCGTTAGTTCCACTAATTTTGTAATGCTTACATCTTCTGCTAGTGGTTTCTTTTTAGTATGAATGTTGAAAATTTGTTCTCTTCCTTTATTATCAGGAAATGGTACTTCAATAATTCTGTCAAATCTACCTGGTCTTAGTAATGCTTCATCAACAATATCTAGTCTATTTGTTGCACCAATTATCAAGACATTATGAAGTTCTTCGAGTCCATCTATTTCTGTTAGAATTTGAGAAACAACGTTTTCTGTTACATGAGATTCTGATCCTCCACTTCCTCTTCTAGGTACTAGTGCATCTACTTCATCTAGGAAAATTATACATGGGGCAGCTTGACGTGCTTTTCTGAAAATTTCTCTTACACCTTTTTCTGATTCACCTACCCATTTTGAAAGTAGTTCTGGTCCCTTAATGCTAATGAAATTAGATTCGGTCATTTTTGCCAAGGCTTTTGCAATTAGAGTTTTTCCTGTTCCAGGTGGACCATGAAGTAAAATTCCTTTTGGAGTTTCTACATCTACGTATTCAAATGCCTCTTTGTGTTTAATAGGCCACTCTACTGCTTCACGAAGTTCTTCTTTGAGTTCTTCCAATCCACCTACATCATCCCAACTTACATTAGGTACCTGAACTTGAACCTCACGTAACGCACTAGGACGGACTTCTTTGAGTGCATCTCTGAAATCTTCACTTGTTATCTCAATTTTTTGTAAAATTTCTGTTGAAATTTTTTCTTCGTCCAGATCAATTTCAGGTAGGATTCTTCTTAGTGATCTCATTGCAGCTTCTTTTGATAAAACTTCCAAATCTGCTCCAACAAAACCATGTGTTGTTTTAGAAATTTGTTTAAGATCTACTTTTTCATCAATTGGCATTCCACGTGTATGAATTGAAAGAATTTCGAATCTTCCTTCATCGTCAGGAATTCCAATTTCTATTTCTCGGTCTAGTCTTCCTGGTCTTCTCAGTGCAGGATCAATAGAGTCCGGTCTATTTGTTGCCGCAATGACAACAACTTTACCTCTACTTTTCATTCCATCCATTAGAGTCAATAATTGAGATACTATTCTTTTTTCAACTTCGCCGGATACTTCATCTCTTTTTGGAGCGATGGAGTCAATTTCATCAATGAAAATTATACTTGGAGAATTCTCTTCTGCTTGTTTGAAAATTTCTCTTATTCTTTCCTCACTTTCTCCGTAATATTTTCCCATTATTTCCGGCCCACTAAGAGAGATAAAATGAGCATTAGTTTCTCCTGCAACAGCTTTTGCTAGAAGGGTTTTTCCTGTTCCAGGAGGACCATACAATAAGACTCCTTTGGGTGCTTCAACACCTATTTTTTCAAATAACTCGGGATGTCTCATGGGTAATTCTACCATTTCACGAATTTTTTGAACCTCATTTTTCAAACCACCAAGTTCATCATAAGTAATTCTAGGAATACTTGAATCAACGGCTTTTGTCATTGGTCCAAGTTTGAATGTTGTTTTTTCTGTAACAATTACTGGTTTTGATGGTTTGGTACTAGTAATTACAAATTGAACCCTCCCTCCCATTTGGGTACTAAGGGAAATAGTATCTCCAGTTGTAAATACATGATTCAAATAATTGTAAACCATATATTCTTGTAATCCTTCTGCAGCAATTTTTTCTGTAGGAGATAAAACAATTTGTTCAGCATTTACTGCCTCTACAGATTTTATGGAAATTTTATCCCCAATTCCAGCACCAATATTCTGTCTAGTAATGCCATCAATTTTGATTATACCTGTTCCATATTCCTCTGGTGAACCAGGCCAAAGTTTTACATGTGTTTTTTTGTTATACGTTAATTCTAAAATTTGACCAGTATTCCAATTTTGATCTTCTATAATTTTTGGATCTACAATAGCTCTTCCACGACCCACATGTTGTTGTGGGACTTCATCTATTTTTAAAATTATTTCACTCATATCATCACCATAAAAATTTTGGGAGGTTTATTCAACCTCCACCTTTTTGCCTTTTGGTTTTTCATCTTCAACTAGTTTAAACACTAATTCAAGAATTCCATTTTTGTAAGATGCTTTTGCAGAGTTTTCATCTACATGGTATTTTATTGGTACATTAACATGGTATTTTTTTTCATCATGTTCTGCAGAGATATCTACAGATTTTCCTTGTACCAAAATCTTAACATCAGATTTTTCTACTCCTGGCATCTCAGCTACAAGCTTTACCAGTTTTTCTTTTTCATCTACTATGGTATCTACCATAGGTTCTCTGGAATTGGATGTTGGTGCCAATTCTGGCTTTACATTTCCATACTCCTTTACTACCGGTTTTCCATCAGGACCAACAGTCATTGTATAACCGTAATAATATGGACCTGCACTGGTACCTTTTGTTTTGAATTCTTCAAAAATGTCATCTATGTTAAAAAAAGAGTTGGACATTCTTCTGAAGATTTTATCAAACTCGTCATCAAACATTGTCATATTTATCTAATATATGTAATATCTATGACATTATTTAAAGATTACTTACATTGTAATGAATTATTACAAAATGCTATTATATTTGACATTATATAAGATTATTTGATGAGAATAACCAACATATCCGTACCTGAAATAGTTAGAGAAACAATAACCAGAAATCGTTCTATTTTTGATTGCTTGAAAATGGATTTAATCAATTATACTGCCCTTGCCGTTAAGATTCAACCTGAGGTCGAGAGATCTCTTGGAAATCCAGTTAATTTGAATACCATTGTGGTCGCAATCAAGAGATTTGCAGATTCGCTTGGAGCAAAAGAGGATGTAGAGGAACAATCTGTCTTGAAAAATGCTAGACTAGCTCTTACAGACGGAATAATCGACATTAAATTCTCCATTAAGGACTCCCAAAACATTGATCCTTTAACAATTTTAGACAAGTTTTCAAAAATTACTACAAATTATGATTTTTTTAGGTCATCAGACACCTTTAGATTTCTAACAGAAGATTTGGATGATGTAAGAGAGATATTTGATACCATACCTAATAGAGAGAATATTTTTAGCACAGGTTTGGCTAAGATTAGAATCTCAATTCCACTAAACCAAAACAAATCTGATGTTGTATCTTATGTGGCTGAAGTCTTGCATGATAACGGAATTGAACTAGTAAATGCCTTTTTCAGTCAAGATAATATCATCTTGATTCTAAACGAGAAGGATTCTTCAAAGGCATACGATATTTTGCATTCTGCAATACTTCGAACGGCTTGAAATTAGGTATTTTTTATAAACTGATCTCATAGGATATATTCGTCCTTTTTGGGAGGAATTACCTATTGGCTGAAAAAAAGAAAAAAATTGTTGTTTTAGGTGGGGGGTATGGTGGAGTAGAATGTACCCGAAAATTGGAGGAATATTTCAAAAATGATGATAATATTGAAATTGTATTAATTAGTGAGGATAATTTTCTCTTATTTACTCCGATGCTGCCCCAAGTGGCAGCTGGAATGCTTGCTACAAGGCATATCGTGATGCCTATTCGTACGATCATCCATAAGACGACATTTTATGAGGGGAGGGTAAAGAACATTGATCCCTATGGAAAAATAGTAAATTTATGGGGAACTAATGAAAGGCGAGGGGTTTCTATTCATTATGACTTTCTTGTGGTTTCATTGGGAAGTGAAACTAACTTTTTTGGAATGAGTGATGTTGAGAAACACGCTTACACAATTAAGAATCTAAATGATGCCATGACAATCCGGAACCGAGTAATTGATATGCTTGAGCAGGCAGAAAATGAATCCAATCCTATTCTTAGGAAAAGTTTGTTGACTTTTGTTATAGTAGGAGGGGGTTTTGCAGGAATAGAAACTGCTGGAGAGTTAATGGATTTGTTGTTGGATGCACGAAAATATTATCCGAAAATTAACAAAAATGAAATTAAAGTAATTGTATTAGAGGCTCTTCCAAATATTTTACCTGGCTTTAGTGAAAAGTTAGCTAAATTTGCATATAATTTGTTAACAAAACACGGAATTGAAATTAAATTAAAAACTGCTGTAACTAGTTTTAACGGGAATGAAATAATGGTAAAAAAGATTGAGGATAGCTCTGAGAAAGAGAATAGTTCTGATAGAGAGTCTATTCAAACAAGAACAATGATTTGGACAGCTGGTGTAACTCCAGTAAATACCATTAAGAGATCGATGTTTAAAACAGAAAGAGGAAAAATCATAGTTAATGATTATTTAGAAGTAGTTGATTTTCCTGGAGTTTTTGCAATTGGAGATTGTGCTTTGTTTATTGATCCATCAACAAAAAGACCCTTTGCTCCAACTGCCCAATTAGCCGAAGCACAAGCTAAAACTGCAGCTCATAATTTACATGCATTAATTAAAAATGAAAAAATGAAAAAATTCGAATACGAATCAAGAGGTCAAATGGCAATTATTGGAAAAAGGAATGGTGTTGCCTCAATATTTGGAATGAATATTAGTGGAATTTGGGCTTGGGCTTTATGGAGAAATGTATACATTTCAAAAATTCCAAAATGGGATAAACGACTTCGTGTGTTATTAGATTGGACAATTGACATGTTTTTTGATAGAGATATTTCTAGACTGAAATTTTCAGATAAAGAGACTCAGAAAGAATACAAGATTCTTGATGAAGTAGATGATGTTTGGTAATTATACTCAATTCTTTTCCTGAGATAATAAGAAAACAATTTATGAATAGATATTTGGAGAATATTTGTGTCTCTTAATGTAGGTGTAATCATAAAATTAGAACCGGATTTTTCAGAAGGGAATGTTAGCTATAATCCTGATGGAACATTAAATCGTGCTGAGACAAAAAATACTCTGGGACCTCATAGTGCAATTGCGGCTCAAGCTGCATTTTATGCGAGGGTAATGTATGACGCAAAAATTTCCATTGGAACAATGGGTCCGCCAATCGCTGATTTAGCTCTAAAACAAGCTCAAGAAATTTCAGATGCAGAAGAATTGCATTTGTATAGTGACAAAATTTTTGCTGGAGCTGACACCTTGGGAACTGCTGAGGTGTTAAGGGTTGGAATCGGAAAAATGCAGGGAGAGATGGATATTGTCTTTGCTGGTCATAGAGCCTCTGATGGAGAGACAGGACAAACTGGACCTCAAACGGCTTGGAAGCTTGGTTTTACTTTTCTAGGAAATGTTACAAGCTATAGTGTAGATTTAGAGAGTAGAACCATCAGAGCCAAACGTTTGGTTAGTTTGCAAGGGGCTCCTGATGTTATTGAAGAGGTAGAAGCACCTTTGCCGGTTTTTATTTCAATTGATCCTACTTTCAAGTCAACATATGATACCGTATCCCAAAGGTTATCTTTTCAAAAATATCAAAAAGAAGCAAAAGAAAGAGCCAAAAAATTCAAGGAATACTTCAAAATTTTTAATGCAGATGAATTAGGAGTGGATAAAACTCTTGTTGGACTTCCAGGGTCTCCGACAATTGTTTACAAAGTTGAGAGAGTTCCAAAATCAACTGCCACCAGAAGTGCTGAAGTTATTGATGGTTCAGATCCTGGTCAACTTCAAAAAGTTGTAGGAAAAATGAAGGAGGCTTTAGAGGCCATGGTGATAAAATAATGGTAGAAAAATATCGTCATTTGTATGTTGTAATCGAGATTGAAGAAGGTCAGATTCTTCCTGTTAGCAAAGAAATGATAGGCGAGGCAAGAAGGTTGATGGATAAATTTAATCAAAATTATTCTTCAAAAGAAAAAGTTGTTGCAGTTGTTCTAGGCGATAAGGTAAAAGACTTATCAAAAGAATTAATCGAGGTTGGAGCAGATTCTGTAATTTATTGCGATCATCCACAATTAAAAGAAATTCGAAATACTATATACACCAAAATAATAAGTCAAATTGCAAACGATAAAGAAATTGGGGGACAGATAGAAGCTGAATATGCAGCTGACTTCAAACGTCCTAGATACATGTTTTTTGCAGCTGATAGTATTGGTAGGCATTTATCGTCAACAGTTCTTGCAGAGTTAGAATCTGGACTGGCTTCAGATATCAATCAACTTGTTGTAGAAGATATAGAAATGTCACATCAACAAAAAACTGGTGGTACAAAAGAAACCTATGACAAAACTTTAGAGATGTATAGACCAGATTTTTCTGGATTTTTATGGACTACAATTCTATGCCTAGACAATCGTAATCCTGCCTTTAAACGAGATTACCATCCACAAGCTTGTAGTATTATTCCCGGAGTTTTTGAACCAATTGAGCCAGACCCAAAAAGAGAAGGTAAAGTAATAGAATTTGTTCCAGAAATTGACGAAAACGACCTCAGAGTCAAAGTAATCAGTCGTGAGATAATTCAAAGTGAGGTCGATTTTGAGACTCCAAGAACTATTGTTAGTTTTGGCAGAGGGATTAAAGATGACCCTGAGAAAAACATCAAATTGGTTGAACAACTTGCAAAGGAATTGAATGCGGAAGTTGGCATTACTTTGCCTATTTCTAAAAAACCATTCTCAATTAGTCAATCATTAGATTCAAAGTATATGGTCCCAGACAGAGTAATTGGAACAAGTGGTCACAAAACAAGTGCGATGCTCTATATCGCAGCTGGAGTCAGTGGAGCAATGCAACATGTTTGGGGAATGAAGGATTCCGGATTTGTTGTTGCGATAAATCCTGATGAGGATGCTCCAATAAAGGATGAGTGTGACGTTTTCATAAAAGGAAGAATGGAGGATGTGATTCCATTATTAATTGAAGAAATTAAAAAACAGATTCAAATTGTAGAGGCTTGAATGATTTTGGAAAAATACGATGTGGCAATTATTGGAGGTGGATCGGCTGGACTTGCAGCATTAAAACAATTATCAAAGCTAGGAAAACAAGCCATTCTTTTAGAAGCTGGAACCAAAGTAGGTTCTAAAAATATCTCAGGTGGAATTCTTTATTCTAAAAAACCAAAAAAAGGTAATGTAACTAATGTTGATGACCTTTACGAAAATTTCCTTGAAGACGCTCCTTATGAAAGAAAGATAACAAAATACATTCTTCATTCTACCTCCAAAGATAAAGAATATTCGATGGACCTTACTGAGGCACATGATTATCAGGCTAACTTTGGTTGTTCAGTTCTAATGAATAAGCTGAATTCTTGGTTTGCAAAACAAGCAGTAGAAAGTGCAGAAAAATTCGGAGGAGGAATTATCCCAGGAGTACATGTTAAAGCTATTTCTTGGCAAGATGAAAAGACGATTATACAAACAGATGAGCTTGATGAATTTGAAGTTAAAGCGATAATAGCAGCCGATGGAGTAAATTCGGAAATTGCTGAAATAGTCGGAGCCCGGAAGAAATTTTCACCTACACAATTGTATCAAGGAGTAAAGGTAATCGTAAAACTTCCTGAAGAGATTATTGAGGAACGTTTTGGCGTAGGCTCAAATGAGGGAGCAGCGCATCTTTTTGCTGGAGATATTACTCTTAACCACATAGGTGGAGGATTTCTTTATACTAATCGTGACACATTGTCATTAGGAGCCGTTTATCATTTTGATTCCCTAATAAGAAATCCAGTTGAACCATATGGGTTAATTGATGCCCTTATCAAAAATCCACTAGTAAGTGAATTCATCAAGGATGTGATTCCAATTAAAAAAGAAATCGATAAGAGTTTGCCACAAGAAGAACAACTTCGAATCCGTTTTGGAGTCGCCAAATTAATTAAAACCTGGACTGAATTTAGAGAGGCATCTCTTTCTCCCAATAGAAGGAAAGAACTAATTGATTCTGGAAAATTCAAAACTGAAGAAGATATTCAAGGAAAACTTTCCAAAACCGAGCAACAAATGAAAGAGAAATTTGGAGTGAGTTTTGGAACAGATTATGTTGAATCAGAGTATGGTGCCAAATTAGTTCCGGATGGTAAAAGATGTAGAATGGAAAAACCATTTTTTAAAAATATCTTATTTGTTGGTGATGCTGCAGGAAGAGGAGTATTTGTGGGACCTAGAATTGAGGGTTTGAATGTAGGAATAGATGACGGAGTCCGAGCAGCTAATGCTATTGCAAGATCACTTGATAAAAATGATTTTTCAGAGAAATATCTCGGAGAATTTTACTCTCAATCAGTTGATGAAAATCCTTACACTATGGATATGAAGCAAATCGATAAGGATTATCTAAAGATTTTTCTTGATGCGGCAAAGGATGTTCCAAAAGATATCATCGGTTCTAGATATGGTCCGATTCTAAAAATGATGTCAAGTGGGACTTTTAGAGGAATAGCTGTTAAATTTGCAAATATTCTTGGTTATGACAAACTTTTGCCAATGATAGAATCAGAAGATACCTATGTTCAAGTACCCATTCAATTAGCTGAACGATTGGGAAAACCTGTAACTTCCACTTATTCTCCAACCATACCCTCAATTTCTGATAGAATTGCTAAATTAAGTTACAATGATGATCACGAATCCCATATCAAAGTGTTAAATTATGAAAGTGAATTCATGAAGAAGATAGTTACCTTATGTCCTGCCAAATGCTACAGCGAAGAGGACGGAAAGGTCGTAATTCAACATGAGGGATGTGTAGATTGTGGGACATGTTCACAGGAAACTGAATGGAGACATCCTCGCGGTGAAAAAGGAATTCATTATAATTATGGTTAGATTTTAAACTGTAATTTTTATGCTCTTTAATTCGTTATACGCTTTTCTAATTTCGTGATAATAATCGATGGTCTGAGGTGGAAAAAGGGAATATGCAATGTAAAAATCCTCAGCTTCTCTTAGATACCTCTTAATTTTTTCATGTTTAGGGATTTGAGAGATAAATCTCATATTGTTTAATCTATCAGCAAGTTTGATAATTTTGATTTCATATTTAGAATTTGAAAGGACCGAGCAATAATCAGTAAATCTAGAAATTTTTTGTTCCTCTTCGTTAGAACCAGAATAATTTTCAAGTGGTTTTGTTTTTAGTGTATTTGCAACATGATAGATGTATTCTCCAAATCTATGCCTGAAATAAGCATCAAAACCATATGCCTGAGATGTGTATACATCTAAAATTCTATCATTGTCTTCCATAACATCATGAAGAATTGCAGATGAAATTTGAAGTGTTGTAAGTAATTTGGTGGTTTTTTGGTAATGTTTGATAACATCTAAGGTAACTGGCCAAACATGAGTTTCTAAAAATGAGGATGATTGATCTTCTCTTTTGATATTGCTATGTAGTTCTTCGGCCATTTCAAATGCACTTTCAAGAGTATTATCGATTCTAATTCTTGCATTATTTTCGATAAAGGAAACAAGTTCATCTTTTGTGACCTTGTCTTTTGTCATAATACTATAAGGAGGATGTAACATAAATTTATGATCATTTTTGGTTATGAGTCGATTATTTTCTAAATCTATGAATCAACATTGCGGGTGCAACAAAATACATCCCAATATTTAACAAAATTAGAGATACTCCATACCCTAACATTTCTTGCTCAGAATCGACATTTACGTAATTTAGAATCGATAAAGAGGTTAGCATAGGGGTTATTGTTAATTTGACAGCCTCTCTAAAGAGTGGATTTTCACGCTCAAAATCAGCTATAGTAGGCGAAAATGAATAGTAAAATTGATTGAATCCGGTCATGAAAGTGGCTCCTGATTGAGTTGAAAGTATTGTATTATCTCTTAATTCTCTTAACTGTTGTACCTGAGGTGCAAGTTCAGAGCCAAAAGTAGCTGTTGCAATTAGACAACCCCCACCTTCATCCATTTGTTCAGATTGTTCTGATAATTCTACATTTGTTGTTTCTGACATTGTTGTGAAAGAATCAATAGAATCCTCATATCTTGGTAATTGGTTATCAAAATCATCTAATCCATTACTATATGCAAACGTGTAGAATTTATCATCTCCAACAATTGTTATTTCTTTGAATTTTACATCAAAAGATGAACCTCCACTCTGGAAAACCCCTTCTGCATTAGTAACATATGCTTCTCTTCCATTAATGGTTGATTTTTCTTGAGAAATAATTTCTAAACTACCAGTTGCCACTACCTCTTGTAATAATTCATTTTTTTCTGATATGAAATCATCGAATGTTTTTCCTTCTTTTTCAATTACTCTTAAGGAGATTACTGGGTTGATTTCTCCTATCTTGGGACCAACAGCAACAACGTCTGGAGTGTTTTCATCTACTTTTTCTGGTTGTTGTAAGAACCATCCTTCAGGTGCATTAAAAGAAACATCTAATTCCTCATTTTCGTATAATTGATTTTCAGTACCGTCGGTGGGTTGGGTAGGAATATCCAGGCTTGAATTTACTCTTTCTGGCTCACCTAAGTCGAGTATGTCAGTTACTTCTGAACGATTAACCAAAGAAGCCTTTGTAATTTTTGCTTCATCTGTATTAACAGGAATATCTCTTTGCCCCGTTTCAAGAGATGCTATCTTATCCAAAGTCTCAAAGCTTTCATCAGTTACTATTCTTCCAAATACAGTATATTGTTGATCTAAAAAGTTAGAATTTTGATGTACAATAAAAAACTGGGAACCGGCGCTATTGGGGTCTTGGGATCGTGCCATTGACACAATTCCTCTATTGTGTTTTATATCATTGAATTCTGCGTTTACAGAATGAGAAGGACCACCCATTCCCCAAGTGCTGGGGTCACCATCTATCGTATTAGGATCTCCGCCTTGAATCATAAATTCTGGAATTATTCTATGAAACAAAACCCCATCATAAAATCCAGTTTCAGTCAAGTTCATGAAATTGGAAACGTGATCAGGTGCCTCATCAGGAAAGAATTCAATAACGATATTTCCTTGACTTGTTTCTAAAATAACTAATTTATCCTCAGATTGTGCAAATGCTTGAGTGGAAAGAGGAATAAACATTAGAGTTACTGCAAATATAATGAGAGTTTTTTGCAACAAAAATTCTTTAGACCTCTTCCATAAAAGCTAATTGTATTAGTTTTTAACAAGTTAACTTTAACGACCGTTATGGATCCTGATGAAAAAATTCAGGCGCATTTAGTTTCAATTTGGAGAGAAGCCAAAAAATTCTTTTCCATAGGGGGACGAGAAGGAATGTTAATTCTAACAGATAAGCATCTGATGTTTGTTCATAAAACTGAGGCTAAAAAAAAGTGGTGGGACGCAATAAGGCAACGACAAACAGTCCATTTTTTAAAATCTAAAGACATTATGATTACTCATGATGGGTATGATGAAAATAATTTAGATGTAGATATGGAAAATGAAAAAAATGTAGAATTAAGATTTGATGATATTTTGGATATTTCTTTTGAGGAAAAGGAGTGGGGGAGTGTATTGTTAATAGAGTATGAAGAGAACGGAAAAATAGAAAAGCATCAGTATTCAATAGCCCAAGATTGGGTAAAATATCCCGCAAAGGAACCCACAAAATACATGAGAGTTGATTGGGAACCTTTTGTGCAATATATTAAAGATAGACAAAAAATTACGAAGTGAATTGGGTAAAATCTATGCGATAGGAGTAGGTCCTGGCTCACCAAAATACGTTACAGAAATTGCCAAAGTGATAATTCAAAATTGTGATATTGTTATTGGGTACAAATACACTCTAAAAACAATTGAATCTTTGTTGGAAGGCAAGGAAGTTCATGAAATTACGATGAGTAATCAGGAAGATTCCTATCAGAAAGTGTTACCGGTTTTAGGAGACCGCTCTTTAGTTATCCCATTTACTGGAGATGTGAATTTTTCAGAATCAGAGGTTGTAGACAGATTAATTGAACTTTTTGGTGATGTCGAAATAATTCCTGGAATTAGTTCTATTCAAGTGGCTGCCTCAAAAACCCAGGTTCCTTTGGATAAATCCAAAGTAATTACAATGCATGTAACTTCCTCTATAGAAGAAAAAAAGCTTGATTTGCAAAAGGCTTTGATTGATGGATATAGTGTAATTTTAGTTCCGCGTCCTTGGCCTAAACAACCAGATAAACACTTTATGCCTTCAGAGATTTCAAAATATTTAAGAGAAAATAATTTTCCAACTGACCAAATGAAAGTTCATGTTTTTGAAGCACTAACTACTGAAGATGAGGTTAGTTTTGAGGGGACAGTGAAAGATTTGGAAGGAAAAGAATTTTCTGATTTATCTGTGATGGTTTTTAATCAAACAAAATTAGATTCGTATATGAATTACAAATGGCAATGGGAGAATTAATTTCCTTGTTGGTTTTTAGTTGTGCCTAAAATAATATTATCCACATCTTTGAAAGAATATGTCACTATTTTCATCCATGGATATTCCGGATCATATAGTCTGTAAAAGCCCATTTCATCAAATGTAACATCAATTGATTTTCCAGGTAAAATTTCTGGTGTTGAGATCCTTCCATCAGGAGTGAATGGATCATGTCTGTCTCCATAGTTTTCTTTTCCACTCAGTAAACTATGAGATACGACATCTTCATTGACAAACGTAATGGTCGTACCAGGTTCTATTGTAATTCTATCCTTCGAGAAATACCCTAATCTTCCTCCGTCAAGTCTGGGTTCTCTTGTTTCCCCACTTGGAATATAGCTACTTGCTATACCTTGAGTTGAGGAACCACGAAGTATTAGGATGGTCAAGGATTCATCTTTTATCTCAGATTTTTCTGTGGTATCTACAAGATTGGTTAACTGGGATAATTTGGCAGTATAGATTATTTTGTATGAATTATCAGGAGTATTGATTCTTCCTGTAAATCCATAAACAGAGGCGTTTTGGCTTTCTTCTACTAATCTTCCAAAGAAGCTTATGGACGTATCAAATCCTTGTGCGCTTTCTATATTTCCATTAATTCTGATGTAACGTCCCTCTCGAAGAAATTTTCCTTGAAGATCGGATATTACAAAATCTTCATTATCTAATGTTATGAAACCATCTTCAATTAAAAAGTCAATACTGCTTCCCGATTGCTGATGGGATGATAATCCAATATCAATTTCTGATAGTCTAATTATTTTCTCAGTTACTGCAAAACCTGAGCCTTCTATAAGATAAACTGAATCCTGCTCAACTTCTGCAAATACATCGTTTATGAAAAATCCTGAAGTAATAACAAGCAAAGCACAAAGTCCCAAAAGAGAAATGTTCACAGTATAATTTCCTGTTAATTTGGTTTATAATTTGCTACTAAAGATTTTTAGACCGTATAGGCAATTCTGGGGGGTTTAAGGCTAGAGTGAAGGCAATTCCAAACCTTCCTCCTGAGCAAGTTTTATCATATAATCTTCTAAAAATCCACCAACTAAAAGCAAACCAATTACTATTCCAATTTCAATTAGTGTTGGTTTTAGGAAAACCTTGAGGTTTGTTTTTTTTGTGATTGCTCTAATCAGGATAAAACTTCTGGATGTTGCAAGGGAATAGGCAAAGAGTTCCATCAACCCAAATGGAGAAAGAAAGAGAATTGTAAGAGGGGGGATTTTTTCTAATTCAGGTGTAATTGAGACTATTGCAGCAAAAGCAAACCCTGTAGACCATGCAGAAAATAATCCCCAGGCAACGCCAAATCCAGGGATAAACATAGGCAATGATATGGTCGTATTATGGAGAAAGATTCCAATGGCATCAATATCTTCAATTAATTTTTCAAATTCCTCCATGAAAATATTAGCCTCATCTTCATTGACTTCAGACATTGACCCTAGTTGAAACGCTGCAGTGAAAAGCCCCATAAAAATAAAGAAAGTAATTATTCGAATTCTAGACACATTGTCATTTCTTATATTCAATATTTGAGGGTTCTCAGTAGGCGCAGATTTAATTAAACCTGATATTATTCTTGGGTGTTGAAAAAGGAATTAACGTTTGCATTAAATTATGCTTTAAACAAAGGATTCCAAATTCATCCAGATGCTTTTGAATTTCTAGAAAATGTTGATGTAAAAAAACTTGAAAAAATAATCAAAGATATTGTAAAGGAGAAAAGTAGACAAAAATTATTTCAAATTAATCAGGACGATTTAGAGAGTTATTTTGGAATTAAAGACGACCAAAGTATACAATGTGAGTACAAAGTGCTTTTTGATCCCTCATCAAAAATTACAAGTGGGGAGGGAATAAGTGGTTACAACGCATTATTTGCAAGTCGATTTAACAAATTAAAAAGAATCATTTCTGATAGGCCCGAATCAAGGATGTTAAAGTCAATTGCCTCAGTCAAATCTGCGCAGTCAGAGGATGACATGTATGTGTGTGGGTTGGTAACGGCAAGAATTACCGAGAGAAATATTACAAAATTAATTTTGGAAGACCCTTCAGGCTCATTTGAAGGGATAATTTTCGATAATGAATTACAAAAAAATGCCGATACTCTCCTAAATGACCAATTTATTATGGCAAGGGTAGGAATTGGGAAGAATTCTGGATTTATTATAAAAGACCTGATTTCGCCTGATATTCCAGACCAAGCCTCAAACAAGTCAGAATCTGAGGTATTTGCAGTTTTTTTGTCAGATTTACATATTGGAAGTAAATATTTCATGGAAGAGGAATTTTCCGAATTCATTTCATGGCTATCCAGTCCAGATCCTGTGGCACGGAAAATTCGATTTGTGTTAATTGGTGGAGATGCAGTTGATGGTGTAGGGATTTATCCTAACCAGGACAAAGAACTTGTCTGTCAAACCATAGAAGAGCAGTTAAAAAAAATGGAGAATTTGCTCAGTAAAATTCCAGATTATATCAAAATTTTCATTATGCCTGGGAACCATGATCCAGGAAGACGAGCACTACCTCAACCAGCCATACCGAAAAAATACAATTCTAGTCTATGGGAAAAGGAGAATGTAATAATGGTTGGAAATCCGGCTGTTGTTTCCCTGAATGGAGTTAAAGTGTTAATGTTTCATGGTCAAAGTATCGATGATATAGTAAAAACTACACCTGGATTGAGTTATGATAGCCCTACAAATGTAATGAAGCATTTACTTCGTGCACGACATCTTAGTCCAATTTATGGAAGTCAAACTCCTATTGCACCGGAGGTGGAGGATTTGATGGTGATCGATGAAATTCCTGATATTTTTCATGTAGGACATGTTCATAGAGCCCAATTGGATATGTACAAGGGTATTCTTTTGATAAATTCAGGATCATGGCAAAATCAAACCCCTTTCCAAGCAAGTGTTGGAATGACCCCAAATCCAGGAATTGCGTTGATGG
>JASFMV010000005.1:0-24613 GCA_050117375.1 Nitrosopumilaceae archaeon | reverse complement strand
CAAATAGAGAAATTTTAGCTAAAGGAGATGTTCCATACTATAACTATGCAGAAGGAGCAATTCGAACTCTTGCTGCAATGATAAAGTTTGCAATTTGGGTGAATACCAAAGAAGGAAAAATTGCAAAGTTCAAGGTTAACAAGGCCAAAGCAAAAAAGATTTTTGACAAGGTCAAAAAAGAGAAAAGACCAAATCTGCTTGAAGAAGAAGGTCAAGAAGTACTCAAGGCATATGGTCTACCTTTGCCTACAAGTGCACTTGCCAAAGATGAAGCAGAAGCAGTAAAAATTGCAAACAAAATTGGATATCCAGTTGTTATGAAAATAGCATCACCACAGATAATTCACAAGTCTGATGCTGGTGGAGTTAAAGTAAATCTAACAAATGACAAAGAAGTCAAAGACGCTTTTAAAAAAATTGTAAAGAATGCCAAAAAATACGATAAAAATGCCGAGATTAAAGGTGTCTTAATTGTTGAAATGGTAAAGGGCGGAAAGGAGATGATCATTGGTTCTAAATTAGAACCAGGCTTTGGACCAGTAATCATGCTTGGAATGGGCGGTATCTATGTTGAAGTTCTCAAAGATGTGACATTCAAACTAGCTCCAGTCACTACAAGAGAAGCAGATGATATGATTTCTGAGATAAAAACACAAAAACTTTTGCAAGGTGTAAGGGGAGAAAAGCCATCTGATATTGCAAAATTATCTGAATGCATTCAGAGATTATCTCAGTTAGTTACTGACTTTAAGGAAATCAAAGAATTAGACATGAATCCAGTTCTTGTTATGGACAAGGGTAAAGGTTGCAAGATTCTTGATGTCCGAATAGGTCTCTGATCGCATTTGTTCCTGCCTTTTTTTAAATACTAATCTAGAATATTTATACAAGTTAGAGGAAATCTCAATATGGCAAACGTAGAGAGTGTTAAGACTATTAGGACGGGCGAAGAATACATTGAAAGCCTTAGAAATCGAGATCTCAAAATCTACCTATTTGGAGAATTAGTAAAAGAACCAGTAGATCATCCAATGATTAGACCCTCTATCAATGCGGTAGCCGAAACATATGATCTTGCAGTAAGAGAAGAAGAACTTGCTTCTGCTCAATCATCAATAACTGGCTTACAAGTAAACAGATTCTTACATATTGCTGAGAGCGCTCAGGATTTAGTTTTACAAAATAAAATGCAAAGAAAATTAGGTCAGAACACCGGCACTTGTTTTCAACGATGTGTTGGAATGGATGCAATGAATGCTTTACATTCGACTACATTTGAAATTGATGAAAAACATGGAACGGAATACCACAAAAGATTTTTAGAATTTGTAAAGATGGTACAAAGAGAAAATCTTGTAATCGGTGGTGCAATGACCGACCCTAAGGGTGACCGAAGCAAAGGACCTGCAGAGCAAGAAGATCCAGACTTGTTTACAAGAATTGTAGACCAAGATGAAAATGGTATCTATGTTTCAGGAGCAAAAGCTCATCAGACAGGATGTATAAACTCTCATTGGATTATTTTAATGCCAACAATCAGATTAACAGATAATGATAAGGAATGGGCAGTAGTTGGAGCAATTCCTGCAGATGCCAAAGGTGTTACTTACATTTATGGAAGACAATCTTGTGATACACGAAGTATGGAGGAAGGAGATATTGATGACGGAAATGCAAAATATGGAGGTCAAGAAGCACTAATAATTTTAGATAGAGTCTTTATTCCATGGGATAAAGTATTCATGAATGGTGAATATGAATTCGCTTCTATGTTGGTTGAACGATTTACGTGTTATCATAGACGAAGCTATGTTTGCAAAACAGGACTAGGAGATGTTCTAATTGGTGCATCTGCTGCAATTGCTGATTATAATGGAGTGCCAAAGGTATCTCACATTAAAGATAAAATTATTGAAATGACCCATCTCAATGAGACAATATTTGCAGCAGGTATTGCTTCATCACATCAGGGGCATCAAATGAAGTCTGGTGTTTTTCTAAATGACGATATGCTTGCACAAGTATGCAAACACAATGTCACAAGATTCCCATATGAAATAAGCAGATTGGCCCAAGATATTGCAGGGGGCCTTGTAGTAACTTTACCTTCTGAGAAAGATTTCAGACATCCAGAAGCAGGACCATTACTCAAAAAATATCTTGCAGGAAGAAAAGGTGCAGATGTTGAAAACAGAATGAGAATTCTCCGATTAATTGAAAATATGACCCTGGGAAGAAATGCTGTAGGATACCTTACAGAGTCTATGCATGGTGCAGGCTCTCCACAAGCACAAAGAATACAAATTCAAAGACAAATGCAGCTAGGATACAAAAAGAACCTGGCCAAGAAATTAGCGGGAATCAGCAATGACTTGGAAGAGCCAAAGGAACACTCTGAATACTTTAAGCGAGTGTTCAAAACTAAGGAATCTCTAAATTAGAAACTAAATTTCCTGACCTTTTTTAAAATAATTTTTTTATCGTATTGAACTCAATTCACATTTACATTCTTCTCTTTTTCCGCAATATGGACAATTACAATCACAGTAGAGCAATGCTTGGTTACATGATAGGCATTTTGTATATTCTGCAAAATCTTCATTCATTAGATTTACCTCTCATGATTCATCATGGGATTCAAAATTGATAAATGGAATGGGCTAATCAGTTTACATAAATTACAATTTTTAGTAATTTTTAAACAATTGTAAAGTAGACTATTCTTTGTGCTTTATTGTTGAGATTGTAGTTGATTTTTCTAATCTTTTGTTTTAGAAGAATTTGATTCACTATTTCTTTTGTCTTCGGAAGATTTACCTGATTCATTTTCGGACAAATTTGTTTCTGAATGCTCTGAATATGCAGCATCTTTATCTAATGTTTCAAGATCTGAATAATCTTCTAAATTTTCTGGATCTTTTGACTTTAGAGGATCCGTTAGAGCAAGTTCCTTTACATTGCGCCTCTTAATAATCTCCTTTACAATCATAATCCCAATTACCAAGACAATGAGAATGTAGTTGGTGGGTGGTTTCAAAACTTGTGTAACATATCCAATCTGAGGAACTTTGTATTCTACCTTACCAATGTATTCTTTCTCTGTTATTGGGAAATCAGTTCCTGGAATTGATGCTACGTTATTGTCCCCTTTAGTGCGAATTGTTTTGGGGTTATCATCAGTTATTGATACTACTCTATGAACAATTACTCTGTCATGTCCTGAGGGTCTATCAAACACGATGATGTCTCCCACCTGAATATCCTCAAAATCTACATGACCTTGAACTATAAGAACATCATATACTTGTAATTCTGGAATCATACTTCCACTTGCAACAACATAAAATGGATTTTGAGTTCCAAAAGCAACTTGAAGCCCAATCCAAATAATGATTACTCCCATTGCTACAATAAGCACATCTTTTAGGATGCTTTTTTTAGATGATAGTTTAGTCAATATATTCACGCATTTTTTACCCTTGATTCAATTTACTTTAAAATTATTGTAGTTTGTTTCCGCACTCTTCGCAAAATTTGGACCCTTCGTTATTTACAAAACCACAGCCAGAGCATTTTCCAGGTTCACTTACTTTAGGCACGGATGCATTTCCTAAGAGGATGACATCTCCTACTTTCCCTATGTTACTCCATGGTACGCTTCCTTCAGTGCCATCGTTTTTGGTAATTAATAATACCACAGTTTGAGTTGAATCAACTCCCACCTGTCTTGCTGTTCCGATTTTTTTTGCATTCTCATCATATACTGTTAATCCCTCAATTGAGCTAACTGATCCTGCAGGAGCTGGCTCTGTTGTTTGTTGGGGGGGAATCTGAGAAGGTTCAGGCTGAGTCTGTTGTGTGACTGAAGGTTGCTCTTCAGGTACTTGTTCGGGTGTGGTTTGAGTAACTTGTTCTATTGGTTTTGCCTCTCCAATTTCCTTGACTTCATCTTGTTTCTTAAATTCCCGATATTCTGCGATTGTTGAATTGCAATTATTACAAATGTATTGCCCCTTTTCTGCTAGAATTAAGTTCTCTGCAACTTCTTCATTTGGATTTTCATATTCAATTTTTGGTGGACCTTCAAACTCTTTTTCACAAGTATTGCAAAAATGTTTGGTAATAATTTCTGATTCTAATCTTCCAATTGGTGCCAAGAACAAATCCGGTCCTCCTAGGTTTCCCTTCATCTGTTGCTCATCATTAATGGTTGCCATAACATAGCCTCCTGAGCCCCTTAATTTTTTAAGCCTAAGTTCGGAACTCATGTCTGAGATTCTTCAAAACGTCATTTAAGTATATATCAAAATCAGATTCATCAGAAATTAAATCCGTAAATTAGGTATTAATTTTGGTGAACGTTTTTAGGTGTCTACGATACAATACACATAGAATGGGAGTAACACAAGTTTCAGACGCAAAGTCATGGGAAATAGATGTAGTTAATTCAGATATTCCTGTCTTTGTGGACTTTTGGGCCGAATGGTGTGGCCCATGTAGAATGGTTAGCCCTGTTGTTGAAGAATTGGCAAGCGATTACGAGGGTAAAGTAAAATTTGTCAAAGTCAATGTAGACGAAGCAAATGATCTGGCCTCAAAATATAATGTCTTTAGTATTCCAACCCTGATTCTTCTAAACAAAGGCGAAATCGTTAGCCAGCAAGTAGGTGCAGCCTCTAAGGAATCCTACAAAAATATGATTGATAGAGCCCTTCAAGCCTAATCACATGTTTTTTATTTTTGTTTTAAAATTTGTATCAAAAAAGATCTAACACACATTAATGCTTATTAGGAATTTATACAAAAATACCATGGGCGATGAGAGTAGTACATAACCTAAAGTTAGCTGGGTTTAGTGTAGCCATTTGGGCAAACATCTCAATGGTTCTAATGCTAGTCAGTCTACTGTAAAATTAAACTGTGGAATTTTTTCAATACATCATAATTTAATTTTTCAAATAAATTGAATAACTAAATACAATGTACGGTATAGTAGAATATGACAATTAAAAATGACGATGAATGCAAAACCTTGATAGAAAAACTTGATCAGGGATTACCGCCCAATTAATTCAAGAAATAATCGTGTATCTTGAAAAAACAGAGAATCCTGAATTTACCTTAACACTTGTAAAGTATCTGAATAATCAAAACATGCAAGCACGTAATTCTGTATGGGCTCTTAGTAGTCAAATAGCAATGATAGGTGAGGATGTATCTAAAATCAAGCAGCACTTGAAAATACAATAAAAGAAAACTTTGTAATTTATCCACTTGGAATTATTAATTTTACATCTATGTCCATTTAATGGACTTGGGAATAAATTCAGCATGAATTGGATCCTAAAGTAATTAATATTCCATCAAAGGAGTTGTTGTATGTCATTTGGTGAAGTAGACACACTTAACATGCTTTTTGATAAATTAGATAGTCTTTTTCAAGAATCCCAAGGCTACTATGAGTCATTTCTTGATACTAACAATATGTACAAACAGGGAAAAATAGGAGATAAGGAATTCTTTCAGAGATTAGGGGATTATGTTGTAGCTTATTCTGCTTTGGAATTTTTGGCCATCAAAGTAATGTTTGAAATAAGAAAATCACTAAAACCAGGTTCTGGAAATACCCAATCACCTGGACTTATGCCCGGAATGGGTTCTCCTGGAATGGGAATGCAGCAACCGCCAAGAGCTGGAACCGCAGATAACCCAGTAGGGGGTCCTCCTGGAATTGTTTCTGCACAACAAGGTTTCGGTGAACCAGGAACACTACCAACACCTGATCCTGCTCTTATGCCAAGACAAACTCCTAACGAAAATAGTTGTTCTTCTTGTGGTTCTCCACTAAGACCAAATGCAAAATTCTGTACAAAGTGTGGAAATAAATTATAAAATTATTTTAAATTACTATTGTGTAGTGCCGCATTCAGGACAAAACTTTGCTGTGGATGACAACTTGGTTCCACATTCGGAACAAAATTTTCCTTCTGGTACATTCTCACCTTGCGGATTTCCATACATGCCTCCGCTATTTTTCACAGCTCCGCTTGGAACATAAGTATCATCGTCAATCAAAACAGGAGCAAAGTCTTGTTCTGTCATAAAAGTCAACATTCTTGGAATTGTCTTTTCTTTGTCTTTGGGATCTGGTACTGTGTCTCCCAACCAAAATGCAAACCTCATCAATGTTAACTCTGGAGTCGAGAAAGCCAAAGTATGTTTTGACATGTATTCTTGCGCGGCCTTTTTTCCATCAAAAACTTCCATAACAATCATAATTTTTGTTAATGTATAATAGTTTCTGGATAAAGTGGACCGGGGGGGAATCGAACCCCCGACATTCGCGTTGCGAACGCGACATTATACCCCTAAACCACCGGCCCTGGTTCTGGTCTTTGAAGTGAGTTTTTATTTTTTTTCTAAAAATAATTTAATCCAAATATCACATGAAAATGGAAAAAAATCATTTTTGAGCAATATTATTTACAGAAAAATGTTGGAATTGAACAAACATTTTCCTATATATGACAGACTAATCAATATCATCATGAAAGTACTCATAGTTGATGATAACCAAGACATTACCGGTCTTCTATCAAAATTTCTCAAAGCAAAAGGCTTTGAAAATGTTGTAACAAATGACCCAAGAGATGGATTAGAACGAATTAAAGAAGAAAAGTATGACGTTGTTCTATTAGATATTTCCATGCCAGAAATGAGCGGAATAGATATTATTCAAACCCTTGAAAGGGAAAGAATCCTAAAAGATCAGAAAATCGTAATATTTTCTGCAACTGCATTTACCACTAGCCAAATTAATGATTTGTTAAAGAAAGAAGGGATACAGGGGTGTCTTAAAAAACCAATCCAACTCAATGAACTATTAACGGCAATCACCAGTTGAGAATTTCTTGAATTTCGTTGATTTCAATTGAATTCTCCTTCAAATAATCAAAATCTGCCCCTCCGCCTACTTCAATCAAAAAATGTAATAATTTTAAGAATAAGGAATTTAGAAAATGAATCTCAACAATAAACTGGTTATACTTTTCTTATTCATTGCTTTAATTCCAATAATCATCTTAGAGGGAATAAGTATTTCTGAGATTTCAGATGATTTAGTTAATCAAAAAGAATTAGCGCTTGATTCTTCTATGATTTCTAAAATATCTGATATTGAACATTATTTTGACACTAGACAAACCCAGACAAAATTATTTGCTTCCACATTTTTACCCCTCCAACTTGATTCAAATAAAATCAATGAACCCTCCACATTGGATAAAATTCAAATTCATATTGATGCGATGCTTGTTGAAACTAGATCAAACGAATTAGATAATTTTAATGATCCTGATACAGGATCTTCTATTGATGCAATACTATTTACTGACATAGACGGAAATATTCTTGCTAGTACACAAAGAGAATTCATTGGTCATAAAATCCCTAATGAACTTACCAACCAAGCTGATCAAAGCAAATACTATTTTGGTGGATTGCAAAAAAACCGAATTTTTAGTCATAATTTTGTTACTTTTGCTGAAAATCTTCGAGACTTGAACGGAAATAACTATGGTCGAATATTATTACAAACATCTCTTAATGCAATTGATCCCCAAGATCTTAGTAGTGGTTTAGACACTAGTCAGGAAATATTTCTAGTTGATAGTGTTTCTCGTCAAATCACAAGTGATTCTACTGTAAAATACTCTACTCAAAATTGGAATGCTGAATCTCATTATCTTGACAGATGTTTTGCTGGACAATTGATTTCTGAACAATACGTCAACAAAGACGGACAAGAGGTTCTAGGAATTTTGAAATTACTAGAAGATGGAAATCTGTGTATTGTAGGCGAAATTGAATTAGAAGAGGTATTTTCTCCAATTTATGATTTACAATTTAAATTGTTGACTGTTTTCTCACTTTTACTTGCTGGAATTGTTTTGCTTGCAATATTCTTCTCTAGAACAATTTCATCTCCTATAAAAAAATTAAGTAAAACTATGAATGAAATTCGTAAAGGCAACTTCAATGTAAAAATAGATAAAAAATCCGATTCTTCAAATAATGAACTTGATCAATTAACTAATGGTTTTGAAAAACTACTCCATTATGTTAAATCCACACAAGATAATCTAAAGGGTCTAGTTAAAGTTCAAACAAAAAAACTTGAAGATTCTAACAAGGCTCTTGTAGAAAACATGAATTTGATTAAAAAACAACAAGAGGATCTATCTAACTTTAAGGAGGCTCTAGACAAATCTGCAAATGTCTTGATTACTGACACCGCTGGTTCAATTATTTATGTAAATGATGATTTTTGTAAAGTTTCTAAATTTTCTAGAGAAGAACTCTTAGGACAGAATCCAAGGATAGTAAATTCCTATTATCATGATAAACAATTTTTCAAAGAAATGTGGGAAACAATCTCAGATGGAAAAACTTGGAAGGGTGATATAAAAAACAAAGCCAAGGATGGTTCTTATTATTGGTCTAAGGCCACAATTTCTCCACTTTTAGGTGATGATGGTAAGCCTGAGCAATACATCGCAATTCTTACTGATATTACCAACCAAAAAATATTGGAGGAAAAACTCTCTGATGCTTTGAAAAATGTAAAAGAGTCTGAACTTAGAAAAGAAGAATTTTCATCTATGATGACTCATGAGCTCAATACTCCTTTAGTGCCCATAAAGGGATATTGTGAAATGCTAAAAGATATTGATACATTTGGCCCACTAAATAATGATCAGATTGATTTTATTGGCAAAATTGAATCAAATGCTACTTTGTTGGAGCGTTTGATCAGTGATTTACTTGATGTCCAAAAATTGGATATGAAGAAAATGTCATTTTTGATTACAGAATTTAGTCTTGATGAATTCATGGATGAACTAAAAGAAAACAACAACCATCTTATGAAAAATAAGGAAATTGATTTTACTGTAAACTGTCCAAAGAATTTGATGTTAAAAACTGACAAACAGAGGTTAAGACAAGTTTTAGACAATTTAATTAGAAACTCTGTTGATTTTGTACCCTCAAAAGATGGCAAAATTTCTGTGGAAGCAAAAATTAAAGAAAATAACATAATATTTTCTGTCAAAGATAATGGTCCTGGAATTCCAAAGGAAAAGCAGTCCAATATCTTCAAAAAATTCTACCAAATTGATACCTCCCACACAAGAAAACATGGTGGAACCGGTTTGGGACTTGTAATCTGTAAGGGTATTGCAGAAGGTTTGGAAGGAAAAATATGGCTAGAAAGCGAATTTGGAAAGGGAACCTCATTCTTTATCTGTCTTCCAGCACCAGACCAAAAAATTGTTTTAAACAAAGCGGCATGAGGATTTGACAAATTTTATTTCTCTAAATTTTTATCATCTCAACGCATAAAAGACTCCTAAAGAAAAACAAGTAAATGACTTATGATACTATAATTACAAATTCTCATATTATTACACCTCAAGGAGTTTTAGACAAAAACATCATTATTGATGATGAGAAAATTGTTGGTTTTACTCATGATTTACCTTCATGTGATCACAAAATAGATGGAAATGGACTAATTTCCGTACCGGGTCCAATTGACACCCATGTTCACTATGGAGTTTATTCCTCAATTGAAAAAGCAGCAAAAACCGAATCTCATGCAGCCGCTATTGGTGGAATAACTACAATGATGCGAATGTTAAGACTAGGAAATTCATTTTCATCTTCTTTACAAAATCAATTGGATGCTTCTGCAACAAATCACTATGTTGATTATTCTGTACATGCTTCAATTTTTTCAAAACAACAAATTAACGAAATGAAATTTTGTGTAGACAAAGGAATTACCTCTTTTAAAATTTACATGAATCTTGGAGGTGATGTAGGCCATGTATACATGGATATGCCTCCCTACACCTCAGAGTTAGATGAAGCAACAGTTGATGTGAATAACCAAATAGTTGAGGAAACTGTAAAGAAAGCTGCATCTTTAGAATGCCCTGTATTGGTTCATGCAGAAGATTATGAATCATGTGCTTGTGGAATTAAAACAGCAAAAGAAAAACACAAAGACGGTCTTTCGGCATGGTCTGAGAGCAGATCCCCTGAATTTGAAGTAAAGGCAATAAAAACAGTATGTCAATATGGGCGGGATTATGGATGTGCAATTTACTTTGTGCATATTGGTTCAGAAAGAGCCTTAAATCAAATTAAAGAAGAAAGAGAAAAAGGAACCAAAATATTTGTTGAGACATGTCCTCACTATCTTACATTATCTTATGAAAAACAACAAGGATATCTTGCCAAAGTAATGCCGCCAATCAGAACACAAAAAGACAATCAAGCAATATGGAATGCACTATCAAATAACCATATAGATACAATTGGAACTGATCATGTTGCAAATCAACTAAAGCTAAAGTTGGGAGGAGACGATGTTTGGGGTGCTTTGGCCGGATTCCCTGGAATTGGAACAGTCATTCCCATTTTGCTAAGCGAAGGGGTAAACAAGGATAGAATATCACTTGAACAATTTGTTAAATTTACGAGCCTAAATGCTTCAAAAATTTTTGGAATGTATCCAAAAAAGGGTGCCTTGGGAAAAAACTCTGATGCTGATATTACCATGATAGACTTGAAAAAAGAAAACAAAGTTTCAAATGAATTGTTTGGAGGATTTTCCGACTATATTGTATATGAGGGAATGAAATTGAAAGGATGGCCAGTAAAAACTATTGTAAGGGGTAAGATGGTTGCCGAAGATTTTGAGGTTGTCGGAAAACTAGGACATGGAAAATTAGTTGAACGTCCTGTTACATGACTTTGATCTATGCGAACAATATTTAAACCAAAAAAGAGATAAAGTTGCAAATGAATAAATTTAATTTTTTATTTTTATTACCAATCGTTTTTGCAATTTTTCTTTCTCTATGTTTATTTGACAACACATTTGCTCAAGAAAATCAACTTACTTCCCCAAGACATCAGTGGAAGCAACTACCTGATCCTGATGTACTAACATGCAAAGAAGGTTTGATCTTAATACAAAAAAATAGCGGTGTCCCTGCATGTGTTTCACCTTCTACATATTTGAAATTAGTAGATAGAGATTATGGAAAATTTGATTCATCCCAACTTATGAAACGTCCAGCCATGATGACTAATCTTATGAGTGGAATGGTTAATGATCCCCAGCTAATGCATCATTGGCATTCAATGATGATGAATGATCAAAAAGTTATGCAACAAACAATGTCAAACATGGTTTTACAGCTAAAAAATAACTCCGAATACATGACAAATATTATGGGTCCAATGACTACAAATCCAGAACTAAGAAAACAAATGATTGAACATATGAAAAATAACGATATGATGATGAAATCTTTACAAGAAAATCCTAGATGGATGACTTCTGTCCATCAACCAATTATTAGTTCTAATGTGGACCAAGAAATGGGACATGGCATGAATGGACAAATGGGATGCTCTTGGTGTCCCGAAATGGAAAAGCACGACATTCAATTTGCTCCAGGATTCCACCACCCCAAAGTTATGGAGGAAATGATGCACCATATTTGGTTAAATGAGAATATGCGAAATCAAATGCATAATTTTATGTTTGAAAATCGTTATCATATGGGATTGATGACAGAACAGATGATGGGACCTTTACTTGAATTTTTGATGGAAGATCCAGAATTAAGGGTACAAATGATTGGGATGATGCTAGAACATCAAGATTTCATGAATTCAATTAGGCATGAGAATCAGTTTTCTAACTAAGTTATTTCAAATTTCCCACCAGTTTTTGCTTTGTATATCACATCTGGTCTTCTAAGAAATATTCCAGACTCCATTACTCCTGGTATCTGTTTAATTTTTTGTGTTAATGCTTTTGGATTTTTTATTGTCCCAAAATCACAATCAAGTATTATGTTTCCATTTTCAGTAAAAAACGGATATCCTCTATCCAGAGTGCGAAGTTTTGGTTTTCCTCCTATTTTTCCAATTTTTTGGGTTACCGAATTTCTTGCAAGAGGGTGAATTTCAACTGGAACAGATCTTGTCAAATTTTTAACAAATTTTGTTTGGTCTGCCATCACAATAATTTTTTTTGCCAAGCTAAACAGAATATTTTCTCGAAGTAAAGCGCCTCCGCCACCTTTGATTACATATTTTTGAGAATCTATTTGATCTGCTCCATCAAAAACCACATCAATATGATCTACTTGATCACTTTCAATAATTGTGATTCCTCCTTCTTCTGCAATTAATTTAATCTGAAGTGATGTGGCAATTCCTTTGATTTTGTATTTTTTTATTCTGGTAAAGGATGCAAGTGATTTTACTAATATCGTAGCTGCTCTTCCACTGCCCAAACCTATGACATAGTTATTTTTTACATGTTTCAAGGCATCATTAGATAATGCCGATATGGCACTATCGTAGGACAACTACTCTACCTCTGCTTGGTCTAGCTTGGATAGAACGCTCATAATCTCTCCTTTAATTTTATCAATATCGTCTGAATCATCATCAAAATCATCTTCCAAGTTTTCTGAATGGGTAGATTTTTCTTTTGTAGGCTCAGGGAGAGCTTTGAATTTTGTAATCTTTTCCATTTCTTTTGCAAGATCTGGTTTTGATTCTAAAATTATCTCAGTTTTTGCAGGAGACTGTGTCTGCACGACTTCAATTTTCTTTTGAATTTTTGGTTTTGGTTGAGTTATTTCTGCAACTATCTCTTCTTTTTCTGGTATTTGTTTTTCAAATAATTGGAATTTTGGTTCTTTCTTTGAGAATCGAGTTAGAGTGGTAAGCTCAAAGGATTGTCTGGCCTTTGTTGGTGGAATGATTACCTGTTCTGATTTTGCAGGACTTGATTTTTCAAAACTAAATGTACTCTTTATTTTATTTCCTACTGATTCTTGTTTTGATTCAATATCCTGTTTGGCAGTTTCAACTTCAGAGGGTTTCTCTTTTTTAATTTCTGGAACGGTAATACTAGCTGTTGAAATCTTTGATGATAATTCATACAATCTATCATCTAATTTTGATAATTTTTGATCCATTAGGGTTATGAGGCCATCTCCTACTGGACCTAGATCTGGATGTTTGCTAGCATCTTCTAGTTTTTCTAATTTTGCAAGAATAACTCCTAACTGATGTTGGTATTTTACCAATAATTTGTCTCTCTGAATTTTAGAAAAATCTGAATCTGATTGGTATAATCTTGAAATTGTTTTTGTAAGAATATCTTTTTCTATTTTTAGTGAATTTATTTGACTTTTGATATGAGCACTAGCACCTATGCTTAACAGCTGAGTTTTGTTTCTTGGTGCTCTTCTTACAGCTGCTGCTGTTGCAACACCGGCTAATGAACTAAGAATAATGGCAATTTCTTGCATCTATGTGTACCATTTAATCCAAGAGTATTTTCTTCTCTTGGCATCTGGAAAACCACAACTAGCACATTCATGATGACGTTTATGCAATGAGTTTTTGCCGCATCTTCTACATCTAATGTGGACTTTTTTCTTAGTAAAACCACCCATAGAAGTTGTGCCTTTTACCATCTCAAATCACCTAGTTTGCTGGAGGGGGAGATATCATTACTACATTGTCTCCTCTTACGACGATGGTTCCAAGAGTTTTAGAATCGCCTTCAGTTGGGATTTCTTCTGAAGAATCGAGTAGCAGGTTCATGTGTTGGTCAAATCCAAGGAGATTGCCTCTAAGGGTTTTACCTCCTTTGAGTTTTATCAATACTACTTGATTGATACTTTCATCCAATACTTTTACTGCCATATCAACGGACATCTATTTCACTTATTGGCTTTGGTATTGGGGGATTATATTAAAATTTCATTGGTGAAACTTTGAACTATGCCCAGTAAGGCAAGTTTGACACTTTTTACTCAAATTGTTTGTAATTTCTAAAATAATTTTGTTTCCTTCACTTTTTGCCGCTTTTCTTGGATCTCCCCAAATGCCATTTTTAGTAACTTTTGGAAATGATTTAGATGCTAATTTTCCTAATTCTTTAATCTCTTTTTTACTCATTCCGTCTGTTACTAGACCTTTTTTAGCCAGCTTCATTTTCACCTTTTTTGAAATAGCAAGCATTATCGAGGTTTCCACAAATCCAGCATGATCAAACTCTCTATCCATAAAGTGCCAATACGAAAAGGAAAAAACCTTGAGGTTTTTTGATATTTTCGCTAATTTTTTGTCAATATTTTTTATAGCACCTTGATTTCCATGATGTCCGTTTATGACAAAAACTGTATTTACTTTATTTTCATAAAGAGATGCACACAAGTCCAAAAGTACGTTTTGAAGTGTAGTCTTCCTTAAACTTAGATTAACAAACGGTGAATGTTCAAATGAAACTCCGTAATTTATTGTTGGAAGAAGAAGAAAATTATTGGTTTCTGAAATTTTTTTGGAGATTTCTGTAACAATATCCGAATCTGTTGATATAGGAAGATGTGGGCCATGTTGTTCCATTGATCCAACTGGAATAACTGCAACTTGTTTTTTGTTTTTGAGAATATTTCTAAGAGTCGGATCAAATTGTGATTTAATTTCAATCATTTGATTCACTTAGATTTGATGTGAACCTTTCTCCAGCGAACCTCTAACTTATTTTCCAAATGCATCTTCATTGCTTTTAGCAAGGTTTCTGCTTCTAGTCTCTGCCCTTTTGCTTTAATCTCTTCAAGCGAATCATTTGGGTCTACCTCAAAAGAGTCTTGGAAAATTATTGGTCCTTGATCTAAGTTTTCTGTGACATAATGTGAAGTGACCCCAATAATTTTTGTTCCCCTTTCATAAGCTTGTGCATAAGCTAAAGCTCCAGGAAATGCTGGAAGAAGTGAAGGATGAATATTGATAATTCTATTTGGATACCTCCATACAAAGTTTGGAGTAAGAATTCTCATGTATCTTGCTAGTGCAATCAAGTCAATATTGTATTTTTTACAAACTTCAATAATTTTTGATTCTGCTTTTTCTTGAGTTTTCTCTTCAATAGTAATAAATGGAATTTTTGCCTTTTTTGCCAGGGGCTCAAGCGTTTTTTCGGTTCCTATTATTACCGAAATATTTCCTTTCAAAGATTTCTTTTTTGAGGCTGCAAGAATTGTTTCAAGACAAAGAGGTTCTTTTGTTACAAATATTGCAATATTTTTTTGATTATTAGTTTCATGATGTGTATTGACATCCATTCTCTCTTTTTTTGCAAGTTTCTGAATTTCAGAATCAAATTTTTCTACGTTGATATTTTTTGTAAAAGATGCTTCTAGATACATTCCAAAAAGACCTTTGATTACATTTTGGTTTACTTTTTCTATGTTTCCCCTCATAGAAAATACAAAATTAGTAAACGATGCAACTATTCCTTCTCTATCTGCACCTACAACTGTAATCCCAATCACTGTTTTTTTCAAGACTTTCTTGGTGAATATTTTCTCATTATTAATCATTCACAGAAAAAGAATCAAGTGCGGGAGGTGGGATTCGAACCCACGAACTCCTAAGAGATAGGGTCCTAAGCCCTACGCCTTTGGCCAGGCTGGGCGACTCCCGCAACGGAGTTGCCACTAGACACAAATTTATCTATTATTGAACATAAGTATGGCACAATTCTTTGGTACAAATGGAATACGTGGGGTTTTCAAAGAAGATTTCACTTTGGAATTTATTCATGAAATGACTTTAGCTATTGGAACATATTTCAAAAAGGGACCTATACTAATCGGTTATGATGGAAGAGATTCAAGTCCTGTAATAGCAAAAACTGTATGTTCTGCGCTAAACTATTGCGGTCTTGATTGTAATAATGCGGGTCTTGTACCTACCCCGTGTTTAGAATACGCAGTAAAAAAATTAAGGTACAATGGAGGAATAATGATCACAGCATCACATAATCCTCCTCAGTATAATGGAATAAAACCTGCCGCAAAAGATGGGGTTGAAATTTCTAGGGAAGATGAATTAATAATTGAAGACATTTACCTGAAAAAAAACTGGATAAAGAACCCTACAAAATTTGGAGTTACCGGAACAGATGATAGAGCAATTGAAGTCTATCTTCAAGGAATCTTATCCCAAGTTGACTCTGAAAAGATAATATCAAAAAAATTCAAAGTTGCACTTGATCTAGGTAATGGTGCACAGGCAGTTTCTGCACCTATTTTTTGTGACAAATTAGGATGTGATATATTTTTAGTTAACCAAAAAATTGATGGAACCTTTCCAGGAAGAGGTTCAGAACCAACTCCTCAAAACCTTCAAGAACTTTCTAAAATTGTAAAAGAAAATAACGCAGATCTTGGAATTGCATTTGATGGGGATGGTGATAGAAGTATTTTTTGTGATAACAATGGAGAAATTTTAACAGGAGACAAATCAGCACTAGTATTAGCTCAACACATCTTAAAGAAAAAACCTGAATCTTTGGTAGTAACTTGTTTGAATTCTGGTTCAAACATTGAAAACATTGCACATCAATTTAACTCCAAAGTTATTCGGACTAAAGTTGGAAGTGTAGAGGTCTCAAGAAAAATGGTTCCAACAAATGCCCTTATCGGATTTGAAGAAAATGGGGGATTCATGTATGGACCTCATAACCAAGTAAGAGATGGCTGTATGACTCTTGCCTTAATGTTAGATTTACTGGCAATGACTGAAAAATCATTATCTCAGAAAATCATTGATCTTCCAGCATCCTACACAACAAAAGACAAATTATCATGCTCTCCTGAAGCTGCCAAAAAACTAATTCAAGCGCTAAAAGATGAATTTCCAAATTCAGACACTACAGATGGAATAAAAATTTCAATAAATTCCAAAAACTGGGTTATGATAAGACCAAGTGGAACCGAACCCATCATTAGAATATATGCTGAAGCTGAATCTCAACAAAAACTTGACTCTCTAATGTCTGAATATCTAGAAAAAGCTAAAACAATCATTTCCAGATAACACTTTTAAAACCAATCACTCGCATGATGGGAATGGAGAATGATCCCTAAGGGTGACAAAGTATGGGTAAAGCTTACTATGTAAAATTTGAGACACCAGAAGACTTGGTAAATCCAATTCTGGAAGCCGTAAGAGTTGCATCTACTTCTGGTAAAGTAAAAAGAGGTACTAATGAGGCTACAAAAGCCATTGAACGTGGTACCAGTAAACTGATTGTTATAGCCGAAGATGTAGAACCACCTGAGGTAGTAGCACATCTTCCAATCCTTTGTGAGGAACAAGGTGCAGCATATGCTTTTGTTCCAAACAAGCAAGAATTAGGAAAATCTTTGGGCATTGACATTACATCTGCCGCTGCAGCAATTTTGGATGCTGGTGATGCACAACATATAGTTGATCAAGTTGTATCATCAATTGATAAAATTAAAGGTGGTAAGACCGACAAATGAGTGCTACAACTGACGAAGTAACTCAATCTGAAATTATTCAAATTGTTGGCAGGACAGGAATAGCAGGTGAAGTCATTCAAGTTAGAGTTAAAGTTCTAGATGGTAAGGATAGAGGAAGAATTCTTACAAGAAACGTCAAAGGATCAGTTAGGGTGGGAGAAATTCTTATGCTAAGGGAAACTGAACGAGAAGCAAAGAAGATCAAATAGGTGGAATAAATGAGTCTTTTAGTTAAACCATGTAATTTCTGTAATAGAACAGTTGCAAAAGGATCAGGTACTATGTTTGCAAAAAATGATGGAACCGTTTTATGGTTTTGTTCTGCAAAATGCAAAAAAAATGCACTCGAGCTAAAACGCGATCCTAGAAAGCTAAAGTGGACTAAAAAATACGTCAAAGGCGGAATTAAACAAAAGAAACGTTGACTGAACAATCTCTTTTCATCGTAAAACCAGATGCTGTAGCTAGAAACCTTACTGGTGAAGTAATTGCTAGATTTGAAAGAAAAGGATTCAAACTTGTCAAGCTAAAATTATTTACATTTACAAAAGAACAAGCAGAAAATTTCTATGGCGTTCACAAGGACAAGCCATTTTTTGGAGAACTAACATCATTTATCACATCTGGTCCTGTGGTTGCAGCAATTATTGAGGGAAACAATGCTATAGCAACTACAAGAATTATGATTGGTGCCACAAAATCCTTTGAGGCAGCACCTGGATCAATCCGCGGAGATTTTGGACTAGGATTTACTGATAATATCATTCACGCATCTGACTCCCAAGAAAGTTTTGACCATGAATCGAGGGTAGCATTTGAGTGATCTGTTTTGCAAATTCGTCAGCCCATTGTGGCAGTTTTAGGTCACGTAGACTCTGGAAAAACATCTCTACTAGATAGAATTAGAGGAACTGGGGTTCAGGGAAGAGAAGCAGGCGGAATCACACAACATATTGGAGCAAGTTTTCTTCCAACCGAAACTATCAAAGAAACATGTGGTCCTCTATACAAAAAACTTGAAGAGGCCGAATCAAAGGTTCCAGGAATTTTAGTCATAGATACACCAGGACACGAGGTGTTTACCAATCTTCGAGCAAGGGGTGGTTCTGCAGCTGATATTGCAATTTTAGTTGTTGATGTAAACCGAGGTTTTCAACCCCAAACAAATGAAAGCTTGAAGATTTTACAAAGCAGAAAAGTCCCATTTGTTGTTGCACTAAACAAGTGTGATCAATTATCTGGTTGGAGAAAATCCGAAACTCCATTTATCTCAAAGGCAATAAAAGAACAGGATCAATCCATCCAAAATGATCTGGACCAAAAGATCTATGATGTTGTAGGAACGCTATCTATTTTGGGATATCAGTCTGAAGCTTTCTATCGTGTCAAGGACTTTAAATCTGAAATTGCTATAGTTCCTATCTCTGCAAGATCCGGAGTTGGAATCCCTGAACTTTTAGCAGTTTTGATTGGATTAACACAACAGTATCTTCAGAAACGACTCAATCAGGAAGAAAAAGATCCAAGAGGGATAGTTTTAGAGGTAAATGACGAGGTTGGACTAGGACAATCAGCCAACATCATCTTAATTGATGGGAGCATTAAAAAAAGTGACAGCATTGTTGTTGCAAGACGTGATTCAGTAATAGTGACAAAGCCAAAAGCCATTCTTTTACCAAAACCACTTGATGAAATGAGAGACCCTCGTGACAAATTCAAACCAGTAGAAAAGGTAGACGCTGCTGCTGGATTAAAAATAGCATCACCTGATCTGGTGGATGTTTTACCAGGAAGTACGCTTTATGTTGCCTCAAATGAGGATGATATAAAAAAATATACCAAATTAATCGAATCTGAAATGAAATCAGTCTTTGTTGATACTGAAACTAACGGAATCATTCTAAAATGTGATACCATAGGTTCCCTTGAAGCTATAGTTGAGATGCTAAGGCGTTCTCAGGTGCCAGTTGCCAAGGCTGACATTGGACCAGTCAATCGCCGAGATGTGATGGAAACAAAGGCAATAAAGGAAAACGATCGACATTTAGGAGTAATTCTTGCATTTAACGTAAAAATTTTACCTGATGCAAAAGAAGAATCAGAAAATAATCATATTCGTATTTTTGAAGATAAAGTCATTTACAGCTTGATTGACAATTACAATGCATGGGTTGAAGAAGATACTGCTCATGAGGAAGATGCAATTTTTGCAGAGTTCACACCCATTTCTAAATTCACATTTCTAAAAGGATATTCTTTTCGCAACAACAATCCTGCGGTATTTGGAATTAAAGTTGATGTGGGTGAGCTTCGTCATAAAGTACCAATCATGAACAAAGAAGGAAAAAGTATTGGAAGGGTACATCAATTACAACATGAGGGAAAAACTGTAACCTCTGCAAAAAAAGGGCAAGAAGTTGCATGCTCAATTCAAGACGTAACAATTGGACGACAAATTTTCGAAGAGGATGTTTTTTACACCTTTCCTCCATCACATGAGGCAAAACAACTTCTTAGAAAGTTTGGACATAAATTAAACCCCGAAGAAACTGAAGTGTTAAATGAAATCGTAGAGATTCAAAGAAAAAAAGATGCAGCCTATGCATATTAGGTTTGAAATCTTTTCACAATGGTAATTTTTGATTTAAAGATCTACTTGTTAGCTTGAATGTTTTTTGCATATCATGTGAATTCCTGGCGCACCCACTGCCCCCATCATTTTATCTACTATTTGTCCTGATTTGAACATGATAAAGGTGGGAATTGATTGAACTCCAAACCTCATAGCAATGTTTTGGTTCATATCTACATTTACTCTTGCAAATTTTACATTGGGATATTTTTTGGATAAACTCTCAAAGACTGGATGCATTGTCTTGCATGGCCCACACCATTCTGCCCAAAAATCAACTAGCGTAGGATTTTCAGCAGAGACAACTTTATCAAAATTAGAACCATCTAAATCAATGATTCCAGGCTCGATCTGTGGCTGATTTTGCTGCCGCAGCATCTCCGCTAGCTTTCGCTGTTTAATTTTTTCAATCTCGGGATCATCAGGCAATAATATGCAAACAAAGATTCTACTAAAAAATCTATATCAAAAGTTCCTTCTAGTTTTTCCCTAGTTCTATTGGAAGGGCTTCATATCTTTTAGAATGACAAATGGGACATTCATCTATATATTTTTCAAAACTCACAGAGGTGTAAACAATTCCACAATCTCCGCAAACTCTGAGATTTCTTGATAGTTTTCCCATACCTCCACCCAAGATTATTAAGATTAAAACCTAACTAGCCGAGCTTTTTTAATTCCATACACCAAGATTGCTGGAGCCGCAAAATACATTCCAACATTTGCTAGAATTATTGCAATACCATACCCTAGCATTTCCTGTTCTGAATTAATGTCAACTGATGAAAGTAAAGATAACGAAGTTAACATTGGAGTCAATCCAATCTTTACAGCCTCTTTGAATACTGGATTTTCTCTTTCATAGTCTGCAATTACAGGTGAAAATGAATAGTAAAACTCGTTGAATCCGCTCATAAAGGATGCACCAGACTCTGTACTCATCACCTTATTGTCACGAATTTCTCTCAAGAATTGAACTTGTGGAGCCATCTCTGATCCATATGCTGCTGTTGCAATAAGACATCCACCCCCCTCTTTAGGTTGTTTTACTGGAGTACAAACCCCATCTACTAATTTCGTCCCTTCTCCACACTCTCCTATCTTAGGTTCTTCCACTTTTGGTTCTTCCAGACCAACTGCTTGATAGATGGAATCATACTCTGGGAAATTTGTATCAAACCATTCTTTGTATTTTGGTTCATTATTGTACCTGTCCACATAACTTTGCGGGTCTTTAGTTGGATCCACAAAAACTGCAATTCCTTTTGATTCTTCTAAACCAACTGCTTGGTAAATTGAGTCGTATTCAGGATAATTCTCATCAAACCATTCTTTGTATTTTGGTTCATTATTGTACCTGTCCACATAACTTTGCGGGTCTTTTGTTGGATCCACAAATGATGCAATTCCTAAATCTTTAGGCTCCTCCGGTTCTTTAGGTTCGTCTTTAGGCTCCTCCGGTTCTTGGGGTTCTTTATCTGGTACATCATTAACAGTAATCGTGATTGACTCTCTGTCTTCTAGCGAACTTGTCTTTGCTATTACATCAAAGGTATAAGTCCCGCTTTGAGATTTGCTTGGAGTCCAAGTAAAAGATCCTGAACTTGAACTAATAGATGCTCCACTTGGTGCATTGTTTGCCAAACTAAATCTTACGTCATTCAAAGAATTATCAGTGATTCCAACAACAAATGCCAATCTTTTTCCTTCATCAATGGATAGTCGACCAAGTGGTTTAATCTCAAGTGTTGGTTCGGGAGTATCAGTTGGTGTAGCAGAACTTTCGTTTGAGGAACTGCCGACACCTATTCCATTAATTGCAGAAACTTTGTAAGTATATTTTGTATTTGGTGTAAGATTTGTATGTGCATATGTAGTTGAATCATTTTTTGTATTTTCCACTAAAATGGAATAAGCACCAGAATTTTCCTTTACTTCAATCTTATATCCTGTAATAGACGAACCACCATCAGATGGTTTACTCCATGACAAGCTAACTTCATTTTCAGAAACTGCCTTTGCAGTTAGATTTGGAGATGAAGGGGTTGTAATTGATGATGAAGTAGGTTCAAAAGAATCTTCACTGGGTGTAGCCGAAGCGGAATTAGATCTAGGACTTCCCCCCTGACTAAATTCGGCCCTTACAACATAGGAGTATGTTTTGTCTGTTTGCAAATTACTTACTGTGTAAGTTGTGGTTTGACTTCCAACATCTGCAACTTCATCATAGACTCCTTCTGTAATCTCTCTTTCTATTATGTATCCGCTAATTGATTGCCCAAAGGTATTTGTTGGTGGAAACCAGTTGAGTTTAATCTGTGAATCTGAAATGGCCGTTGCCGTTAATGCTGCGGGAGCATTAGAATCTTCAGGCTTTTCAGATGCAGTGGAAGATGCACTACTAGTACCTTGAGCATTTATCGCGTAAACTCTGTAGGTGTAGGTTTCGCTACTGCTAAGGCCTCCCTGAACAAAGGAATTTGCATTACTTCCTGTGTTTGATACCAAAGTTTCAAAATTATCAGAACCTTCCCTTCCTTCTATTTTGTATCCTGTTACTTTTTCATCAGGATCTGGAACATCCCATGTTAGGAAAATTGATGTAGTGGAAATTGGATATGCCTCAAGGTTTGTAGGTCTACTTGGGGCATCACTTGAAGAAGATGATTCTGCAAGATCAAATAATTGAATTCTGTTATTATCAGTGTCTGCAATAAACAACAAATCATCTCCAGTATCTAAAACTAGAGCCATTGGTACATCAAATTCTCCTTCATCATCTCCCACTTGACCAAATTCATCTTCAAAACAAACATCATCGGCAAGCTCATCACTTCCAGAACAGTTACCATCAACATCAATAATCTGGATTCGTTCATTATCCGTGTCAGCTATATACAACAAATCATTAGCTTCATCTAAAGCCAAACCAGATGGTGATTTGAATTCTCCATCATCATCTCCTACTTCTCCAAACTCATCTACAAAGCAGATGTTGTCTGCAAGCTCATTACTTCCAGAACAGTTACCATCAACATCAATAATCTGAATTAGATTATTGTCAGTATCAGCCACATAGAGGATATCATTATCAATATTTAGTGCCAATCCTGAAGGCAAGTCAAACTCGCCTTCACCATTTCCACTCCCACCAAATTCATCTACAAAACAAACATCATTTGCAAGATATTCATCATCATTACTATCACAGTTACCATCAACATCAATAATCTGGATTCGATTGTTTCCGGTGTCAGCTATATACAAATAATTTGTGTCTGTGTTTAAGACCAATCCTGAAGGCAAGTCAAATTCTCCATCCCCATTTCCACTCCCACCAAATTCATCTACAAAACAAACATCATTTGCAAGCTCATCATTTCCACAGTTACCATCAACATCAATAATCTGGATTCTATCATTTCCTGAATCAGCTATATACAACAAATCTTGTGAAGTATCCAGAACTAATGCCGTTGGCGAATCAAATTCTCCATCCCCATTTCCACTCCCACCAAATTCATCTACAAAACAAACATCATCGGCAAGATATTCATCATCATTACTATCACAGTTACCATCAACATCAATAATCTGGATTCTGTCGTTATCCTTATCAGCTACATAGAGAAGATTGGTTCCTGTATCTAAGGCTAAACCTGATGGCCCCTTAAATTTTCCATCACCAGTTCCAAATGATCCAAATTCTAAAGAAAATTCAGGTTGAGCAAAAATCATCTGTGAGGAAGCAAAACTACTAAAAAATAACAATGCAACAAAAAATGAACAAAATATTACTTTAACCCTCATCTAATTTTCTTCCTAAATACTGTTTTAATAAATGAGTTAATCAATTTGACTACTTATTTGATCAACTCACATTAACCAGAAAAACTTGTTTTTCGGTTAAATTTTAACAAATTTTTTTGTTTTGTAGATTAACATTGCTGGTACTGCAATATACATCCCAATATTCAAAATTATCAGACTAACTCCATAACCCAAAATCTCTTCCTCAGAATCTGCATGCTCTAAGATGGCAAGACTTGAAATTAATGGAGTCAATCCAAGTTTTACAGCCTCTTTGAATGCTGGATTTTCTCTTTCATAGTCTGCAACTGCTGGTGAAAATGAATAGTAAAACTCGTTAAATCCACTCATAAAGGTTGCACCAGACTCTGTACTCATCACCTTATTGTCACGAATTTCTCTCAAGAATTGGACTTGTGGAGCCATTTCTGATCCATATGCTGCTGTTGCAATAAGACATCCCCCACCTTCTTTAGGTTGATCAATTAACTCACATTTACCATCAACAAGTTCTGTTCCCGGACCACATTCCCCAATTTCAGGTTCTTCCATTTCCTCTTCTTGTAATCCTACTGCTTCATAGATGGAATCATACTCTGGAAAATTCTCATCAAACCATTCTTTGTATTTTGGTTCATTATTGTATCTGTCCACATAGTACTGTGGATCTTGGGTTGGGTCAACAAATGGTGCAATTTCTTTAGCTTCTTTTAGCCCAACTGCTTGGTAAATT
>JASFMV010000004.1:0-25332 GCA_050117375.1 Nitrosopumilaceae archaeon | reverse complement strand
ACAGATTGTATTCATGGTGATGAAGAAGATTTCATTCAATTAGACACTAAAAATTTTAAAAATTGAAATAATTATAATTTTTTAATAAAGTTATTGCTTTATGAAATATTATCTGATCTCGTGCACATCAAAGATATTTTATTGATAGTAAAGAATTCCTCTGCAACAAGCGAAATTAAAACCAATAATCTTTCCATTAAGCAAAATGAAAAATGGATAACTATTGGAAGTAATGATGATCCTGCCCATCTTCACATTAATTCAGAAATGATAAAATCCATCAAGTTTATTGAGGAAAAAAAACCTGAACGTACAAGCTTTAGTGTAAGGTTTTATGATCAAAAACAAGAGCGTGTAATTGCTGCCTTTTTTACCAAAATGTATGATAAAAACAAAAATCTAGATATTTCTAGAAAAAACCTTTATGATGATTTACAAAAAAAATTTGGTTCTGTAATTCAAATTTAAAATAAAAAAAATCCTGTCTGAAAAGACAAGGAAAAATGTTATTGTTGTAATTCTTTTTTCTTCTTCTCTTTTTCAGTTTGTTGTTTTGCTAATTCTAATTCTTCATTAGTATGTTTGAATTTTTTCAACCTATTTTTAGATGATATTGTTTATATAAAAACCGCAGTATTTTTTTTAAATACAAATTATGGCTAAATCTATCTTTTGGGTTCTAATATCCTACAGAAAACTTTGGTTTTTTACCTATGATCCCTAATTGGAGATTTTCTATTGTAATTTTGGCCATTTTTGATCTTGTTTCTTTTGTGGAACTTCCAATATGTGGTGCTAATACAACATTGTCAATTTTTGTAAGAGGATGATTTTTTCCAATAGGTTCTGATTCAAAAACATCTAGTCCTGCACCGGCAATTATTTTATTCCTTAATGCCTCAATTAGGTGATTTTCATTAATTATTTTTCCTCTGGCGGTATTAATTAAAAACGATGAATTTTTCATCTTTCTAAAAATTTCTCTCTCAAATAGTTGTTCTGTCTGTTTTGAATGTGGCACATGAATTGAAATAATGTCACTTTGAGCCAGTAATTTTTCAAAGGTTACATATTTTGCCCCTAACGTTTTTTCTTTTGTTTTACTAACTTTGGTTCGATTATGGTATATTATTTTCATGTCAAATGATTTTGCTCGTTTTGCTAAGGCACTGCCAATTCTTCCCATTCCAAAAATTCCTAAAGTTTTATCCTGCAAGTCTGTACCCACATAATCATGTGCTCCATAGATCTCTTTCCATTTTCCATTTCTTATTGTTCTGTCCCCTTCAGAAACCCGACGCATAACATCGAGCATCAAAGAAAATGCAAGATCCGCTGTGGCTTGGGTTAGGACCTCGGGGGTGTATCCAACTCTGATTTTTCTCTCTTTTGCATATTCTGTGTCAATATGATCAAAACCTACACTATATGTGCTAATCACTTTGAGATTTTTTGCACAATCAATTAGTTCTCTATCAATCTTGTCATAAGGAAAACAAATGAGACCGTCTATGTCTTTAATTTTGGATGCTAATCTTTTCTTTGGAATTGGAATTTTTCCAGAATGGATTTCAATATCATATTGTTTTTTCAATTCTTTTAATGCAAAATCATGAAGAGTTCTTGTTAGAAACACTCGTTTTTTCTTCATCACAACTGAAATTCATCTCAAACCATTTATACGATTTCTTTCTAGACTTCTCAGATGAGTTCTGAAGAGGAAGAAGAATTTGCTATATGTGTAGAATGTGGAAATTCGATCGAAAAATGTGTCTGTGTTTGTCCTTATTGTGGTGAACGTGATAAATGTGAATGTGCGCTGTTTGATGCAGCTACAGGTGGTTAGTAAAATATTTTCACCATGTTATTAATATCTGCAAAAAATTGGTAATTTACTATGGATTCTGTTGATTTTACTTGGTTAATTGGTGGACCGCAAGGGAGCGGAGTTGAATCAGGAGCTAATGTTTTTTCCAAAGTATGTGCTGAATTAGGATATCAAGTATTTGGAAAAAGAGAATTTCACTCCAACATTAAAGGCGAACATAGTTACTTTACCGTAAGAATTTCTGATAAACAAATCCGTTCAAATCTTAATGATGTGACATTAATGATTTCATTTGATGCTGAAACAATCTTCAGACATTACTCTGAGGTGAATTCTGGTGGAGCAATAATTTATGATTCTGATTTACAGAATATTACAACTGAATCTGTTCATACTTTGGACAATTTTTTTAAAAAAAGATTACATGATGAACTAGAATCAAAAAATAAACCCTTTACTATTGAAGGTGTTTTGGAACTAGCAAAAGAGAAAGGAGTTCGACTTTATCCTGTCTCATTCAAGAGCATTCTTGCAAGTCTTGCTGAAGAAACTGAAAATCCTAGGCTCAAGGGACTTGTTAGAATGTATAATGTGATAGGAGTCTCCCTTTCATTAGGGTTGATTAGAATGCCTCCAGACTCCCTTCTTAAATCCATAGATTCTATCTTTTCCAAAAAACCTCAGATAGCAGAAATAAATAAGCAAGCTGCAAATTACTCTTACAATTTTGCGACCTCCAAATTTACAGACTTTCATTTGACGTTACCTGGAATAGAAAAACAACCTGATACAATTCTTGTTCAAGGTCATCAGGGAACTTCCATTGGAAAAATGGTAAGTGGATGTCGTTTCCAATCTTACTATCCAATAACTCCTGCATCTGACGAAAGTGTTTTCCTTGAATCCAATGAAATTTTAGAAGTCCAAGATGACCGTCCTGGCTCAACTGCCGTAATACAAACAGAAGATGAAATTTCCGCAATAGGTATGATGATTGGTTCGTCTTTAACTGGAACAAGATCATCTACCTCAACATCTGGACCTGGATTTGCTTTAATGACCGAGGCCATTGGATGGGCTGGTATGAACGAAGTTCCCATTGTTTTAACTCTTTATCAAAGGAGTGGTCCCTCTACTGGGCTCCCCACTAGACATGGTCAAGATGATTTATCCTTTGCAGTAGCAGGAAGCTTTGGTGATTTTCCAAAAATTGTTTATGCTTCTGGTGATATTGAAGAAAGCTTCTATGATACTGGAAGATGCTTTAATTATGCAGATGTATACCAAGTACCAGTAATTCACATGATGGACAAATTCCTTTCTAGTTCTGTAGTAACTTGCAAAAGATTTGATCCTGAAAAAATTACCATCAATCGAGGTAAGTTGTTAGACAAAGTAGAAGGGGAATACAAAAGATTTGCCTTCTCTGAGGATGGAATTTCTCCTCGTTCTAGGCTTGGTTTAGATAATGGGGTATTTTGGAATACAGGAGATGAATCAGATGAATATGGCCATATTACAGAAGATCCTCAAATGAGAATAAAAATGATGGATAAGCGCATGTCTAGATTAGATCTTATTCAAAAACAAATTCCAGAAGATGAGCAAGTAATCTCTCATGGGATTCATGATTATACCATAATTTCTTGGGGTTCTACAAAAGGCCCGATTTTGGATGCTCTAGATATGCTCAAAAAAGATGGCATTGAAATTGGATTCATACAAATAAAACTAATCCATCCATTTCCTTCTGAAATTGTAAAATCACTCATAAAAAACACAAAAACTATAATCGATATTGAATCAAATCACTCAGGCCAATTAGGAAAAATTTTCAAGCAAAATGTTACTCGTGAAATTGATTATTTTATTTTGAAATATACTGGAAGAGGAATGACTAGCACAGAAATTTATGCCTCCTTAAAGAAAATTATTGATAACAAAGCAAATCATCGAGAGGTATTAGAACATGGCGCTTAAACTTGCTGACTACAAAACTACCGTGCATAATGACTGGTGTCCTGGATGTGGCGATTTTGGAATTGTAAATGCATTACAAATGGCATTAGCTGAAATGGGAATAGAACGCGATAAAACCACGATATTTTCTGGCATAGGTTGTTCTGGGAAAACTTCTCATTTTATCAACACTTATGGGGTTCATACCCTACACGGTAGAGTTCTGACTTTTGCTCAGGGTGGAAAACTTGCAAATCCAGAAATGACTGTGGTTGCTGTAGGTGGAGATGGAGATGGCTTAGGAATAGGAGCTGGTCATTTTGTAGCTGCAGGACGCAGAAACATTGACATGACTTACATCATCTTTGATAATGGAGTTTATGGTTTAACCAAAGGACAAGCCTCTCCAACCCTGAAATTGGGAGAAAAAACAAAATCACTTCCTTCTCCTAACACAAATTATAATGTAAATCCGATAGGTCTAGCTGTGGCCAGTGGTTTTACCTTTGTGGCTCGCGCATATTCTTATGATGTAAGACATCTAAAAGATCTAATCGTGAAAGCGGTTAAACATAAAGGACTTTCATTCCTTGATGTCTTACAACCGTGCCCTACCTATAATGACATTAATACAAGGGATTGGTATGCTGGAGCAGATTTAGCAAAAGAAGCAGCAGAGAGGCATTCAAGAATCTATAAACTAGAGGATACTCATTTTGATCCTGTGGTGCATTATGCAGACCAAACCGAAGTTGATGAAAAATTAGCACAAGCCTTGATTAAATCATTAGAATGGGGTAACAAAATTCCAACGGGAATTTTCTACAAAAATGATTTGATTTCTCCCTTTACAGACAGGCTTACTGATAAAATCCCCAATTATTTGGAAAATCCTCCTGCCAAGCAGAACATCTCTAAGAATGGAAAACCTACAACGGATGTCTCTCAATTACTTGACTCTCTTCAAGTTTAGGTTAGATATGACCTAAGAAGTTATAGTCTAGTTTATTTTTAGATCACTCTGCGGTTGAACCTAAACGAAGCAAATAAAATTTTTAGAAAATCTATTATCAAGGGATTTTTTGAACCTCAATTAGTAAATCTTGATTTTAAAAAATCAGCAATTAAGCACCCATCAATAAATGATGATGGATTGATGCAATCTGATTTATTACATGTTTTTTTCGATATTGAAACTGGATCTGACTATCCAGACGGTGATGAGTGGTTTATAGTTGAACTACTTTTTCCATATGATGTAAAACTTCCTGACAGCTTGAAAGGTTCCGATTTTTTTACTACTATTTCTGTTGATGATGGAAAAACGTTTTGGCATCATCGCGAATTAATTAGATACAAATACGGAAAGTCAAAAAAATTAACGGATGCTTTAGAATTTTTAGAATCTAAATACAAAGAACTGCATGAACTTTTAGAACCTCTACAAAAGGACCTTAATTAATTGGAATCCAAGTGTCTCCTCTGAAGACATATTTTTTTTCTTTGGATGATGCATAATTCAAACGCCATCTTATAGCTTTAGGATCAAATCTATAAGTTAACTCTGAAACATCTGAAGGTAACTTTTCGGGATCCATGTGATATGGAAGTAATTCCAAAACAAAATCTAGTTTTTCGATTGCATTATCGTACCATTGTTTTTCATCCGTATCTAAAATAAAAGAAATTTTTGGGTTTCCTAAAAAATTAATTTTAATTTTTAATGCATTTCCTGACCCTCTCCGTCTTTTCATTTCTTTGAAGACGGCTTTGATTTGTTCCCATCTTTTGAATTCAAACCATTTGAAAAATTCTTCATTGAATGTTAATGGTATTTCCCAGTCCAGAAAACTTACAAAATCTTCATCTTCTGGCTCAATTTCCTCCTGAGAAATAGAAAATCTTGCATTCAGATAACTGTACAATACTTCTATTTCCCACGGTGAAATTCCGTAATATTTCAGATGGGTTTTCAAACCATTTTCGGACATTGATTCAAATTCGTAAAATTTCTAATTAAAGGTTCAAAATACTGACAAATAGTACTCATAAAAACTAAAATTATAAGGAATGAGGATATACCTGATACATGAAGAAAGAATTTGTTGTAAAAAGCATTGATGCTGCCCCTGATGGCGCACCTTATGTTGTAGTTTCATTGTCCTCCATAAAAGATCTCAAAGAAGGAGGCTCCACTCCTCAGAATCCATTCGGTGGCCCAAAGGTCATGGGATTTAGCAACATGAATGATATGATGAAAGACCTTAACAAAATGCTGTCTGGAGGAGGTGGTTTTGGAATGAATAGTGGAATTACTCAATTAAAACTTGAGATGCATGAATACAAAGAAATGGGGTTGTCTGTAGGGGACAAAGTGTTTCTGGAACTAACTAAAGAAGAAACTCTAGGGATTTAATATTCTTAAATCGTGTTGATATATTTCCACATGTAAAATATGCCAATGGTGCCGATAACAAACAACATTGGTTTCCAAGCGAAAACTGGTAAGCTTGGAGTTGAAAGCTTTACTTTATAATTGTCAAAAATAGTTTGAACATTTTTTTTAATTTTATCATGCCAAATATTGTATTCGACTTGATATTTTTTCAAAATCTCTTCTATTTCATAAACCACGGGAGTTCTTTGAGAAAACAAATGTTGAAGATAATCTCTTGATACCTCCACTTCTGCATGTATTCCGATTAACCCTTTCTTTAAATCTACCATACGAACATGCATTTCCCAAGGTTTTTTCAGTTTAAGGTTTAATCCATTTCCGATTTGATCAGGTTGTTTATGTTCGAATTTCACTTTGGTGAACCCTTCTGAAGTAAATATTTTCAAAAGATCTTCAAAATTTTTCTTTACTACGATATGTAATTGCTCTACTCCTTCTTTATTATCTACATGTATTCTATGTTTCAGTCCATCTAAAAACGAAATTGTTTTGGGATAACTAGTGAGGTACTCCATTAAAAGGACCAAAAGAAAGGTTCTATTTAAAGCACAAGGGGAAATTTATCAAATTCACGTATTTGTCAAACCCCTAACGTAGACACATTGGTCTGGCGAGATTGCCATTTCGGAGGAATTAATTTTCCTATCAGTTAATTTTGCCCCCGAATCTCTAACTATTGCAAAAGGTTTTGATTCTGCTCCTTCTCCCATCTTGTGATTTGCAATAGTTGCGATGTTGTCGATAACTGCTTGAAATGTAACTTTCAATAAATTTCCATCAAGATCTTTTTGTGATCTCATATCCAAGACTGGTTCAATTCCAGCACAAGCTATTGCTATTCCTGAAGTGCCAATTCTTGCAGGCATTAATCGACTGTCCACCAGAATTATTCCAACATGAATCAAGAATTTTAAGAAAATTTTTCTTCTAATTTGCTCCGCAATCAAATAGGGTTTGTTGGGATAGAGTATCACTTGGTTTTTCTTAGCATTTGATTTATCTATTCCAGCATTTGGAGCCATGATATTATCAGATGAGGTAATGACAAAACCTGTAATTCCACCAAAAATTTTATCTGACTCACGAAAAACAACTTCTGCAATTTGAGGGTTCATTTGAAATTTTTTGGAAATTTCATTTCCTTTTTTTGATGTTCTTATATCCTCTAAATTCACTATTCTTCCTTGTGAATTAGAGATGTATTTTGTTGAAATTACCAACACATCACCATCTTGGATATTTTGATGATTGTCATTCAATGTCTCTAAAAGGGCCTCAAAAACATCAAACTCTCCTCTTTTTCTTGTGGCTACTAAGGGAAATACAGTAAGTGCCATACTTTGTACGCATTTTCTTTCTTTTTTATTCTTCTGAAAAGCTTTTAATCTGTAGAGCAAGTTTTTTCGATTATGAATATCGTGGAAAAAATTCTTGCTCGTGCTTCAGGAAAACAACAAGTTTCTCCGGATGATGTTATATTTGCAAAGGTGGATAAAGTTATGGTTCATGATGTCTCAGGTCCTGGAGTAATCAAAGTTTTTGATAAATTGAAGAAACAGGGAATTAATGTTGACAAGTTATGGGATTCTTCTAAAGTATGGGTGGCAGAAGATCATTTTGTTCCATCCGCTGAAAAAATCTCTGCTGAAAATATTGTTAAATTACAAAATTTTACAAAAAATTACGGAATAGAAAAACACTTCAAGTACGGAATGGGGCAATATGGTATCTGTCATACCATCTCTCATGAAGAAGCAATGGTTTTACCAGGAGAGGTGTATGTGGGTGGAGATTCTCACACAAATACTACTGGTGCACTAGGTGCATTTGCTGCCGGCTTGGGACACACTGACATTGCGTATGTTTTACTAAATGGGCAAATTTGGTTTAAGGTTCCAGAAACTTTGTACTTCAAACTTAATGGGAAATTACCAGACCATGTTATGGCCAAAGACCTGATTTTAAAAATAATAGGAGATATTGGAACTGATGGAGGTGCATATCAAACAATGCAATTTGGAGGTAGTGGAATTGAGGAAATGTCAGTTGAAAGTAGATTGACCTTATGTAACATGACTACTGAGGCAGGAGCAAAAAACGGGATAGTGGAACCTGATCAGAAAGTTGTTGATTACCTGACAAGTCGCGGAGCATCCAACATTAATCTCGTAAATGGAGATGCTGATGCAGAATATTCAAAAATTTACGAATACGAGGGCTCAGAGATGGAACCTGTTGTAGCTAAACCCTTTTCTCCTGAAAATACATCTGTTGTTAGGGAAGCTCCAAATGTTGATTTGGATAAATCCTACATTGGTTCTTGTACTGGCGCCAAATATGAGGATCTTGAAGCAGCAGCTAAAATCCTTAAAGGAAGAAAAGTAAAGATAAGAACCGAAGTTTTACCTGCAGCCATTTCAATTTACAGAAGAGCAATGGAAAATGGGTTGCTTAAGATCTTTCTAGATGCTGGAGTTACAGTTGGCCCTCCAACTTGTGGAGCTTGCTGTGGTGCACATATGGGAGTGCTTGCAAAAGATGAAATTTGTATTAGCACTACCAATAGGAATTTTCCAGGTCGAATGGGGCATGTCGACTCACAAACCTACCTTTCTTCCCCTCTTGTGGCAGCAGCATCTGCAGTAACAGGAAAAATAACTGATCCGAGGGATTTGAAATGAAAGGCAACGTAATCAAGTATGAACGCGATAACATTGACACGGATGTCATAATCCCTGGCCAGTATTTAAAAATCCATGATTATTCCGAATTAGCAACCCATGCCATGGAAGGACTAGATCCTCAATTTCACTCAAAGGTAAAAGAAGGTGATTTTATTTTATCTGGAAAAAATTTTGGTTGTGGCTCCTCTCGTGAACATGCACCAATAGCTCTTTCTCATTCGGGCATAACGGCTGTTCTTGCTCTTTCTTTTGCACGTATATTCTATAGAAATGCGGTTGATGGTGCATTTTTACTTCCAATTGAAATAGAAGAAGATGCATATCGTGGAATTTCTGAAGGTGATGAAATTGAAATTGATACTAAATTAAATGAAATTAAAAATATAACAAAAAGTCAAACCTATAAAATGAAACCATTTTCGGAAATTATTGGAAAAATAATTGAAGCAGGTGGTTTGTTCAAATACAAACCAGATTAGATTGAAAATGGGTAAAACACTTTTTGAAAAAATTTGGGACTCTCATATTGTTGTTGAAAAAGACAATGAACCCTCTTTGATTTATGTCGATAGACATCTAGTACATGAAGTAACCTCGCCACAAGCATTTGATGGATTGAGAATGAATAGCAGAAAGGTCAGGAGACCTGATTTAACAATAGCGACAATGGATCATAATGTTCCCACCACAGATCGAGGTTTGCCTATTCTGGACCAGACATCCTCTATTCAAATTAAAACTCTAGAAAAAAATTGTAAAGATTTTGGAATCAAATTATTTGACATAAACAGTCCTAATCAAGGAATTGTTCATGTTATTGGACCTCAATTGGGTATAACATTACCTGGTTCTACAATTGTTTGCGGTGATAGTCATACATCTACACATGGTGCATTTGGGGCTCTGGCATTTGGAATTGGGACAAGTGATGTGGAACACGTTTTGGCATCACAAACACTTTGGTTAGAAAAACCAAAATCCTTTGAGATTAAAGTTGAAGGAAAACGAAAAAACCCTCGTGCTGTAACTGCCAAAGACATCATTTTGTCAATAATCAAAAATATTGGAACTGGTGGGGGAACTGGCACCGTAATAGAATACTCTGGTGAGGGGATAACTGATCTTTCAATGGAACAAAGAATGACCATATGCAATATGTCAATTGAGGCTGGAGCAAGAGCGGGTTTGGTTGCCCCGGATGAAAAAACCTTTGATTATCTAAGAAATCGAGAATATACTCCAAAAAACTATGATTTCCTTGTTGATTATTGGCGAGAAAACCTAAAGACTGATTCTGATGCTAAATTTGATAAAACTTACACACTGAATATTGATGAAATAGTACCTCAGGTTAGTTGGGGTACTAACCCTGGCATGACATGTGATGTTACCTCCTCTGTCCCTTATCCTGAAGCCTTTGCCAAGGATGATTTGAATCAACAAAAGGCTGCTGAAAAATCCCTTCAATACATGAATCTAAAACCCGGAACACCAATCACTGATATTAAAATTGATAGAGTGTTTATTGGTTCATGCACCAATGCGCGATTAGAGGATTTAATCGAAGCATCCAAAGCGATTAAAGGAAAAAAAGTTTCTCAAAATGTCCGTGCGATGGTTGTTCCAGGTTCTCAAATGGTAAAAAAGAAAGCAGAAGAAATTGGATTAGATAAGATTTTCACTGATGCTAACTTTGAGTGGAGAGAAGCCGGTTGCAGTATGTGTTTGGGAATGAATCCTGACATTTTATCCCCTGGAGAAAGATGTGCTAGCACATCTAATAGAAATTTCGAAGGAAGACAAGGTACTGGTGGAAGAACGCATTTGGTTAGCCCCGTTATGGCTGCCGCAGCAGCCATTGAAGGTCATTTTGTAGATGTTAGAGAAATGGATTTGAGTTAGTATGGATGCGTTTAAAAAAATTAAAACAATTGTCACTCCTCTTGATCAAGTAAATGTTGACACTGATCAAATTGTACCAAAACAATTTCTGAAATTGGTTCAAAAATCAGGATTTGGAAAATATTTGTTTTATGATTGGAGGTATGACTCAAATGAAAACCAAAAACCTGATTTTGTTTTAAACGACAAAAAATACCAAAATTCAAAAATTCTTGTAACTGGAGATAATTTTGGATGTGGGTCTAGCAGAGAGCACGCAGTATGGGCATTACAAGATTATGGGTTCTCGGTAATTATTGCGCCTTCTTTTGCAGATATTTTCTATAGTAATTGCTTCAAAAATGGTATTTTGCCTATAAAATTAGATGAAAAAACTGTTGATATATTAAAAAAAGAGCTAGAGGAAGTTGAAGTTGATTTAGAAAATCAAATTTTGAGTACCTCTTCTGAAAAAATCCGATTTGAAATTGATCCATACAAAAAAAAGATACTTTTAGAAGGATTAGATGATATTGCTTTGACTCTCAAATATGAAAACGAAATAAGTAAATTTGAAAAAGATTCTATGATCCCATCTGTTTTATGATCTTGTTTACCTGTTTTTGATTTCTTTCTAATACCATGGGTGACTCTGCATCAATCCAATCATTCTTTCCAATATCAAATGCGCTTATTTTCCCCTTTTTTGACAATGCTTCTAAAATATCATAAGACAAGTTGATATGTTTTTGTTTTGATTTTCCCTTTATTTTTTTAATTACTTCTTTTCCTAAAATGTAAATTCCTAAACATTCTGACATTGGCAAATCCATCATGGGTTTTTCTTTGAATTGTTTTATTACTCCGTCTTCTACTATTGCAAATCCTGTCTCTTCTTTTCTTTTGGACCTTGTTGCAATACATGCACTGCTTTTCTTTTGCTTGAAAAACTCATACATTTTCAAAAGATCTATTGCACATAAATTATCTACAAACCACAAGACAAATCCATTTTCGTTTTCAAGTTTTTTTTCAACGTGCAACAAATCTCCACCTGTTCCACTTTGAGAATCTTGCACAAAGGAAATTTTTTTATTTGATTTTAGTTTTTGATAGTAATTTTTAATTTGTCCGCCCAATCCTGTAAAATCAGAAATTATGATGATTTCTTTGATAAAATCAAAAGAGTCTAGATATCTTACAATATAATCTATCAACGGTTTGCCATTAATTGGCGTCATGGCTTTTGGAAAATATTCTGTATATGGTTTACCTCTAGTTCCTTTCCCGCCGGCTAAAATTACAGCCTTCACGTTCTAACGATAAGATTTTTGTTTTCTTCGTCTAGCGCCTGGACCGCCAAATTTCTTTGGTTCCTTTCTTCTAGCATCACCGCTAATCAAATACTTGTCAAAATCAGTAATTCTTTGTCTTAGGTCTTCTCTAGTTGATTTAGGCAATGGATGATCTTTTGGTTCTTTTTTAGATTTTGTCCATCCTGTTAGGGCTCTTGATATCCCAGTTGCTATTGCACTTGCTTGTCCCATTATTCCTCCACCTCTTACTCTAATTGAGATGTCTATTTTGTCTCTTAGGTCTCCAATAATTTCAAGTGGTGCTAGAATTACTTCTCTTGCAGTTTCTTGAGGAATCATTTCCACTGGAACATTGTTTATCCTAACTTTTCCTTTACCTTTTGTAATGTAAACATGTGCACTTGCAGTTTTTCGTGTTGCAAAATAAATTTCTGTTTTTGGTACTGTCATTCAGTCCACCCTACAGTTCTTCCAAGATCTGCCATGGTTGTATAATTAGAGGAAGATTTTCTAATCATAGCTTTTTCAAATTTAATTTTCTTAAGTGATTTTACCTCTTTTGGACTCCCAATGTATGTTCGAAGTCTCTTGTGGGCCTCTTTTCCAGATGGTTTTTCTTTTGGTAACATACCACGAATCATTTTTTTCATTATTGTGTCTGGTCTTCTTGGATGTTTTGGTCCGTGTTTCCAATGGTTGATACTGTTAATTTCTAAAAATTCCCTATACTCATTTATGATATTACTTCTAGTTCCACTAATCATTATCTTATCGCAGTTAACTATTGAAACTCTGTTTCCATTTATGAGTAATTTTGCGACTTGAGAAGAAAGCCTACCTGCAACATGATCTGTGGCGTCAACCACAATTGGGGCATCCTTTGCAACAACGATTTCTTGACTACCCAAGCAAAACCACTCCTTTTCCTGTTGGATGTTTTTCTATTAATTCTGAATATGAAATTAGTTTTCCTCCATTTTCAATAACCTTAGCAGCCGCAGAGTCTGAGATGGAAAATGAACAGAGTGTTATTTTGTGTGGGATATTTCCAGTTCCTAGAACTTTTCCTGGAAATACTACCGTATCATTATCTTTGGTTAATTGGCCAATCTTGTACAAATTGATGTCTCTTCTAGCAACAGATGGTTTGAGAGCATATTCGGCTAATTTGGCCCAAATTGGAGCATCATTTGTTGCAGATGCTCTTTTGAACTCTTTTGCCATTTGTATCACTACTTGGCTAGTCATGTGAATAATGCGGTTTAAAACCCAAATATAATATGTGTGCTTGGTTTATTCGTTTAACTCGCCGATCGTTCTTTTGAACTCTTCAATGCTCTTTCCAAGTTCATCTACGCCAGCTAAGATGATTTGTTCGGGATTTAAAGCACCGGTGGATTCTACAGTGAGAATCCTCTCATCTTCTTTTTCTGTTTCTACTAGAGTTGCTATGTTAGATGAATTCCATTTGGCATGTTCTCTACCGCGCCCAAGCCTAGCATAACATTCTACTTTTACTCTTTGTCCTGGTGCTAGATGTACAATTGGAATTTTTTCTGAGGTTGGCTTTACAGAATCGTCTTCAGATGTTAGTTCATCAGTATACACAGTTTTTGTAACGTCAGTATCTCCAGAATCCAAGACAAGCATTACTTTACAATTTGAACATCCTGTTTCACTTTGACACTCACATTTTGATGGCTCATTAAACCTTGCAAGGTCAGTCCTTAATGGAACTAATCCTAGCCTATGAGCAAGACCTTCATCAGGTAAAACTGAAGAATTTTCAATAATATCTACAGTATCTATTGCAAAAACTGGTACTCCATTAAGGCATAAACGTCTAAGTGCATTTGCATATTGCAAAGGTACGCCTTTTAGCTTAACTGACATTTTGTGCTCGTCTTTTGAAATAATCTCTAAAGAAGACAAATCTTATTCCAAAATTTTCAAAGTCCACATAAAAATCTAGCTAGTTTCGCCTATAGATAAATACTGATTTGTCTAACCTTAATCCATAATGGCCGATGTGACCGTGGTAAAGTATTCTTTTGAGGGTGAAAAATTTGAAATTTTGGTAAAACCAGATCCTGCATTAGACTATAAGCTAGGAAAGAAAAAGGACATTTCTTCTGTCCTTGTATCAGATGATATTTACACTGATTCCTCAAAAGGGACAAAACCCTCCACTGAGAAATTATTAAAAGCCTTCAAAACTGAAGATCAAACCGAGATTGCACAGATAATTCTAAAGAAAGGAGATCTAAATCTAACGACTGATCAAAGACGAAAAATGGTTGAGGAAAAAAAGAAACAACTTGTTGAATATATCGCAAAAACATACGTGGATCCAAGAACTCATTTACCTCATCCTCCGGTAAGAATTGAACAAGCTCTTAAAGATGCTCGAGTTTCTATAGATCCTCAAAAAGGTGTTGAAGATCAAGTCAAAGATATTGTCGAAAAACTTCGTTCAATAATTCCTATGAAATCTGAAAATCTTTCATTAGAAATAACAATCCCAGCTCAGTTTGCATCTCAATCTTATGCTGTTTTGAAATCTGTAGGTTCCTTAAAAAAAGAAGAATGGCAAAATAATGGTTCCTTAAAAGCAATACTTGAAATACCCGCTGCAGCAAGGCCAAACGTGATAGATAGATTGGGCTCTATAACAAAAGGCTCGGCTACAGTTGAGGTAATGCAATAATGGATAATAAAAGAAAATATGTTATACCTGGCGATGTTGTTACCACTGGTCCATTTAGACCAGAACAAAATGTAGTTTTAGAAGGAAATAAGATAATTTCAACTACTATTGGTATTTCCGAAATTTATGATGATTCAGTTAAGGTGATTTCCCTTACGGGAAAATATATTCCAAAAATAAACGACTTGGTTATTGGTAAAGTCATATCTCACACTTCGCTATCTTGGGAACTTGATATCAATTCTTGCTATGTTGGATTCTTACCTGCCCAAGATGTATTTGGAAGAGATTTTTCTGCTCATGCTGATGAACTAACTTCAAAATTAAAAGCCGGTGATTTGGTTGCTGCTAGAATAGCAAATTTTGACCGCACCCGTGATCCTTTAGTTACTATTGCAGATAGAGATCTTGGGAAAATTGATTCTGGAGATCTCATAAAAATCTCTCCAAGCAAAGTTCCACGATTGATTGGGAAGAGAGGAACTATGATTCAAACTATAGAAGCAGCTACAGATGCTGTAATAACCATTGGACAAAATGGCTGGGTGGTTGTTTCCTGTGAAAATCCCGAGGGATTATTAAAGGCCAAAAAAGCCATACAAATGGTAAATGAGCAAGCACATGTTGCAAATTTGACTGATCAAGTGAAAGAAATGTTAGAATCAAAAGGTGAATCATAATGGGTGGTCGAGAAAGTACTCTAGTATTATTAGATGAGAATGGCATTCGTTGTGATGGTAGAAAAATAGACGAACCACGTCGTATCATGATAAAAGCAGGTGGATTGAAAAATGCAGATGGATCTGCCTATATTGAATTTGGAGATAATAAAATTTTAGTTGGAGTTTTTGGTCCAAGAGATGTTCACCCAAAACATATGTCAGATACTGACACAGGAATACTGAGAGTAAGATATCATATGGAACCTTTCTCGGTAGGAGAAAGAAAAAACCCTGCACCTTCTCGAAGAGAAATTGAAATTTCTAAGGTCATTAAAGAAGCCTTATTGCCAGCAGTAATGCTGGAAAAATTCCCAAGAACCGCTGTAGATGTTTTCATAGAGGTTCTTCAAGCTGATGGAGGAACTCGCTGTGCAGCATTATCTGCAGCATCCGTTGCTCTGGCTGATGCTGGAATTCCAATGAGGGATATGGTAGCCGCTTGTGCTGCTGGAAAAGTAGCAGATACTGTAGTTCTTGATGTAAACAATGAAGAAGACCAAGCAGGTCAAGCAGACATGCCTATTGGTTACATGCCCACTCTTGAGAAAGTAACTCTCTTACAATTAGATGGAGTTTTGACTCCAGAGGAATTTAAAAAATGCGTTGAAGTTGGAGTAAATGGATGTAAGATAGTTTATGATTTACAAAAGAAAGCACTAAACGAAAAATATTTTCAAAATGGAGGAGATCAATAAATGACCACCTCTGTCATTGACGAACTAAAAAAGTCTCAAATTCTAGAGTTATTAGAACAAGGAAAAAGAATCGACGGTAGATCTTTAGATGAACCAAGAAAATTAACTGTTGAAATAAATGCAATTCCAAAAGCAAATGGATCTGCAAGGGTTAGGTTAGGTGACACTGAAGCAGTTTGCGGAGTAAAAATTCAACCAGATAGACCATTTCCAGATATGGGTGATAAAGGAATTTTCATTTGTACGGCAGAACTTTTACCTTTATCTCATCCTAGTGTGGAAACTGGACCTCCAGGACCAGATGTTATTGAACTGGCTCGAGTTGTAGATAGAGGAATAAGAGAAAGTCATATGGTTGATGTATCTCAATTAGTAATTGAAAAAGACAAATCTGTTGTAGGCGTTTTTGCCGATATTGTCGTAGTTGATTATGATGGTAATTTGTTTGACGCATGCTCCTATGCAGCTACTGCAGCTGTTATACAATCAAAAATGCCAAAATGGGAGATGAAGGATGACGTTCCAACTCTTGTAGAAGGGGGTGAGTCTGATTTGCCTACCACTACAATACCAGTATCAATCACTATGGGTAAAATTGGAAACCATATTGTTGTTGATCCTAATGGTGATGAGTGGGCAAGCATGGATTCTAGGATTACAATTACTACTGATTCAGATGGAAATATTGTTGCACTTCAAAAAGGAGGAAATGATGGATTTAGCGTTGATGAAATCATTAAGTGTGGTCAACTTTCAATTAAAGCAGGTGCCCAAATTAGAGAAACTTTAAAACAAGCAGGCAAAGGCAGTCAATAAAATGGCCAAGAAAAAATCACTAAAAGGCTTAGGAGCTAGGTATGGTATTAAACTTCGAAAGCAGTATACAAAAGTGCACCAGCAACTAAAAGAAAAAAGAACTTGTCCAGATTGTGGTTCCAAACAATTTGGAAGAGATGCAGTAGGAATTTGGTCTTGCAAAAAATGTAACTTCAAAATTGCTGGAACGGCATATGACGTCAAACTTTAGTGCAAAAATCATAGTTGATGCAAACAAGAAAACTAAAGCAATTTTTGACTCGATAAACACCGACAACAAATTTTATCCTGAAAATCCTACAAAAACCAATTTCAAAATTAATAAAAAAATATCTGTAATGATAGAGTCTGATCATCTGCCTCATCTCAGGGCTAATCTTAATTCTACCTTGAGATTAATTCAGGCAAGCTATGATACGATTAATTCAGTAGATGATTAAAATTGCTCAATCACAAAACTGGATGTTTTTCATAATACTATTATCTTAAGTATGTTGAGGAAAAAAATCATGAGTAAATTTAATCACGTTCCAATAAATTTCACACAATCCCAACTTATCGAAAAAGATGATGGACATTATTATCAAACTCCAAGTGGAAAAATTTATCCCTCTATTACAACCATGTTACAAAAAACTCAATCAATAGAGAAGCAACAAAGCCTCCAACAATGGCGAGAACAAGAAGTTGCCTCTAACTACATCACTCAAGAGGCAGCAATTATTGGATCTGAAACTCACAAATTAATTGAAGATTATCTGAATGGTCTAGAAGTTATGGAAAAACCTCGGCTTTTATCAGAGGCCCATTTTAGTAACCTCCTTCCATTTGTCGACAAGATTAATGATATTCACGGTATCGAATTAAGATTGTATAGCGACAAAATGAAATTAGCAGGAACTTCTGACTGTGTCGCAAAATATGATGGTACTTTATCTATAATTGATTACAAAACAAAACGAAGCAACCAAAAGGAAGAGTGGTTAACTGATCACTTTATCCAAGCTACCTCCTATGGAGAAATGTTCAAAGAGCTTACGGGCATAAAAATAGAACAAATTGTGATTTTGGTATCCAGCGAAAAAAATACCCGTACTGAATTCATTAAAAACCCAAATGACTATTTGGATATGCTTGAAAAAAGAATATCTCAGTATTATTCTTCATGAATCCATCCGGTAAAGATATAATGAAACTCTCATGCAATCTATAATATGTCTGCTGGACAAATGCCTCCTTGGCTTCAAGAACAATTAATGAAGATGCAACAATCTCAACAAAACCTTCAGGCTATAATGCAACAAAAGCAGCAAATTCAAATGGAAAAAATTGAAACTGAAAAATCTCTCGAAGAATTAAAAAAAGCATCTGATGAAGATATTGTCTATAAACATGCAGGTACAATTTTGATAAAATCATCAAAAAAAGAATTAATTGATGAACTTGAAGAAAGACAGGAACTAACAAAAACACGTTCTACTGTTTTAGAAAAACAAGAAACCAGGCTAAAAGAAACCCTGAAAGAGCAAGAGTCCAAAATTACAGAAATGATGAAGGGAAGTACATCCGGTGGTGCAACCATGACTGAAGGAAGTACTTCGGAAAATAAACCAGAAAACTAGCTTTTTAATTTTCAAATAAGATATTAACAAATTAGTGTAATTAGATTTGGTGAAATTAGAAAATTTAAGAATAGTAGTGGATGAACGAGAAAAAAAAAGTGGAATTCCAGATCTGCTCAAATCCGTTGGTCTGAAAGTAGAGATGAAAACTCTTCCTATTGGAGATTACATCGTAGCTCCTGAAACAATTGTAGAAAGAAAAAGTATCAGAGATCTTTTATCTTCTATTTTTGATGGTAGGTTGTTTGATCAGTGTACTAGGCTGAAAGAAAATTTTGACTTTCCTGTGGTTCTGATGGAAGGAAATGTAGATGAAATCGAAGAGATAGCTGAGAACCCCTTGGTATTTTATGGGGCTCTCTCCACAGTTGTCATTGATTTTAAAATTCCGATAATTCCTACTCCTAGTGCAATGCATACGGCCAAATTGCTTGTATCCATGTGTTCTAGGAAGGAATCTCCAAAGGGACCTTTTTTGAAAAAAATAAGAAAATCCAGCGATTTGGAAAAACAACAACTTTCATCTTTATGTAGTTTGCCTGGAATAGGAGAAAAATTTGCAATACGGATGCTTGAAAAATTTGGGTCCCCGCTAAAGGTTCTAAATGCATCCACTTCCGAACTTGCTAAAGTGGAAGGACTTGGAGAAGCTCGTTCAAAAAAAATTAAAAAGATGCTTGAAACAGAAAGTAAATTTCTTAAAAAATCCAATCAAAAAACATTACATGATTCATGAAATCATTAAATAAATTAAAAAATCGAGATCAATAACATGCTTGTTTCTATTGATTGGTTAAGAAAAAATTTATCTGATAAAAATTTAGTTATTTTAGACACTAGGCCAAAATCAATATTCCTTTATGGCCATTTAGAAAAATCTCAAAATGTAACAATAGAGCATGTGATAAAATTTGATCAATATGGATCTAATTTAGTATTGGATGAAAAAGAAGCATCAACGCTTTTTGGTTCGCTTGGAATTGATAAAACAAAAACTGTGGTACTTGTTGGGGATTCCATGGATTCGTCTTCTACACGAATTGCATGGACACTGATGTATTACGGTCATGAGAAAACTTTTCTTTTGGATGCAAGTCTTTCTCAATTAAAGGAAGAAGGATTTGAATTCACAACACATATTTTTTCTTTACCTTCTTTGATTTTTAATCCAAAAATCAATAATGCAATTAGAATAGATGCTAAAAATCTCAAAGAGAATTTAAACAAATTTGAAATCTTAGATGCAAGAACTTTGCAAGAATTTATGATGGGTCATTTACCAAATTCAAAATTAATTCCATTCACTGAAGGTGTTTCTTATGAGGGAAAACTATTCAAAGACAGGGTTTCTTTAGAACACCTTTTTTTGGATAATAAAATCTCAAAAAAATCTGAGATTGTTTGTTATTGTATGCATGGTCATAGGGCATCAAGTCTTTTTTTTCAATTACTTGTATCCGGATTTCCTAATGTGAAATTGTATGATGGTTCATTCGTTGATTGGCAGGGTAGGGGTTTGCCCCTTGAGTAATTTTCGTTTCAAGGGTGTTCCGCAACTAGGGCATTCTTTTCCGTTTTTGTGATTTGACCGACAACCTGGACAATAATAAACCCATTTTCCAACGTCCTTAATCCCCTTTGTCATGATAGGTGATATTTTGAGGCTCAAATTCTTTGCAACGTTTGATATTGCAAAATCATCGGTAATTATTTCACCTTTCAGATCAATACATAAAGCAATTATCGAAATATCTTGTTTTGATAGTTGTTGATAATCACCGGTACTTTTTGAGGATTTAATTGCAAGGTCAATTGAGATTTTATCCGGTTCTCTAATTTTTAATCGATTTGTTTCTAACAACGTTTCTAATACTTCATGATTTTTCTTGATGTGTTTTATTTCATCATAAACTAATGATGTTGTATAACAATCACTTGAGGAACCAAATGGAACGCCTGCATAAAATGCACTAGCATCTAATATTCTAAAATCCAAGTTTACTCATCTGTCTCAGTCCTCTTTTCTTTAATCTTATAAAGACGGCTGGTTTTTTGTATTTTTTTATAATTATTGGTTCTTCATACCCTGCAGATTTTACAACCTGTGCATCCATAACAATATTACAATCATGAGATGATATTATTTCTATTTTTTCATCTGGTACTACTATTGATTCTAATCGGTAGACTGGTGCAACAGGAGTTATTATAAGAACATCTAAACTTTCATGAAGGATTGGGCCTCCCAAAGAAAAAGAATGACCCGTTGAACCACTTGGAGTAGCAATTATGACGCCATCCATTTTTTGTTTAACTGTATCATTTTGAAATTTTATTTCAATCTCTGCAGTTTTTGTAAGATTTGTTCTATTGATGTAAATTTCGTTTAGTGCGGGTGGGAACTCTTTTCCTCCACATGAAGCCACTACTCGAGTTCTTTTATCTAAAAAGAATTTATCTTTTAAAATTTGATTTATGGCCTCATCTATTTCCTCAATTGTAATTTCTGCAAGGATTCCTCTGTTACCACCAACATTTATGGTCAGAATTGGTGTTTCATTTTCTAAATATCTGAAAACTCTTAGAGTTGTTCCATCACCCCCAAGAGTTACTACAAGATCCAAGTTTTCTTTTTTTAACTCTTCTAAGGACTCGATCTTAACTGCTCCTTCTACTTGAATGGGTGCTATGGTGTATACTTTAGATTTTTTTGCAAGAAATTTTTTTGCTACGTCCTTGGCAGTTTCTTCAGATTCTTTTGAGCCGACTTTACTTACGATTGCGACTTTTTTTAACTTCAACCGATTCTTCTGAATCTTATTTACATAAAAATGATATTTTCTAATTTTTTTCTTGGAAAAACAATTAAGTATGAAAACAAATTTGAGATAAATTATGAGTTACGCCCATCCTGAGGTTTTAGTTGACACTGAATGGATGTCTCAAAACCCTCCAAACGAAAAAAGAAAATTAGTTGAAGTTGATTATGATCCTGTAAATGGGTATCAAAAAGGCCACATTAAAGGGGCTAGTTTAATTTGGTGGAAGAGAGATATTAACGATCCAGTTACCCGAGATATTATCAGCAAAAGAAAATTTGAAGAGCTAATGTCCAAAAATGGGATAAAGGCTGACACTGAAGTAATTCTTTATGGTGATTTTAATAATTGGTTTGCAGCATTTGTCTTTTGGGTTTTCAAAATCTACGGTCATGAGAATCTAAAGATCATGAACGGCGGAAGAAAAAAATGGGAATTAGAAAATAGAGAATATACTACAGAAGAACCACAATTACAACAAACAAAATATGATGCTCAACCTCCTGATGAAGGATTAAGAGCGTATCTATTTGATGTTAGTAGAGCTTTAGACAAAGAAGATACAGTTATGGTAGATGTAAGATCCCCGGCTGAATTTACTGGAGAAATAACTGCCCCTCCTGAATATCCCATGGAACATGCACAAAGAGGAGGTCATATTCCAGGTGCTAACAACATCCCTTGGGCAACTGCAGTAAATGATGCAGATGGCACCTTCAAATCAGTGGATGATCTAAAACAAAATTATGAACCAAAAGGAGTTACTCCAGACAAGGATGTTATTTGTTATTGCAGAATTGGAGAAAGATCTTCTCATAGTTGGTTTGTATTAAAATATCTTCTTGGTTATCCCAAAGTTCGAAACTATGATGGTTCTTGGACTGAATGGGGAAACATGATAGGAAATCCTGTGGAAAAATAAATTGCTCTTAGACCTTCCTGTCTTAAAGAAGGGTTCGTTTTACTTTATCAAAGATGGTGATTCGGACCTCATAATGGAAGATAAAACAAAAAGAGGGCTTACAGTTAAAGAAACATCCGTAGATGAAAAATTAAACGTCAAAGCGGATAAAGGAATGATTCATGATATGGATGGAATTGGTCACTGGGTTCCCATTCGTTGGTATTTTTCAAAAAATCAATTTAATCTTGAAAAGGTCTCACAATATGCTGAAGAAATGGAGAAAAAATACACCGAACTCCGTGAACTTACGTGTCCTGACGATGACTAGATAACCTTTTTAAATAAATTGAATGTACTGAAACCAAATGTCATTACTTCTAAAAGATCGAGTTTGGTCAATGGAGGCACCTACAGCAAAAAGAGGTGTTTACCCACTACATGGTTTTAAGCTCGGACTTTATCGTTTACCAATCACATTAGAAGATCCTGATGAAATAAAATCTGTTCATGATGGTCTCAAAAAAGCATTTGAAATGGATGCATATGCAGATAGAGTCTTTGCAACTTATAGGTGGAAAGAACAAAACATGGATAATCCTGATGCCAAAGGATACGAAGAAGTTGAATTATCTGTCACCGTAGAAATTGTTACTGGTGAAGTAGTTGATATTATTTACCAGATTTTCCCAATAGAAAAATTTGGAGATCCTCAATGGGTCAAAGATTACAGAAAAAAAGCAGATCATTTTGCAAAAATGATAATTGATACTATTCTAAGAAATACAATTCTAGCCGATAAAATGGTTGATTTTCTAATTAAAGATGAGAAAATTACCGAACTACAGGCACTTCAAAAATTAGAAGAGATGACTCCGTTGGCAAAAATTGTTCTTGATGCTAAACCAAAACCAAAACCTGTTGAAGAAGCAGCTGATGAAGGAGGGGGAGGAGCTGATATTCCAGTACTTGATGGTCCAAAAGCTGGCCCCATTGATGTTGAGTACAAATCAAAAATGAAAGCTACCGCTTCTTTTGATGCATCAGGACACACCATCAAAACATGGGGAAGACGAGGTGCTGATAACAAACAACTTGGTGTTTGGGGTGAATTTGTTTCTGTGGATTATGATATTTGTATAGCAGATGGGGCTTGTATCGAGGCTTGCCCTGTTGGTGTATACGAATGGTTTGATACACCAGGAAATGTTGCATCTGATAAAAAACCCCTAATGTCAAAAGAGCCTGATTGTATATTTTGTCTTGCTTGCGAAGGTGTTTGTCCACCATCGGCAATCAAGATTTTTGAGCAAAAATAAGCATAAGATTTTGCAAGTATAAATAGCCAGTAAGGTTCAGGGAAATCTAGGGCATGGCAATTAATCCTTTTACCTCTTTTGTATTTGATCTCTTCATTATATCTGCCATTATCATTACTGCATATACCCTCAACTTTTACTATCTGACCTTCCTTTCCATTAGAAGAAAAGAGGTGTTGACTACTGCTGAAATGGGTACGCCTTCGATAACTATTCAGCTCCCACTATACAATGAAAAATATGTTGCAAAACGATTGGTTGATGCTGTTTGTGAATTGGATTATCCAAAAGAAAAAATGAAAATTATGGTTTTAGATGATTCTGATGATGATACAGTAGAACTATTAGCATCAGTAGTCAAAGACTACAAAAACCAAGGATTTCAAATTGAACATATACGGAGAGGGACAAGAAAAGGGTACAAAGCAGGTGCTCTAAAATATGCAATGCAAATAACTGATACTGAATATGTGGCAATTTTTGATGCTGACTTTATTCCACCTGATTGGTTTCTAAAACGAGCCATCCCTCACTTTTCCAAGCCAAACATTGGCCTTGTTCAGTGTAGATGGGGACATGTTAATGAAAATTACTCTGCAATCACAAAAGCACAAGCTTTGAGTCTTGATTTTCATTTTCTAATCGAACAAAAAGCAAAAAGCAATTCTCATTTATTTATGAACTTTAATGGAACAGCCGGAATCTGGAAGAGGGATTGTATTGATGATGCAGGAGGATGGCATACTGCAACCTTGGTTGAGGATTTGGATTTGAGTTATAGAGCTCAAATGAAAGGATGGAAGTGTGTCTTCTTACCTGATATAGTGGTCGATGCTGAGCTTCCAATTCAAATGAATGCTGCAAAAAGGCAACAATTCAGATGGGCAAAAGGATCAATTCAATGTGCTGTAAAACTTCTTGGGGGAATTGCAATTAAACGTAAAGTTGCAGTGGAAGCAAAAATTCAAGCCTTTATCCAATTAACCCGACATATTGTTTATCCCTTAATGTTGATTCAATTCTTATCTTTGCCTATTTTGTTGGCTGGAAATATCAATCTCTATGTGGTCAGCTTTATTCCTGCATTGACGATTGCAACATATCTTGCAATGGGTCCTGGAGCATATTTGATGATTATTCAAAAAATGTATAACAAATCATGGAAATCCAAAGCCAAAATTCTTCCATCTTTGCTTGTCTATAACGCAGGATTGTCAGTAAATAATACTGTAGCCGTATTTGATGCGGTTTTGGGGAAAAAGAATGAATTTTTGAGGACTCCGAAATATGGAATTCTAACCAAAAAAGATGATTGGAGAGACAATGCTTACAATTTACCCTTTACAAAAGTTACATTACTTGAATTATTTTTTGGCGTATATGGTATAATGGGAATATTAGTTTCTATATTTTCGAATAATCCTATTTTTGCACCAATTATAGGGATTCAGACAATAGGGTTCTTTTTCATTGCCTACATGAGCCTCTCTCATTCGAGGTTTAAAAGAAATAAATCAACCCAGTCCCGAGCTTTGACTAAGGAAGAAAAGATGGCAAATAAGATTTATAAGATTTCGATGGTTGGAATTGTAACAATAATTGTAT
>JASFMV010000003.1:0-26252 GCA_050117375.1 Nitrosopumilaceae archaeon | reverse complement strand
CCGCAGCAAAAAAGGCAGCTCCGAAAAGAAAAGCAGCTAAAAAACCTGCAAAGAAAACCGCAGCAAAAAAGGCAGCTCCGAAAAGAAAAGCAGCTAAAAAACCTGCAAAGAAAACCGCAGCAAAAAAATCTAAATAATAATTTAGGTTAATAATTGAATATTAAAAATTAAATTTCAAAAAATTTTGTAGCTTGTATTATTCGATTTCAAGTACTAGGTTGTAACATTTTTCAATTTCTGTCTTTTTTATATGGGATATTTTTTCTATATCGTCAAGGGATATTTTTTGAGGAATGGCTTGAGATATTGCATATAGACAAACTGCCGCAATTAGATAAAACGATTCATATTTGAAAGGATTTTTTTCTAATAACTCTAGGTGCAAATTCTGAGCATTAATTATGGTTGATTCGTCTATCTCAAATTCTTCTTGGAATTTTTTGTAAATGGTGACTTGTTTTTGAACATTCAACCTTATCCCTACGCTGGTCTTGGATTTGAAGAATTAAAAGTTCAAAGACAACAACAAATCCTTTAAATGCATTTTTTGTACTTCAAAAGTTTACTGGAAAGTCTTTGCGGTTAATACAACTTTATTGTGCCTAAATTTGGGAAAATCCAATTTGTTAAAAAATCATATGACAAACGATCCGCTTTAAGTATCGTTTTATTGTAAACTAATTCGGCGATAGAGAGTATTGGAAATACGAAGTAAAACTCTTGCATATGAATTTAGTACTGTAGTACAAAACGCAATAGACGAAGGTAGAGATAACCTTAGTGATGATGAGGCAAATCACCTACTCAAGATTAGTGAAAGACTAGTTCAAGAGTATGTGAAAGAATTGGAAAATTCATTAGAACATCAAATTTAGGTTCCTGTTTGTTCTTTTTCTTGCTTTATTGTTATGCGTATCTAAATTTAGGTAACATGAGGTTCTAAACCATAAAACATCAAAAAATAATTAAAAAATATTGTTTAAAGAGGATTTATTTCCATTTTGCCAAATTTTCCTTTGGTTAAGGAAACTTCGTCTCTAAATGAATTTGTATATCCATTGGTGATAACAATGGTGTCTCCTACATTTACTGCTTTGATGTCATCTCCCCATAAAGTAAGTTTAACCTCATCATTTTCTGTTTCTCCATCTGATAATATTGCATCGCAAACATCGATGGTACCACCACTTTTGAGATTGACTGTTCTAGGATCGCCCATACTCTTAATGACACCTTTTGTGTTAATTCCACTTCGCATATTCTTTACTTGTGAAATTGGTTGGAATTCTTCCATGTGATTTTGACCCTAATTCACACAATTAAAAGCTTTGAAAATAAATCATATTTAGTACCATTTTGTTGTTTGCTGACCCGATCAAAAAATGAATTATTGGGAATATCTTTGAATTTTTTTATTTTATGCCTGAAAATCCACTTATTTTAGAAATTGCTTTTTAGGGATGCTATCGTATTGATATTATGTATGAAGGTAAATGCCCTTTTTTCAAAATTATTGATAAAATTCTAGGTATTGACAACCCTTCAAAAGAACATACCAAAAAGTAATTCCTGGATTTTGGTGTTTAATAATCCCTAATAGAAATTGAGAAATATCGGTCAGTATTGAAAATCACTGCAGGGGTATCGAAGCCCGGTCAACCGAGAAGGACTCAAGATCCATTAATAGGAAATCCTTTCTCTTAGGAGTTCGTGGGTTCAAATCCCACCTCCTGCATTTTTTAATTCAAAATTAGGGTTCTTGATAATATTATGCGGTTATTGCTTTTACTTTAGATACAGAGTGGTTTGATATTTGCTTGTGCAGAGACGCAACATCTTCGTCTTTGAAAGATAAATTACACCTAAAACATTTCCAAGCAACCTCCGACATGGGATAAGCTACGTAGAAATTACTTTTAAGTATATTGAACGATAATTCCAAAATGTTACAAAACATTGATCAGAATTTGGAATTAGTATAATTTCTTGATAATTTTACAATATTTTGTAATTTTTTCACTGCCTCTAGTAAAACCAAGGGTTTAGAAACAAAAAAACCAAATTCAAAACTAGGCAAATGGCAGATATTTTTGAGTTCTTCAGTGAATTTTCCTATTTTGGGATCTTTTTGGTGTTGATCGGTGTGAATGCATCTCCAATCCTTATGCCTCCAAGCTGGATAGTTTTAACATCGTTTTACCTGCTTGATCCTACTCTGAACATTGTTTTACTTTCGATGGTTGGTGCAACTGGAGCTACTATTGGGAGAATTATTCTAAAAAAAATAAGCGGGATTTTCAGACGATTTGTAGGGGAAGAACAAAAATCAAACCTTGACATAATTGGTGATTATCTCAACAAAAAAAAGTTTGGATATTTGATTGCTTCATTTCTTTTTGGAGCGACTCCTCTTCCAAGCAACATGCTCTTTATCGCTTATGGTCTTATGCGGGCAAAAAGTTTGGGTATTTACATAGGATTTTGGTTTGGAAGGGTTTTGTCATATGTTGTTATGATATATTTTGGTGATGCCGTTTTAAAACCATTTTTAGAAATTTTTGAAGATCGATTAACTGGAATTTTGCTTGTTGATGTTGTGGGAATTGGAGTGATAATCTTTTTTGCCTCTATTAATTGGTCTCTTTTAATTACTCAAAGAAAGATAAAATTTGTAAAACCCAAACTATGGAGGTTTTAAATTGAATGTTATTGATTCTTTGAAAAATGAAATAAAATTGAAAATTTCAAATGATTCAGCACATGACTTTGATCATATTATGAGAGTGTACAAAAATGCAAAAAAAATTTGTAAAAATGAAAAAGTTAATCCAAAACTAATTCTTTGTGCAGTACTTCTTCATGATATTGTTTCATTTCCAAAATCTGATAAACGCTCTAAACTATCATCGATTAAAAGCGCTGAGGCTTCCAAGAAAATTTTAAAAAAATATGATTTTACAAGAGATGAAATTCAGATAATTTCTGAGGCCATAAGAGACCACAGTTTTTCTCAAAACAAGACCCCTAAAACTATTGAAGGTAAAATTCTTCAGGATGCTGATAGACTTGATGCAATAGGGGCAATTGGAATAGCGAGAGTATTTGCTGTTGCTGGTTCGGAGAATAGACCGTTTTACAACCCAGAGGATCCTTTTTGCAAAAAAAGGAATGCTGATGACCAAAAATGGACATTGGATCATTTTTACAAAAAATTACTATTACTAGAATCTTTGATGAATACAAAATCTGGCAAATCTGAAGCAAAACGAAGAACAATTGTTTTAAAAAATTTTTTGTCAGAGTTAAAAAAAGAATTGTAATTTTTCTAATTAGCACTTGATTTGATGTTGGCACTAGCTAACAGACCCATTCTCCCTTAAATGTAATAATTAATTCCATAAATTTATGGTTCAATTTGCCGGGAATGTCAATTAATCTTGAGAGATGTCTATGAGACTATCATAGTTTTTGTAGTGATGACGGGTGTATTGTTACCTGCGAGATTACTCTTCGTTGCTTTTGTTTCTGATAATTGGTTTGGATCTTTTGGAATAATAACTGCAATTTCCATTGGAATTCTAATACTTGCAAAAAAGAAAAAACTTGGAGCATTCGGAAGAATGTTTGAAAGACAAATTGAAAAATTACTAAGAGGTAAAAGAAAAATCCTAGTTTACGCTGAATCGGTATTTGTACTTGTTCTGTTGGGAACAATGATTTTTGCAATTAACCAAGGAAATTCCACATTCGCAGAGATGAAGGATCAATTTCTATTAAGCCAAGAAATTGATAATCCTGAAAAAATCATGGCTCAAACAAGTGAATGGGATACAGATGACTGGCTTTATGGTTTGGTTGCCGCTCCTTTAGCCTTTGTCACTGCCTTTCCTCAAATGAGTGCAGTAATTGCATCTTTTGATGCTACCATGGATGGATGGTTACTACACTTTTACACGGTAGGGTTTGTAGAATATGCAGAATTTTTAGGAATTTTGATTACGTATAGGTTTGTGGTAAAAACAAAATCAAAGGCAGCTATTGTTCAATAGTTTAGCCATAATCGACATACCTATCATACCGTTTCTCAATTTCTGGGTTAAGTCCTTTGATAATTTTTTGGAATTCTTCTTTTTTTCTATATTCGATATATTTTCTCATTTCTTCAAAATTCTTATCTTGGGGAAATGCCTCAAAAACAGGTTCTATCATTTTAAGATAATCTAAGACTTTTTCTCTGTATTCTTCTCTTGTAGGCTTTTTGATTTTATTTAATCTGAACCAAACAACTGCCCAACTAGAACCCACAACATGTGGAAGCAAATCAAAGGCTCGTTCTATTTCAAATCGCTCATCGTTTCTCATGATTCTTGAAGAAACTTGGCTGCAGATTTTGCAAAATATGTCACTATCATGTCTGCTCCTGCTCTCTTAATTGAATAAAGGATCTCTGAAGTGATATCATTTTCGTTAATCCATCCTTGTTTTGCAGCACCTTTCACTAGTGCATATTCTCCTGATACACTATATGCTGCAACTGGAACATTGAACCTTCTTCTAGTTTCAGAAATCAGATCTAAATATGATAAAGCTGGTTTTATCATTACGATATCGACTCCTTCATTGATGTCAGTTTCAACCTCCATCATTGCTTCTCTGGCATTCGTAAATGGTACCTGGTATGTCTTTCTATCTCCAAATTTTGGAGCACATTCTGCTGCATCTCTAAATGGTGAATAAAATGAAGAACGATGTTTTGCAGAATGAGACATTATTGATACATCTGTGTATCCTTCTTCGTCAAGAGCATTTCTTATAGCTGCTACTTGACCATCCATCATAGCAGATGGCGAAACAGTGTCTACTCCTGCTTTTGCCTGGCTAACTGCAATCTTTGAAAGTGTTTCAATACTGATATCATTGTCAATTTTATCACCATGAATAATCCCACAATGACCAGTAGATGTGTACTGGCAGAGACAAACATCTGCCATAATGACCATTTTATCTCCAAAATTCTTTCTTATTTGAGAAATGGCTTTTTGAACAATCCCATTCTCATCAAATGCAGAACTTCCTGCATCATCTTTCTTTGTTGGAATTCCAAAAAGCATTATTGCTGGAATGTTCAAATCAGAAATGGTTCCTACTTCGTCATTAAGATCATCTAAAGGCAATCTTTCGATTTCAGACATGGATTCTACTTTGAGCCTTGATTTTAGATCTTCTTGAACAAAAACTGGGCAAATTAAATCACGTGTACTCAAATTAGTTTCCTGTACAAGCTCTCTCATTTTGGAGGTGGTTCTTAATCTACGTAGACGTCTTGTAGGAAATGACATATCAAAATTCGTTACGAGTAAAATATAATCCTAGTCTATTCTTGCTCGTTTTTGTAGTCAAATAACTTACTTGCAATTTCCAATAAATCTGGTTGTCCTTGCTCTGTTGCTTTTCGTATATTGTTCATAGGCGTAGATACTATGCTTTCTACAACTGCTTTTGTTAATTCTTCTATTATCTTGATCTTCTTTTCATCTTTCTCATCAAGCATGGATAGGGCTTTTTTCAATTCTTTTTGTCGCATGGAATCTATGTTCTTGAATACGTCTTTTACTAATGGTTCTGCGTCTAATCTTTTCATTGAGGCCTCTAGTACAGATACTTCTTCATTAATTATATTTTCAACTGTTTTCACCTTGTTTAATCTGGCTTTCATGTTTTTTTCAACCATTTCTGCTATTTGATCTAGATTCATCAGTTTTACACCCCCGATTGTAGCTACTCTTTCATCCACAGTTCTTGGATTTGATAAATCTAAAATCATCATTCCATTTTTTCTTTTTTTAACGGCATCAGTTATTCTATCAAATGTTACTAGAAAATAGGGGGCAGTGGTTGCAACAAACAATACATCATAATTCTCAAATCCCGATAATACTTCCTCAAATTTAATGGGGCTACCCCCCATTGTTTCACAAAATGCCTGAGACCTTTCTATAGTTCTACTTGTAACTGCAAAATCATATCCTCTTCTCTGAAGAGATTTCGCAACTAGGGTAGATACTTCTCCTGTGCCAATCAGTAGAGTTTTTTTAAATTTTAACTCATCAATATTTTCTTCGGCTAATTTTACTGCCATTGATCCAACCGATATTCCTCCTTGACTAATTCCACTGGAATTTCTTATTCTTGTACCGATACGAATAGCCTTGTCAAACAAGGTGTTAAGATGCTGACCTGATGCTTTAGTATTTCGTGCAGATGTGATTGAATTTTTTATTTGTCCTAGTATTTGCTCTTCTCCAACAACCATAGAATCTAACCCTGAAGTGAGCTTTAACAAGTGGTGAAATGCTTTTTCATTCTCTTCAATTTCCAAATTTTCATCAAAAATTTCTTCGTCTAATCCTGCAAGAGATGCCCATGTTTTTTTGATTTTTTCGTGATCATAATTTTTTGTTTTACCAAACAACTCTATCCTATTACACGTTTGAATTATTACACACTCATCAAGTCCTGAATGTTCTTTGAATTGAGGATAAGCACTTTCTACATCTCTTATGGTAAATTTTTCTAAAATATGAATTGGAGAATTTCGAAAAGTTACACGTGCATTAATTATATTCTGATTCATTCCCAATCCCTCAATATCGTAAAGATATGATTTTCAATCTTTTTGGTCTGCCCGTCTTTTATTAACTGTTTAATCTTCTTATCGTTAATGATAGTGTTCAGGAACGATTTTCGCTGTGATTGAGAGGTGATTTTGACCTTTGCCAAATCTCGTGCGATCTGCTGAATTTTGATTTGTGTGAGATCTTCTTTTGTAATTATTTTTTTAACTGCGTGCTCTACATTTTCTTTAATCTTTTTTGACATAATTGGACTTTTTCCACCAGTGAAAATAGCTATTTGAACTGTTTTTTCAAAATCTATAATTGCTGGATTTGAAAAATCACTGGATTCTGGATTATCTGAACTGTATGCTATTATCTTACTTTTTTTTGCTTTGGTGATTATTTTTTGATTAAGTCTTTTATTGTTGGTAGTAGTAATCACCATATGTGGTTTCTCTGAAGAGAGAAAATTTGCATTTTCTAATTTCTGTTTTTTTAAATAAATTAATTTTCTTTTAGCAAGACTCTCAATTGATTTGTTTACCTCCCCACCAATTACGGTGATTTCGCAATTTTGATTGAGAAGGGATTTGATTCTTTTTAGCGCTTCTTTGCCAGCTCCTACCACGACCACTTTTTTATTTTGTAAATTTAGATTGATTATCACCGATCAAAGGCACGGCATTTTCTATTTATACATTTTAAAACTCTTACAACCTAGCTACATTTTTAATTGAAAACAAACCTGCACATACCAATGGTGTCTATGGATGATTTAGATAAAGAACTTCTAAACGAAATTCAATGGACCTTCCCGCTAGTAACAAGACCATTTGATGCTATTGCTAAAAAATTTGATAGTACTCCAGAAATTGTAAAACAACGTCTCAAACAATTAAAAGAAATCGGTGTTCTAAGACAACTAAGTGCAATTTTTGATACTAGAAAACTTGGTTATACCAGCTCATTGGTTGCAATGGAAATTGAACCTGATAAATTAGAATACGTTGCAAATCAAATTAATCGTCATCCAGGAGTTAGTCATAATTATGAGCGTGATCATCAGTTTAATTTGTGGTTTACCTTGGCCGTCCCTCCGGGATCTGATTTGAAAACTGAGCTTGAAAAATTCAATGTCCTAAAAGGAATTAAAAAAGTAAGAATGCTTCCCACCCTTCAACTTTTCAAGATTGGAGTTAAACTTGACATGGTAGATGAAAAAAAACACGATGTCGCGCCAACTGAAGAAAAAAAACAAGTAAAAAATGCAAAATTTGAACCAACAGAAGAAGACAAAAATTTTATCCGTGAATTACAAAAAGACATGGACATAATTGATGAGCCATTTGTAAAATCTGCAAAAAATCTTGGAATTACTGAAAAGGAATTATTTGAAAAAATGAAACATTATGAAGAATATGGAATAATGAGAAGATTTGCTGCAATCTTAAGGCATAGACAAGTTGGATTTACTGCAAATGGGATGATAGTTTGGAAAGTTCCAGAGGATAGAATTTCTGAGGTGGGGGCAGTTTTGGGGTCTTTTCCACAAATTAGTCATTGCTATGAACGTCCAACCTATCCTGATTGGCCCTACAATGTATTTTCTATGATTCACTGCAAAACTCATGATGAAGCAAATGAAATGGCAAAAACAATTCAGGATCAAATTCATGTTGATGATTATCGTATTCTTTTTAGCTCACGTGAATTCAAAAAAACACGAGTTGAATATTTTGTAGAAAATTCGTTTAATTTTGAAGAAACTATTCCGGCATCCTAAATCTCATTATCATCATGCCCAACAACATGGATAGTACAAAAGTACTGGTCATTCATATTGCAATAAAACTCTGAATTTTCTCCACACATTTCACAGGGTGGCCTAAGGTCGTGCTCTGACAATCTTGTGTGGTAATTTTTACTTCTAAAAGTCGTGCTGGAGTTTTTATAAATTCTTGTAAAATTTGAAAAGTATTCTATTTCTGATGGCAGAAGATCTTGTTCTTTTTTGATTTTTTTTATTATTGCCTCCCATTTTTTGTATTCTCCAATTCTTGCAAGCTTCATTCTTTCTATGATGTCTAGAGTTTTAGCTGTATCTATTGAATGATTCATAAAATTAGTTTGCTTGTGGCGTGGCTTTTAATTCGTAGGGTGGCCAAGTGTTGTATAATTCTGCAATCTCTTTCATGTCTGATGAATTTATGTAATTTCCATCTGATATGGCAGCAAATGATTCTACCTCTTCTTCACTAACAACAGTGGGTAGTACAGATGCGATTGCTTTTTTAGATAAGATAAATTTGATTGCAAATTCGGTAATTGTTAATCCGTTTCTTTCAGCTATTGGTCTAAACTGCTCCACTTTTTTTAATGCCTCTTGTCGCCATTCCATTTTTCTATCTTTTCTGTGATCATTACTTGGAATTACTGTCTCTGCCTTTACTTTACCTGTTAAAATTCCAGATGCATCTGGTACTCTTACTAGTATTCCCACATTTTGTTGTGATGCTTTTTCAATAAGCTCGTTTCCTGGAGTTTGCTCTAAAATATTGTATACAGTTTGAACAGATGAAACGTTTTTTCTGTCCATTGCTTCCAAACCTTCTTGTGTCCATCCAATAGCAGGGCCCAAAGCTACCTGAGCTGTTTTCATTTTTCCTTCTTGGATTAGCTTATCAAATGTTTCAAAGGGTTCATTATTTCTAATTTGATCAAGTTTTGGATTGTGCATTCCAAATGAATCAATATAATCTGTCTGAAGTCTTTCAAGAGTTGCTTGTAATGCATTTTCGGTAAATTTTTGGTCAAAATGTTGAGGGAGTTCAGCATGCCCAATTTGCTCTGCATTAGAAAAATCATAACCATATTTTGAAGAAATTACTATTTCGTCTCTCATCCCCTTGAAAACTTCACCAATCAGTTTTTCACTTTTTCCTTTACCATACATATCTGCAGTTTCAAAGAAATTAATTCCCAAATCATATGCTTTTTTGAGCATTCTTTTTGCTTCATCTTCTTCTATCTTTTTGCCCCACCAATCAAGACCTATGGTCCAGGCTCCAAATCCTATTTCGGATACTTTGATTCCGCTCTTTCCTAATGTTTTGTATTTCATCCTCTATTCACCTTATTGTCTTGATTTTTCCTGCATATCAAAACTAAATTCTCTTTGAAATTTGTTCATTTATGTTTATCCAAGATTTGCTCCTATGATATTTTAGAAATTAGAGTAAATTTCAATTATTTTGTATTTTTACCCTAGACTTGCAATTAATGCCTGGATGTCTTTTTTTACACAGATAATCATAGGTGTGTCTACTTTTACATATGCTGATACCTTAGTCTCCCTCAAATCCATAATGAGGTTTTGAAAATCTCGCAGATCGTCAGTTTCAAAGGCCAACATAAAATCTTGATCATCTAATCCAAAAGAATAGGTTGTGTTGAGAACGACATCTGGGTATTTCTGAGACACATCTATGTGCTCATCCATCATTTTTTGTCGCTCTTCTTGTGAAAGCAAATACCATTCTCTTGTTTTTGTAAATGGGTATACAACCACAAATTTTTTAGATTCATTTCCTGCCACAAAAGAAATAATTCTGCCTTTTCTTGCATAAACCGATGGCCTAGTACAGGAAACATAAGTTTGTGATGTGATTATGTATTTTCCAAAAACTGTAAGGTAAAGTTTGGATATGACACTTTGAATTTCTTCTATTGTTTTGGCAGCAAACCAAAACAAAAAATCTGCATCCGAACGCAAACCTAAAGTCGAATATGATCTAAACTTGACTCCTGAATTTCTGATTACATTTTCAACTTCTTTGGCAGATTCCTCTTTAGCTAAATCTGCCATCCATCTCCATTTAGGATCTATTTGAAAAAATGAGAAATTAAAATAATATTTTTCGTCATCGTTTGGTTCCATGCTTTGACAATTTTAAGACCCTATTTAAACAAAATATTTGATTATCTAATGTTGAATTTCTATAATTTTGGTTTTTGATTTATGACCTGTTTTAATTTGAATTTTAGAAGTTGAAACTCCAAAATGTTTTGCGAGTTTTTTTATGATTTCTTTGTTTGCATCTCCTTTTATTGGTCTAGATTTTATTCCCATGATGATTTTGTTTTCTGAAACTTCAAAAGTTTCTTTGTTAAATTCTACTAATATCTCATAAAGCACAAAAAATTATACAAAACGAATCTGCTTAAACTTATTTGTTAATTTTACAATCAAGCGTGTTGTTCTAAGGCCCATTCGTATCCTTCTGTCTCTAGCTTATCTGCAAGTGAAGCATCGCCAGTTTTTAGGACCTTGCCTCTTGCAAAGACGTGAACAAAGTCAAGTTTATTCAAGAATTTCAAAATTCTTGCATAGTGGGTGATTATTATTATTGTTGCATCCTTATCTGCAACTTCACTAATTGCTTTTGCAACAGATTGAACTGCATCAATATCTAAACCTGAATCAGGTTCGTCTAAGATTGAAATTTTTGGTTTTAGTACTGCCATTTGTAAAACTTCGGCACGTTTTTTCTCTCCTCCGGAAAATCCTTCATTTAGGTATCTTGAAAGGAATTCTTCTTTTAATCCTACTTTGTTCAAGTTGTCTTTAAGATATTTTTGAAATTCTCTTACTGTGATGAATACTTCTCTATTTTCTCCTTGTAATGCTTTACTAAGTGAATTATATGCTGTTCTTAGAAAATGAGAAAAACCTACTCCTGCCACTTCTGTGGGGTATTGAAATCCAAGAAACAATCCTTTCTTTGCTCTTTCATCTGCAGTTAATTCCAAAATACTTTCACCATCCAAAAGAATGTCTCCTTGTGTCACTTCGTATTTTGGATGTGCAAGTAATGTGTAAGCTAATGTACTTTTCCCCGAACCGTTTGGTCCCATTATTGCATGTACTTCACCAGGCCCTGTTTTCAAATTCACTCCTTTGAGGATTTCTTTTCCTTCTCTTGTTACATGAAGATCTTTGATTTCAAGAACTGCCATGTGGCAAATTGTTTTGTTTCTATATATAATACCGACGAAATTTAGCTGATCCTAACCGCATTTGTAATTAATAATAAAATGAAAAGAGGGGGGGATTAAATTTTGGCCAGAGTTGGTCTCAAAGCAATTTTGAGTTTGTAACTTGTTAGAATCTCTTTACATCTATTTCTGATTGTAACTTCGGTGACGCCAGCAATAGTGGATACGTCTCTTTGTAGGATGCTCTGTCCTAACAAAACAGATGCAACATATAGATAAGCTGCTGCAATTCCGTTGGGAGCTTTTCCGTCAGTAATACTACTGTCCTTAGTTTTTTCAGCAATTTCCAAGGCTAATCTTTCTACTCTGACCTCGGTTTGCGTCATATTTGCAATCTTGGAGATGTATTTGTCCATGGTTACTATAGGGGCTGTTCTTTGTCCCATTTCCATTACCATGGTTCTGTAATATTTTGCTGCAAGTTTTGTTTTGGATTTTACATCTTTTGGTACACAAATTCCGCGGACAATGTCTTCAAGTGATCTGACTACATGACATTGTTTGCATGCCATGTAAATCGTAGCAGCTGTGATGCTTGCTACTGACTTTCCTTTCACATCTATATGGTCGTCCAAGCTTCGGTATATCATAGAAGCGGTTTCCAAAACATTTTTTGAAAGAGATAAACCATCACATGTTTCGCCCATTTTGGCCAAAACATTTGCTAATCTTCTTTCTCTTGGTGAGGAAACGCGTACTCTTTGTTGCCATTTTCTAAGATTGTGCATTTGATTTGCAACTTCGTGGTTGATTGATTTTCCACTAAAGTCTTTTGCACTAATTGAAATCTCAGTTGCTATTCCCAAGTCATGTTGAGAATAAGTTGTTTGTCCAGTAGCTCTTGCAAGCTTCATTTTGTCTTCGAGATTCGAACTTTTTGTTTCTGGGCCATAATCTGCTATCTGATCTGCGACAACTACGCCGCAACCAGAACAGATTACTTCACCGTTCTGAGTATCATCAACTAACGATGATTTACATTCAGGACAGCTTTGTGGTTCGAGTATGTTCATTTTTTTCTTCTCCTAAATTTTTCTTTCTTAGCAGGAGAAGTTTCTGTTGCGAAAACAGCTTTGCCAATGTATTTTTTTATGTTGTTTGTTAATGGTGTAGCTGATGCAAACGGTCTTTTTACTGGACCAATCAACTCCATTACTTTTGCAACCCTTGTTCCTTTTTCATCACAAAGAATCACTCCTTCAGACAAAGCGTCTGATAGTTGAATGATCACTCTGCCACTACCGGCAAGGTGCATTATTTCGCCTACCTCCTGCAATTAAAAACAGTAATCCACATATTGTTTTCATAGACTTCTGTCAACATTACTTTAGCTAAAAGCTAGATTTGATCTTATTTGGATTGTTTTGTCCTTTTCAGAACTAATTTTTGCGAAATTTTGTTAAGAATATTTGTCTTGGAGGATCCTTTTGGTAAAACAATGTAACCTGATCTGACGTATGGTCTTTTTGGATATCGAACTTTGTCTTCGGTTTCTGTAATTTCAAAACCTGCAGCTTGAGCTGCATCTGATAATTCTTTTAGTGATGGGTCAAAAACACATTTTTCTTTTTCAAGTCTTCGACCTTTAGCTCTTGGTAAAGTCTTGTTGAAATAATCCAACCAGATTACGACATGTTCGTAATCTTTCATTTTATTCTTTTATTAAAACTGCGTTAACGGTTCCGGATTGTCCTGGTCTTGAAACGACTCTGCATTTTCCTTCCTGTGTTTCTAAAATTGCACCTTTAGTTATGATTCCTCTTCTTTGGTAATCATTGTTTGTTGCGTTTTCTAAAACTTTTAGAATTTTAGTTTTCTTTACTTTTGCTTCTCCTGTTGATAAGTTAACAAAATCAACTGATTTCAATGCCGTTTTTGTATTTTTTCCGCGAACATTTCTTGTTACTGTAATCTGTGCACCATTAATTGGTTCATTTGGAAATCTATCTGTTTCATATTTTCTTCTTATTCTAAGTGGATGTCTTCTTCCGCCAGTAATTTTACTTGTGGCAAGATTCTCTACTGATTTTCTCACGAGAAATCTCCGAACTACTCTAATTTATACAAAACGCAAAAAATTAGCCTTAAAACAACTTTTACTGATTTAGCTCAGGAATTACTTGTGACTCTGCAATTGGTTTTGATTGGGATGCGGTTTTTCTTATTTTTGAAAATAGTCTTTGCTTAAGATTTTCGACATCTCCTTGTATTCCAAAATATTTTTGGAATTTTTCGGTTGTCGTAAAAATTTTCAATCTTCCTACATTTTGATGATGAATAAAATCTAATTGCCTTAATTCTTTTAGATGTGCATATACTCCCGATCCTCTGGTTTCTACTAACTGCTTTGATGAAATTGGTTGCATGTAGGCGATATATGACAATGTCTTTAGAGTGGCTTTTGGTAGAACTGGTTTTGAAGCATATTTTTTTACAGTTGCACTGTATTCGGGCTTTAATTGAAATACATAGGAGCCATCCGGCAAGGTTACAATCTCAATTGCTTTGAAGGCTGATTTTGATTTTTTCATAAGATTATTCAGAATATTGTATGTTTTTGTTCGAGATTCTGTGCCTGAAGCCCTTATCAATTCCTCTATTTTCAAAGGTCGCCCAGCAGAATACAATGCTGCTTCTATTCTTGCCGTTGCTTCGCCTTCATCTTCTATTTTTACCAATTATGTTTTCTCCTCCTTCTAGTCTACTTTAAGAAACCCGTTCTCTATTTTTTATCATTTTGTTGACTCTTCTTTTATTATGGTGATTTTAATATCATCTTCAATCTGTTCGATGTCAATTTTCTCATCTCTTGCTAGGAATAGTATTGCAAAGAAACATCTGATTGAGTCAACAGTGTCTAAATCTTCGATAATCTTTTGTAGTAGTCCATATCCGTCTTTAGAAATTTTTCTAATTATCATGTCTTCGTATTTTCCAATGATGCTCTCAAGAGAAATAAAATATTCTTGAAAATTAGGCGGCTCAATTGGTTCTATGCTCAACTGCTTGCTTCTTCTAGACTGAGGATTTGCAATGGATCCAATCAAATTTTGTAACAACCCTAAAAGATCATCTAATGATACAGGATATGTGGATTCATGTCGGTATGGTATATCGATTAATTCTATATCTACGTCTGTTCTTTGACGCATGGGTTTTTTTTCCATTGCAGCTCGTTGCAATGCAAAAATACTTTCTACTTTCATCCTGTAAATTAAAGATGATGATAACGCTGCCATGCCTGCAACTCGGAGGTCTTTTTTCTCAGTTTTTTCTAAAATTCTAATTAATAAATTTAAAATTTTGATTAGATCAATTTCCCATACATCTTTTTTAACAACAGAATTAGGACTAAACAGAATATTGACTGGTTCCTGTGAAATGCTATTTGGCATTCCTTCGTCGTTCACATGAGAACTAATTTTCTATTCCATAATATCTAGGCGCTCTATTTTTTTCTCATATCCAGTCAACTCTTATATTGTCAAGTCTGAAATCTTTATTGATGAAGTCTGCCAGAATTATCGGTCCAAATGAACCGTTAGAAGTGGTTGAATCTGAAAATCCTAAACCTCAAGATAATCAAGTTGTAGTTAAGGTAAAGGCTGTGGGAGTATGTCATAGTGATTTGCACTTATGGGAAGGGGGTTATGACTTGGGAGATGGACAATTTATGAAAGTAACAGACCGTGGTGTAAAATACCCTGTAACTCCAGGACATGAAATTGTTGGCACAGTTGAGGATATGGGAAGTAATGTTAATGGTTATTCCAAAGGAGATGAAGTTTTAGTATATCCTTGGATAGGGTGTGGGGAATGTCCTGCATGTAAAGTAGGAAACGAAAATCTATGCGATGCCCCAAAATCCCTTGGTGTTTTTCAAGATGGTGGTTATTCTGATTTTGCTTTAGTTCCTCATTACAAATATCTGGCAAAATTAGATGGAGTTAATCCTGACTCTGCAACATCTATTGCTTGCTCTGGGTTAACCGCTTATAATGCAATTAAAAAATCAAACATGAACTCTCCTGAATTTCTTGTGATTGTAGGAGCAGGTGGCCTTGGATTGATGGGCGTACAAATTGCTAAAGCCATAACAAAAGCAAAAATCATTTGTGTAGATTTGGATGATTCTAAATTAGAGACTGCAAAAGAAATGGGTGCAGACTTTGTTGTCAATTCAAAAGATCCTGAAACTTCTCAGAAAATAATTTCAATTTGCAATGATAAAGGCGCTGACAGTGTAGTTGATTTTGTAAATGCTCCACCTACAGCAAAACTTGGAATCTCGGTATTACGTAAAAGAGGTAATTTAGTTTTAGTAGGTTTGTTCGGAGGTTCTATGGAACTATCTCTGGTGACAATTCCTTTGAAATCGATTACCATACAAGGTGCATATACAGGAAATTATAATGACATGGTTGAATTGTTGGACCTTACAAGAAAAGGAACAATTAATCCTATTATTACCAAACGATATACTTTGGATGAGGCCAATACGGCACTAGAAGATCTCAAGGCAAGAAAAATTCTTGGTCGTGCAGTAATTAATCCTTAGCCAAACTATTCTTCTAAAATCCATCCAGTCTTAATTTCAGAAATATCGGAATCATCTCCTATCCCTGTTGCATATCTCCACACGTAAGGTTTCTTTGTCTTCATTTGATTTTGAATTTTTAAAAGAGACTCTATTTCAGAATTTAAATTTTCATCTGTATTTCCTTTCTCTTTACAAAATTTGCATTTTTGATCAAGTGTCATTGGATTTGATTCGATTAATGGATAAGCTTGACAAGCAAGCGGTCTTTTCTCATAAATCGAACAGGGATAACCGCCATGAGGTGATTTTTTTCCTGAATTTGTGTCAAGAAACGGGCATGTGTTTCCATTTTTTTCCAAACCCATCATTTGATAAGCTAAAATTTTTATAAATTCGGAATTTTTTTCATTAGATACTCCTATTCTAGGTAAAATCAAGATATCAATCTCATTTTCATTTGCTAATTTTTCGAGTTTTGCTTTTTCCTCGGGAAGAACCAATACTCCTATCTTACCAAATTTTTTTCCAGGATAGTATTCTCTTTCTATACAACATTGAGAACAATCCTGAATACAACTAAATTCCACAAAATAGAGTGTGTGGCTTTACATAAAATTGATTTTATTATTTTCTTTTAGGCATTCTAGTTTTTAAAAACCCCCACAGTTATATGGTTAAAAATGCAAGGTAGGGTATGGGAAAGCGCCAAGTAAAAAATGAAAGTGCATTAAAGGAAATTAGAATTCCCGAAGAAGGAGAAATGTTTGGAAGAGTACTCAAAATGCTCGGAGGAGAAAATGTTATGATAAAATGTACTGATGGTATAACTAGACGAGGAAGAATACGGGGAAAACTGAAGAGAAGAGTTTGGATTCGTGATAACGATATTGTAATAATAGCTCCTTGGGATTTCAAAGATTCTGAAATGGGAGATATTGTTTGGAGATTCACTTTGCCTCAGGTTGATTGGCTAAAACAAAATGGACACATTCCAAAAGACTTCTAGTCTAGAAAATACCTTTATTTTTTGAAAAAATCTATTCCTTAGACAGAATTTTGGTATTTTTTAGACTTATCTTAATATACGGAGAGCTAAATCAAAAAAGCAAATGGAACAAGGCACAGTAAAATGGTTCAACCGAACTAAAGGCTTTGGTTTTATCGAAAGAGAATCAGGAGATGATCTATTTGTTCACAAAACAGACGTTGAAGGATTCATCAATGAAGGCGATAAAGTCGAGTTTGAAATCGGCGAAGGTAAAAAAGGACCAGCTGCACAAAAAGTCAAAAAATCAGAATAGATTAGACGTTTTATTGATTTAAGATATAATTTTTATTTTCTTAAATTAGTCTTTTTTTATTATTTTTTATTACTAATTGTAAAATATGGATAAGGCATTCATATCATATCTCTTAAAAATCCTGTAAATTCATCACTTGGAACAACCGTTCTAATTTCGAGAATTCCTAATTCTTCGAGTCTCTCCCGTTTGTCATAATATTTGTACACTCCTTCTTTGGAAGGATAAATTGTAATAGTGTCTTGTTGTCCAGGCTCTAAAAGATCTGTTTGTATGTCTAATCCTTCAATGTATAGCCGATGGTGTTTATCCCCATTATTTACTACTGTTAGAATGTATGCAAAACTTGTTCTGCTAATTAAATGTGGGTTTGGCTCTCCAGTGACTCCAGAAATTCCTCGAAGTTGAACTTGGTCATCTATATCTTCAAAGGCTACTGTTTGCTCTACTGTTTCTTGCCAAAAAATTTCTACATGGCGAACATTACCTTGGCCGATAAATCCAATCATTGCAGCTAGACCGACCACTCCAGCTATTATCGCAATCACAATTAATTTTCTATCTTTGAAAATCACTATATACTATTGACATCTATGTTATTTTAAATAGAACACGATTGCTAATCTTGAAAATCGATTTTAGGATTAACTCTCTTGTTTGAACTAGGCTTTTAAATTCATTCTTGAGAATCAATGCTTTTGTAATATAGGTGAATAGAAAATATCAGCAATGGTCATTCGTTCATTTACATATCCTGTTCCTCAAATTACTTATCTTGTCAAGAAAAAATTATGGGCACAAGTCCTTGTTGCTTTATTCTTGGGGTTGATTGTTGGTCTTGTTTTGGGTCCTGAGGCAGGACTTGTTGAAAAAGGTACTGCAGAATTAATCACTGATTGGTTATCCATTCCTGCAAACCTTTTTTTGAAAATAATTCAAATGATAATTGTTCCATTAATTTTTGCATCTATCATCCGAGGTCTTACATCATCGGGGAGTATGGAGGATCTGCAAAAACTAGGCCTGGGGGCTGCATTGTATTTTATCGCGACAACTGCTATAGCTCTTACAATTGGAATCTTAGTTGTAACTACCATTGAACCAGGGAATTTGATTGATGGCGCTTTGATAAGAGAAAGTTTTGATCTAGAAGAGATTGAAACAGTTGAACAATCAGATTTGACTGTTAGTGATATTCCTCAAAGTATAATCGGTGTAATCCCGAGTAATCCTATAGCCTCTTTCATGTCCGGTGAAATGCTTAGCATAATCATTTTTGCGTTAATTATTGGCGTTTCGATGATTAGTCTTCCAAAAGAAAGCTCCAGACCTATTCTTGATCTTTTGGAATCAATTCAAAAAATAACCATGAAGATAGTGTCTTGGGCCATGAGGCTTGCTCCTTTTGCCGCATTTGGTCTTATTGCAGGTATTACCTCCAAACTGGGTCTTTCAGCTCTTGTGGGATTGGGTGGATACATGATAACCGTAGTTATTGGGCTTTTTTCAATGATGATAATTTACATTATTATAATCAAATTCTTTGCAAAGAGGCCCATCTCTTCTACATTTTCAATGATGCGGGATCCTCAACTCCTTGCATTCTCCACTTCTAGTTCTGCTGCGGTGATGCCACTTTCAATCAAAACTGCAGAAGAAAAGATGAAAGTAAAACCCAAGGTGTCCCAATTCATTATTCCCCTTGGTGCCACCATTAACATGGATGGTACTGCTTTGTATCAAATAGTGGCTGTGTTTTTCCTTGCACAACTATTCAATATTGATCTAGGTTTTACTACGATTCTTTTGATATCTTTAACTGCTTTGGCAGCGTCTATTGGAGCTCCGTCTGCCCCTGGCACTGGAATTGTAATCTTATCTACCATCCTTATAGCAGCTGGAATCCCTCCCGTTGGAGTAGTGCTTCTTCTTGGAGTGGATAGGATTTTGGATATGATTAGGACTATGATTAATGTGACTGGTGATCTTACTGCTTCTCTATTCTTTGATAAAAGACTAAAGATAGAAGATCTTCCTTCCGACTAAATAATCTGAATTGCTTTGAGAATAATTTCGATTATTTTCAAGAAACGTGCCAAAAAGATTATAGCATTAATTGAATGCTGATTGCCAAAGTTATCAAAACAAATACAGTCGCAACAACTTTTGTGTCATTCATAACGCTGCGAATTTTGATTACCATATAATATTTTGTATCAATTTTATGCCTAACCTGATTGGATTGAATTTTACTGTTAATTGATCCGAATACAAATTTGATTAATGTTTAATAAAAATCAAATAATAAATTTTATAATATTTGACTAATTTTATGTAATTATTTGAATAAATAGGTTATTCTTAATGATAATAATCAAGAATCTATTCAAATACTAAAATTTCTAATATACAGTGAGGGGAAAATAATGGTTGTATCGAATGCAGAAAGTATTTCGGAATTAACGCTAGATAAAATGTTGTCTTCTAGTTTGACGGATACACCATGTGTTTATCTTAATCAAGAAAGAGAAGTTTGGGTTGCAACTGAAATGTGTGTGCAATACCTAGAGTCATCCATTGATTCTATTGTCATTCGCAATGATGAACTTACTCCTGTTGGAATTGTGGGGGGATATGATCTTCTAAATCATATTCAAAAAAACCCTACCCGTGATTTTCAATATGATCATAAGGTAAAGGAAATAATGTTTGAAGATTTGCCAATTGTTGAGAAAGAAACTAGGTTCAAAGATTTAATGGAAAGATGGAAATTGTCAAGAAGGGCATTTGCAATAACTCCCAATTCATTTCAGGGGTATTCTCCTGTATCTGCCAGAAAAATGCTGGATGTGGGAATTAGGTGCCAATCCAATCTCAGTATTTCTTCTATGCCAAAAAAAAGCATAGTGACTTTTGGTCTTGATGATTCCTTAGGAAAAATTATTGATTTAATGTTTAAACACAATACTAGAAAACTAATGTTGGAATATTCCAACCAATTCATTAGCGACAGAATAATTCTAGAAGAAATTTCTAAAATGCTCAAATTCCAACATGACGTTGAAAACTTTTTGGAAATACCTGTTAGTCAAATTGAATTAGAAGAAGTCCTTGTTTTAAAAGAGGATGTCAATCTTAACAAACTATGTTTGATGTTGTACAAAATGGAACATCCTTATGTAATATACAAAGATATTTCAGTTAGTCCTTGGGATATTTGTTTGACACTTCTTTCTGATGATGTAACGGCCCACTCTGAAGATTCTAAAAAGGCATGTCCTCATTGTGGAGGTGATATTAGTTGGCTTGTTTAGAAATTCCTCTGGCAGACCGTAACATAAGAGAATTACTTCCTCAAACACTTACCTACTCACTATGCATCCAAATAGAAAAGGGGAAAAAAGTATGGGTGGTGGCAGGAATGCTTGCACAGTACTTGGAATCTGCTACTGATTCGGTATTAGTGGTTGATGACGGCACTCCCGTGGGCACTATAGGTGGAAAAGAAATCATGGATAATCTTCTAAAAAACCCTACTAACAGTTTGTTTTATGATACAAAAGTAGAAGATATCATGGAACCAAACCCTTTGATCGTTTCTGAGAATATCTTATATCGAGATTTAATGAAACATTGGAAAGAAAGAGGTAGGGCATATGCAGCAATTGCAAATGAATGGGGACACTATTCAGCAATATCTGCTAAAAAAATTCTAGAAATTGGAATGCATTGTAAGACAAATCTCTCAATCAGTAATTTACCAAAAAAATCACAAGTGACTTTTAAAAAAGATGACACAATGGAGAAAATAATAAAATCAATGTTTGAAAACAAAACTAGAAAAATTCTCCTTGAAAATTCAAACAAATACATCAATGATAGAATTATTATAGAAACTATCACTGAAAAGATGCACTATCTTAAAGAGATGGGTTATTTTCTAAAATTTCCTGCAAACTCAATTGATCTAGAAGAAGCACGAGTATTATATGATGACTTGAAAATAAACGAAATATCTGCTGTTATGTATGATATGGAACATCCGTATGTGATTTACAAAGATTGGTTAGTTACTCCTTGGGATATTTGCAATGTTCTGTTAGATGAAAAAATAACTGATTATGTAAAATAAAAAATGAAAATAAAAAATATTTATTTATTTTTTGAGACTTTCTCTTAGGACCTGATTTAGAACATTTGAAAAGCTAACTGAGCTGGTTGTGTTTTGAATCATTTTAGCTTGCAATTGCCTCATTTTTTTATCCAAATCGGTATCTAACATTATAGTTACTCGTTTGCTCATATTATGAGTTTCGTATTTTATAATTTAAGACTTTATTCAATTTCCCAAATATGGGAATTTATTAACTTTGAATTTTCGAAATTACTTCATCCATCTTAAATGGCTTGTATATTATCGGAATTTTCAATTTTTCAAGTTTTTGTTCTGTTGTAAATCTCCCATCGCCTGTCACTGCAATTATCTTTGCCTCCGGATCTAATTCTTTGATTTTATTTATTGCGTAAAATCCACTACCATTAGGCATCATTATGTCGATTAGAACACAGTCTGGTTTTTTTTCCTGGAAGAGTTCTACGGCCATTTTTCCATTGTATCCTTTGCCTATAACGTGAATTTGATTTTCTTCTAAAAATTCACTAAATAACCTTACAGTGTCCTCATCATCATCAATCACAATTACGCATTTAGCCATAGATTAAATTCACATCATATCGATTTAATACTTTGCTTGAAGAATGGGCAAATCATGAAAAAATTTGATTAGATATATGACTAAAAATTAATTCTTCTTGGGAATTTCAATGATAAATGTTGTAGGATTATTTTTTGCAGATATTGTACCTTGATGATTCTCAATTATGGTTTTACAACTTACTAAACCTAAACCGGTACCAATTTGTTTTGTTGTTACTAGAGAATCAAATATGTGTGGTAACATGTCTTGGGGGATTTCAGGTCCGGAGTTTTCAATTTCTATATGTGTTTTACCTTCAGTTTCAGAAAAACGGACAATGATTTCTCCTGGATTTTTGTCCAAGGATTGAATGGCATTGATTATGATATTATTAAAAACAATTTGCATCTGAAAAGGATCGGCCCACATTGTCATTTCCGATTTAGGTATTTTGATAGTTATGTTAGGTGGTATTGTTATTGTCTCAATTGATTCCTGGATGCATTTAGAAATTTTTATGATCTTTTTATTTGCAGTTCTGTTTTTCACATACCCTAAAACGTCATTTACTTGATGTGAAATTCTTTCTATGTTTTTTGAGACCAAGTCTAGCTTTTCATTTATTTGCTGGTCGTTTAGTTTGGTGTCAGGTGGACTGCTTTTCATCATTTCTATTGACATGAAAATATTTGATAGAGGGTTTCTAATATCGTGAGCAATTCTAGATGCTAATTCTCCTATGGCTGAAAATCGCTCAGATTTAATTAATTCCTTTGTCGTTTCTTCAAGCTGCTCTGTTTTGGTTTGAAGTGCCTTGTTTAATCTGGAATTCATTATTATTACTATACTTGAAAAAATAATTACCATCATTGCCAAAATCCATGAAAAAAATTCAAGGATAGTGTCTTCTCTAGGTTCGATAAAGTAGTTTATTCCTGCCAATAGCAAAATCACTGTGATATTAATAAGAAATAACGCTACCAAAACGCCATATTTCTCAGCTTTCTTTGCGTTTTGTTTTTTATTAATTTCTAAAAATTCTTCTATATTGGATTTTTTTGATTGGATGATTATATACAGCATCATGAATGCCCAAATGGTATATGCTGAGACCCATAGAATGTCGATTGGGTGTCCGTCTTCGTACTCGTCATTGATAACTAAAAACAAAAAACCTGTATCTGCAACAAGCATGATGATTATTCCTGATATGATCATTATCCAAAAAAAATCTCTTTTTTTTGAAATCAGAAATCCTATAATGATGATTACTGGAACTAACATAATTGCATCTACGACAGGATATACAATTGCTATGATGCTCTCAAGGAGCTCATCTTCTGCACTTGCTTCTAAAGTTGCTATTATAGATGGAATTAAAATTAGAAAAGAAATTATGCTTGAAATAACTAAACTTTTGTTAGAGGTTTTTTTGCCTTTCAGGAAAATCAAAAGTGCAATAAACATGAACAATGGTGCAGCCAAATAAAAAAAATCTGCAGCAGATGGATATGGATCAATTTCTAAAACATGTTCATAAAGATTCCATGTTTGTTCTGCAATAAACCAACATGAAAAAGCGATTGTAAGAAATATGAGGGAATTTTTAGGAAGTTTTTTTATTGTGTCTGATTTAATTACTGCCCAAATTGACAAAACAACTAGTGTTCCAGGAATAATTGTGTACACAGGCAAAGAAACAATGTTTGAAAAATCTTCAATTCCTATGTTGATGTTGATAAAATACAGTCCTGTGATTAACGCCAGAATAACTCCTAAAGAAATTAACCATACAGATAGAACTCCGTTTTGACTTTGTTCTTGACTCAATACCTAATCACATTTTATGAGTTACTTATAGAATTTCTTTTAATAAAATAAAGGTATTTTTGGCACGCTTTAGATTTCTAAAAAATTGGGCACTTTTTAATAAGAATGATTTCAATTAGGTGCATGGGTGGAATAGATCTCCTATTATCTCGTAACTTGTCTCGTAACTTAAAAGAAGAACTAGGTGAGGAAATTTTATCATCTGTTGAAAAAGATCTTTTTTTCCAGCATGGAATGTCTATAAAATTATCCATTGAGCATTTTGGAAAATTTCATAGTATTTTAAAACAGCATTCTGAATTTGATCCCAACGAAATTGAAAAACAATGTCTAAAAAAATTAATTGAAATAACTCGAGTTGAAAATGATTTTCTGATTAAGGTAATTTCTACATGTCTAGCTGAAATGATTTTTAATTATTTTGGAGATGAGGAAACTAGAAAAATTCTGGTTACTATAATGAATAATCCATTAACTGTTCCAGAAATTCTAGATATTTCAGGAGTGTTGAAATCTCCTGCATATAGAAAAATTGAAAATTTGTTATTGGATGGAATGGTTTTGGAATCTGGTAAAATATTGACAAACAACAAAAGGGTTTCACAATATAGATGTGTGTTTGATAAAGTAACTTTTGTACTTGACAAAGGTCGACTCTCAGTTGAGGTAATTGTTAATGGCAAATATTTTAAACAAAGCTCTCTTTACAAATCCGGTTTAATGGAACCTAGTTATTAAAATATTATTTCTCCATCATTCTTTTGAAATTTAATAAAAATTAAATTTTTTCAAGATTTTGGAAGTAAAATTGTAAATGTGGTGGGGTTATTTTTTACACTTATTTTGCCGCCATGATTCTCAATAATTCTTTTACAGCTTGCCAAACCTAATCCTGTTCCTATTTCTTTTGTTGTTATCAAAGACTCAAAAATATGGGGCATGATGTCGTCTGGTATACTTGGCCCCGAATTCTCAATTTCCATTTTGACATATTGGGAATCTTCGGAAAATTTGATATTTATCTCTCCACAATCTGTTCCTATTGCTTGAATTGCGTTGGTTAAAATATTATTAAAAACAATTTGAAGCTGAATTGAGTCTGCAACCACTTTGGTTTCTGTTTTATCGTATTTGATATTGATGTTGTCTGGAATGTTAAGTGATTGAACTGTATTTTCCAAACAAGAGTAAAGCGATAATATACTATGGTCTAACTTTCTGTTTCTAACATAATCTAGAACATTATTTACTTGATGTGATATTCTTTCTATATTTTCAAAAGTAATTTTGAATTTTTCATTTACTTCTGGATCTGAAATTTTTGCTTCAGGAGACTTGTTCTTGATTAACTCTAATGCCATACGGATATTGGATAATGGATTTCGAATATCGTGAGCTACCCTGCTTGCCAATTCTCCTATGGCTGCTAATCTTTCTTGTTTTATGAGCAGTTTTTGATTTTCACTAACACTGAGATTCAATTGAAGATTTTTCTTTAAGAGATGAAAGAGAAGAAATTCTGCTCCTATGATAAATGCTGTCATAATTATAATCAAAAAATAATTTCCTTTTAGCTGCGATAATGTGTGTGGCAACAAATCTTGATCTGAAATTGTAGTTACCATGCTCCAGTTTTTATTACCGATTTCAATTCCTTCAACAAAAATATGATGTCCATTATTGTGAAGATATGATTTGTTTTGATTTTCTTCCATAATTTGAATAACACTTGATTCGTTATGAGGTGAATCCGAAGGATGATTGGAATGAACTATTATGGCTCTTTTATCATCTATTAGAAAAATTGAGGAATTTTCTTTTTTTATATTCTCAAAAAATTCAGTTAAATATTCTAAATCTAAACTTCCTCCCCACATTCCAATTAGTTTCCCATCTTCAGAAAAAACAGGAGTAGAAATAACTACAATTGGATGATCTGAAGCTGCCGAAATGAACACATCTGACAAATAAGTTGATTGGGTTTTTTGCACTCCCTGAAACCACTCTCTATCTGAAAAATTCATTTTTGAAAGATTTGATTGATGCTCAAATGGTTCTAAAAAGTACATTCTTCCATCATTCAAAGTTATTCCGAATGACTGAAAACCAAAATCAGAGATTAAAAATTGTGCCGCTTCTCTCATTGACTTTTCCTCTGTTTTTGGTATTCCGCCCTTCTCTTCAACTATTTTGTCTATACTTGAAAGATTTT
>JASFMV010000002.1:0-27279 GCA_050117375.1 Nitrosopumilaceae archaeon | reverse complement strand
GCATAAATTCAGACTGTTCATCAAGTCTTTTCAGATTGAGAACTTGTTTTTCGAGATAACTCTTGTAGTCTTGTAACATATCAAGTGCCTTGTTGTGCTTTTTCTGGAAGTCCTTATCCATCCAAAGCTTGTATGTTAAATTCAGAGTTTAACTTTTTGCCAAAAATTATGTTGGCTTGCCAGGATGTTGTCCTTTCTCACAAGAATCGCAAATCTCTGCAATAATTGACTCGACCTTGTCTGCATCATGTTCATGTTCAGCTTGAGCGATTGCGTTTTCTTCTTCGTATCTGTGACCAAACTCTTTGATCTCATTTGGGCAATCACACAGATCACATGAGCATTTCTTCATATTACCAGTACAGCTCCTAAGCTAAAGAGTTTTTGGAATCTGCTTAGGATTTAAATTGTCAATACAGCAAATCATTCCATTATACATGTCCTCTGTAATCCCTAAAAAAATTGGTGAGAACCAATACGAGATTGAAGCTGATTCCAATGAAGGAATGAAGGTCCCAGTCAGAATTTACGCTAATGAAGCATTACTTGACAAAATGCTAACTGACCGAACCATTATGCAGGCAAAAAACGTCGCATCAATTCCTGGAATTGTAAGCCATTCAGTTGTTTTACCTGATGGACATGAAGGATATGGATTCCCAGTGGGTGGAGTAGCTGCCATGGATGCAGAAGAAGGTATGATTAGCCCCGGAGGTGTAGGATATGACATTAATTGTGGAGTCCGACTTTTACGCTCAAACCTAAATGAAGACCAAGTTCGTGCAAAACTCAAGGATTTGGTAACTGACTTGTTTGGCTCAATTCCTTCTGGTGTAGGCTCTAAAGGCTCAGTCAAGCTGAGTCATTCAGAATTAGATGAAGTTCTAACTCGTGGAGTAAACTGGGCAATTGAACATGGGTATGGCAATTCACATGATGCAGAAGTGTGTGAGGAAAACGGACAGATAGACAATGCAGACCCTAACAAAATTTCAGACAAAGCAAGAAAGAGAGGAATGCCACAGCTGGGTTCACTTGGTTCTGGCAATCACTTTTTAGAAGTACAAAAGGTAGCAGAGATTCATGACCAAGAAGCTGCAAAACAAATGGGAATCACAAAGGGAACAATTACCGTTTTACTTCATTGCGGCTCAAGAGGATTTGGACACCAAGTGTGCAGTGATTATCTTAGAACATCAGAGCAAGCTTTGCAAAAATATGACATTCATCTCAAGGATAGAGAGCTTGCATGTGTTCCAAATACTTCTGAAGAAGGAGAGTCTTACAGAGCTGCAATGTTTGCAGCACTAAACTATGCATGGAGCAACCGCCAGATGCTAACTCACTGGACTAGAAAATCCTTTGAGAGAGTTTTCAATCAATCTGAATCTGATTTAGATATGAAACTAGTTTATGATGTGGCACACAATATCGCCAAAGTGGAACAACACAAGGTAAATGGCGAGGATAGAAAGCTTGTAGTTCACAGAAAGGGAGCAACTAGAGCATTTCCAGCTGAACGCCCAGAGGTTCCACTAAAGTACCGACATTTAGGACAACCAGTACTGGTTCCAGGTTCAATGGGAACTGCAAGCTGGATTTTACTTGGACAACCAAACTCGATGAAGCTGAGTTTTGGCTCAACTGCACATGGAGCTGGTAGAACCATGTCACGATCAAAGGCCAGACGAAACTACACAGAAGGTGATGTCAAAAAATCATTAAATGAGAAAGGAATTTTCATTAAAGCATTGACAAGAGACGGCGTAGTAGAAGAGACTCCTCAGGCCTACAAAGACGTTGATTCTGTAGTTAATGTCTCACATGACCTGGGAATTGCCACAAAAGTAGCCAAATTGGTGCCTATAGGTGTGATTAAAGGTTGAGCGATGATATCGAACTGGAACGACTAAAGGCAAAAAGATTAGCAGAGATGCAAAAAAACATCTCAACAATAAAACAAACTGCAGATCCAGAACCAGAACAAAATGAAAAACCAAAACCAAACCCACGAGATATTGTTCTAAAATCACTTGGCTTTAGAGGAGAAGAGGTCCTGCAAAACGCAGAGACTCAATTTCCAAATGAGACTCAAGCTGTAATTATACAGCTTGCACAGTTAATTTCATCAGGAGAATTTGATGAGAAAATCGATGGCGGACAACTGTTATCTCTATTTCGAACTATCGGGCTAAATGTTAGGATGCAAACAAAAATCAATGTAGAGCAAGACGGAAAATTCGTATCATTATCTGAAAAACTAAACAGCAAAAAAAGTGAAGAAGGATGAGCACTACATTTGAGGTTAGCACCAAAAATTTTACTGATGACAAGCTTGCAATGAAGATAGCAATGTCTCAGATAGAAACTTTAGTTGGTGGTGCAAATGGTTATGCGTTTAGCGAGCCTTATGAAAAGTTTGGCTGGACATTTTTCAAAATGGCAATCAAAGGGGATCTGCAAGATGCTATCGAAAAAAAATTTGCAGACATGTTTGCAAAGTACAGGGGAAACAATCCAACTGAAAAATTTACAGACTTTATGACCGATTACTTTGGCTCTAAAGGATGTATTGTTAAATTAAAGATTGTAGATTCCTAGACTCTTCTTCCTCTTTTACCGCCTTTCTTTCTGGTGGTATCATGAGGTATTGGTGTAACATCATCTATTCTTCCGATTTTAAATCCGCCTCTTGCAAGTGCTCTGATTGCAGCTTGTGCACCTGGTCCTGGAACTCGAGAACCTACTCCGCCAACTGCACGGACTCTGATATGAAATCCAGTAAAACCTTTGGTCTTTGCAGATTCAATTACGGTGTTGGCAGCTTTCATTGCTGCAAATGGTGATGACTCGTATCTGTCTGCATTGACGTGTACTCCGCCAGATGATAAGGCGACAGTTTCAGCCCCTGTTAGGTCAGTCATGTGAATAATGGTGTTATTGTAACTACTGTAAATGTGAGCGATTCCCCACTTTGCTGGGCCCTCTTTTTTGGTCTCAGGCTCAGGTTTTGCCTTTTCTTCGGCTTTGGCTTCAGTTTCAACCTTTTCTGCTTTCTCTTCAGCAGGGGCTTCTGCAACTGGTGCTTCTTTTTCCTCTACCTGAGCTTCAGTTTCTGACAATGTCTGCTTAGGTTCTAAAGGGTTTAAAAAACATTGATTTTGCCGCAAACCTGCGACGCCAAGACTTCTTATGTGATAATTGAGGTCTGATCATGTGAGGCCAATCATTTTTCTGGTAATTGCAGTGGGAGTTGGATCGGCAATTGCAGGATCAATGGCAATTCAGTTTTTTGCACAAGCAGACAACACTCCACAACGACTAGACTTGGAAGAAAAATGTGAAAAGATTGCATCAGAAGGATTCAAGATACAGGTAAAGTACTCTGAGATTGATTTTGATAAAATGCCAAAAGAAGATGCAGATGCACTGAAGTATCTTGATGACTTGTGGATTAAGGACTGTGTCTCACAATTGTCCCCTGAGACTATTTACAATATTGCACAAAGAGTAGAGCAGGATTACTATTCAGGTGAATAAGCCGTATGAACGATTTCTACCTGTTCCTTTTATTCTAAATCTGCAGAAACAATCTTGTAAATAGATAGGTGGAGGTTCTCCTTAGACAAACCTTACATCATCTATTTTGCAATTTATTAGAACTATTTATGAACTTGCTAGGATTGGATTGATTATATCTTGCATCGCAAAACCCATTATTCAAGAAAACTGGAACCGTAAAAAATGAAACTTGATTTCCCCACTATTCTAGGACTCTCAACAGTTTCTATTTTGTGTATTTTTGCATCAAGTATCACATTTTTGGATAATTCCACACAATCCCTTCAGTTTATTGATTCACAATCCTCCTTTAGTTCCCTAGAGAGAAACTCGCAGATACTATCTGAGATAAACCAACAGGCAATTATTTATCAAAAAAATGATGAAAAAGAAAAATTCTCAGAGCAGAAAAAACTAATGCATGAAAGATTAGAAAAAATTTCCAGTCAAACCCTTGGATTGAATATTTTCATTGATGAACTCTATGATTCATTATTCCCTTTTGTAGATGGATCTAAAATCAAAATTCCCGAGGATAAAGAACAAATTGAAATTTGTAATATTTTAGAAAATTTCCCTATACACTTTGAGAAAATCAAAGAGGCAAAAATGTTCAAAATGTTTGCAGAAAAATACTCTGAATACCCAATAGAGTTATCCCTCCAGGATGAGAGGAGCATCAATTCATTGTTTCATTATGGGTTTATTGCAAAGTCAGATGATGGAAGGTCTGCACTGACACATTTTCATGTCAATTCATGTACCGATGAGATAATTGATTCTGATGATTACTTTCTGTCTTGTCACAATGACCAAATACGAGAAGTTTTTGGAACAAAAAACCGCGATTACATTCTTGCTAGTCTGAATCATAAGGATTTTTGCATTATCCCACTTGACGATTGGCGCCAGTCAATTTACGAATATGGAAAGACACTATCTGCAAAAGAAGAAAAATACATTCAACAACTAGAGAATGCAAAACATGATGATGAAACCGTGAGAAAACTTCAGATAGAAATGCATCAAATCGACAAATTACACAATTTGGTAGTAATGATAGTTTCAGGTACAGTAAATGAAAAAATTATCCAAGAAAAAATTCATGAATACAAAAAGACCTACGGTAATCTTCCTGATGAGTTTTTGGAACTACTTGAAAAGAAAAAATGAAATCAAAATTTGTAATCCTGATTGGACTTGCATTGATGGCAGAAGGATTTTTGGCAAACATCTATTCTTCATTAGTTTTACTTCCACCAACCAATCCCCCAATAATGAAACCACTTGAGGGAATGGATTATGTTTTGGTTTTGTACAAGCAAGCCTTTTTGATCAGCGGAATCATTGGAATCATTGTTACTATTGCAGGAATTATTCTCTGGAGAAAAAGAAAATAATTTCAAAACCAATTTTGTAATTTTTGTTTTAAACTTCTATTACAATCAAATTCTTGTAATTTCTGTTTTGAACATCTGTTACACTACTATGAAAAAATTCAGAGTGGTGGTGGGGTAATATGTTATGAAGATTTAGAACTGACAAGGGACTAAATAGAGTAATCGCCTAAAAAATCAGTGACAGTTTACATTTGTCCCAAGTGCAAGCAAAGGACTCATTATTCATTAGAACCTAGTGGGGAAGAAAGGGTTTGTATACGATGTATTATGATTTTTAAAGTAAAACATAATTTTTTTAGGATTTCTGAGGCTTGATTTGACAAGTAATTTCCTGCAAAAATAATCATGAAAATATATTTGCAAAATCTCTGAACCGGGAGGCCCATCTTGGTTCAAGTTTGCAAACACTGACACACATGTAGTTCTCCGGAGAGCCAGTGGGAATAATGCATGGCTTGCAAGTCAAATCAATTATTGACCAAATGATAAAACCACCAACTACTCCAAGAATAATGAGAATTTTGTAGCTGGTTCTCATCTTACACTGCAGTCTTTGATTGCTCATGAGGAATCAAGTAGGATTCCCCCCTGTTTGTCTTGTATCCCCCAGATGAATTACTGGTCTGATATGCCCTCAAATGTGCAGGGTCCACCCCAGTCTGGCCTTCATTTTTATCATTTTTGAGTTTCCTATCACTTATCACAAGCATGGCCACAGCCCCCACCGCTGCAAGTCCTGCCATTCCATACATTATGGTTGCAGGAAATTCAGGCTCCTCTTGACTTTGGCTAACTAAAGTCTTGAGATTTGTGTAAAACACATCCACATTGCCAATCTTTGAGGAGTCTGCGTAACCCTCAATTGCAATTGTTGCATCATCTCTTGATTCTATAATTCTGATTGTGTATTTTTTATCCAAATCAATGTCTTCAACCCATTTTCTGTCCTCACATGTTCCAATGCCGATGTTGCATTCACCCATTGAATAATGTGTGATAACATATTTTCCAGTGAATTTGTATTCTACTGCGCCTTGAATAATTGCAGTGTTATCAAATAGAGAATGCCACTTGTGTAATGGAAGCTTCATTATCCCACTAGCATCAATTAGAGGAATAGAAACTATCGATACGCCATTTAACTTCTCAGAGACATCGGGAATCATTGCATCAAGAGCCGATCTTGGATTGTTAATATCAAATTGCCCGTATTCTGTTTGTATCATTACTGGATTTGATATAGAAATTCCTCTCCAGTTTGCATCAACAATAGATTTCTCTGTTTCTTGGGATAGCACATGATTTAGAATTGTAGGAACTACTTGGAGCTTGTATTCAATTACTGCATTGTTCTGATTTCCCTGTAGTGTTGCCTGATAATTTATCTTGGCATCAGAAATTACTGCATTGCTAGAAGTTGATTGAAGGTTTTCATTTAACTGTGCAACAAATTCATTCATTCCTGACGTTGTGCTGTCTGCAGCAAATGAAACAGTCTGTTTTTGTCCGCGTAATGTATCTGCAATGTCTCCGTCATTTGGATATTCAATGTAAATTACCCTTAGGAATTCAAATGATGGTTCCATTGTTTTTTCATTTGCAATGATGGCCGCATCAAGTTGGGCAGCTGATGCAAATGGCACAAGACCCATTGCAAAAATTATTGCAAGAATTATTTTTTTCATACTAATATATCCACAGAAACGGATATATCCATTATTTCCATATACATAGTAAATGGCGAATATATCCACCACTTCCCAGGCATCAGTGGATATATTCAAGGCTATAATGGACCATGGGCCGCTCAGTTTGTACTCTGCAACTAGCAAAACACGCATACCCCTGGGTACAATCCATAGGCACTTTAGACAGATGCAAAAGGCAGGCAAAATCCGGGTTTATAAATCTGAAACAAAAGGACGAAAAAAAATCAATTACGGTCCTACGATATCTGGAATCATCAGCTTTTACCGGCAAGACAAAGAGTTTGCACAAAAGATTGAAAACTATTTTCTTATTTGGATTGAAAACAAGGAATTTCAAAAGGAACTAGAAGATGAAGGATTTGATGTATCAATTGAAAATCTTAAAAAATCAAAAAAGGTGTTCAGGAAATATCTGGATTATTTTAGTGCAATAGAAGAACAGATTGAAAAAATACGAAAAGGTGATGACATTATCTCACGTAATCTGCAAGTTTTTCTGGGTTCGGTTCTGCTTTCATCTGATCCGCAATACCAAAAGCTCTGGACAGAACTGTATCATGCATTGCCGGGAATGCAAAAGAGTCTTGATGATTACATGGAAAACACAATAAAATCCTACAAAGAGTTTAAGAAAAATTTCAAAAACCAAAATTCTCAAAATACAAAACAAAAAGGGCTACAATAATTGCAGCGACAGGTGCAAGATACAAAAATCTGTTAATAGTGTGTTTTTTGTTTTGATAGGCCAACCAAACAATTATTCCGGCAGCTGCTGCCATTATTACATTTAGAATGTCATATGTGTCATTTACTATGCTACATTCTCGCAAACCAAGTGCACAATAAATAATCAAAAATGTAAAGTTCCATCCTGAATGAAACAAGATTGCAAACCATCCTTTCTTGCTAATCCATGTCCTTATACCAAAAAATATGTGTGGAATTGAAAACAAAAATCCTCCATAAGCCAGAGTCTCAACTGAAAACACTCCTGAATTAAACAGGTGAGCTGCAGACCAAACTATTCCCGAACCTAAAAGCACCAATGGGTGTCCAGACATGTGGTAGGGAATTCCAAAAAATACAGACTCTTCTAAGATTCCAGAGGTTACGGCAAGTGATAGGGATACTGGAAACTGTGGAATCTCATAATCTGGAACGGTGCTAGTTACCAAAAACGAGCCTGAATACATCAAAATCAGGCCCAATCCGTGGTAAAACAGGCCCATTTTTAGAAGATAAACCGGATTGTTCTTTCGAAATGGCCTCAGCCAGGTCTTGGGATTGATATCATGAATCTCAGGAATCACTGCTAGTCCTTGATTTTGCCTGTTAATTTGGTATTCTATACTCAATGATTAGAAGAACTTATGAAGTTCTGATTTTTTGTCTGAATAGTTGAAGGTGTTTTTTGAGCAATCCTTGCACAAGGTAGCAGGAGACAGGTTTGTAGAGTACAGAGTCATACCTCAAAGAACCTGGTGGTGCTGCAAGAGTTTAAAGAAACATGACTCTGGCTATTCTTTATGGAACATTAAATGGGGAAAATTTTACTTTAAAGACATTAGTCCTGATGGCAGTATGGCATTTTTTCCAATGTACTTTTGTCCATATTGTGGAGAGAAAATAGAGTATGAAGAGGTTACAAGAAAAGCTCATGAATAAAAAACCTAAGCTGCTGTTAGTTGCCGCAATTTTTTCTGTAGGTTTTGTTTTTGTGTATGGGCAAACAGAGATAGCTCAGTCTGAGAAAAGCTTTGTGCCTTACACTGAAAACAACAATGTTGAATTTGACTCAGAGGGAAGAATCAACTATGACTTGCTTATTTCTAAAATAATGCCAGAGATATTTGAAAAAAAATTCCAATCCTTGGGAATCGAGATTGGCAGACAAGATATTGTTTTGAATCGTGGACCGCAAGTTGCAATGTATCAACCCAATAGCTATAATTGCGGATATGCAATAGACAATCAAGAAAACAAAGTTTACTGGCTAGAAGCTGCAATAAACAGCACCCACATTCAATATGCAAATATCTTTGATGAAATTCCACGAGATGATAATTACAGGCCTGGATACTTTGATTGCTTTTCTCCTTTGGAGATACAGATTGCAGAAATATTTCTGCAAGAAAAATCATTTTTTACACCTGAAGAGCAAAGCAAGGTAGCAGCTGCAATCAAGCACAATCTGCGGGGAAATGATAATCTAAATTTCCTCCAATTCAAAGTAGGAAAATTCAATTTCAAATATGATGATGAAAAAATCCTCCCGTTTTGCGGAAAATTTGAGGCTAAAATGGCAGGCTCTACATTTTTTTCAGGATTTTTAGATGGAGAAGGAACTTTGGACTTTGGACTGGAGAAAAGCCCCTCTTCTCTTTGTGCAATTCCTGATAATGCCACCCTGTATGATATAAAATTCAAGGAAGTTGTAAATCCTGATGAGTCCTTGCAACTTTGGAAAAATATCAGATCAGAGACTGTCTATCTCAAAGAATCATCAATTGAGAAGCTGTTAAAGAGAAACTACATCAACGTAGAGTATATCCACAACATGATTTTGGCCTATTCCTCGAATCAGAAACTCCAGTATGTGGATTATCAGCCTGAAAACAGCAACACTGTCCTGAAATTTGCCCCTTCAAAAAATGACAGCTATATGAAAATTAGAATTGCAGACAGCGGAGTCCATTATTACATGTCTTATGGTCCAGAAGAATGGAACACAGGTAAGTTAGTTGGAGTCTCAATCTCAATTGATGGGGAGAAAACCAACTATACTAAACAAAAATTCATAGAGGCTCCAGAGGCCAACTATCCACGATACCATACTGATTATATTTTCAAAATACCTGCAAATTCACATGAAGTTGCAGCATACCTTGATGTTGATTACTATGTTTTTGATGAGAAAAATGCTGATGAATGGAGAGACTATTAGGGTAAAATGAAAACCATTCTTTTGATATCTCTTGGAGTCATTTTTTGCTCAATTGGCTCTTTTGCATATGCACAAGAACCTGTCTTTGAGATTTGGCCTACTCAATCAGAAGTTAGTTATCCTTATCATCCTACAATAGAGTTTACAATCAATCCTGCCCCTTCTGGTCCTTTTGATGCATTTGAACTAAATGAGTTTGATGAAACACTAGAAGAGCGGGTTCCAGAAAATCGAATTCTTGTTGTTTATTCTATAACAAATCCTGATGGTACAAAAAATTCAATTATTGGGCATTATTACCTTGAAGACATTATCCGGGGAACAACAAAAGCCTCCTTTGGCACACCAACAAAAGGAGAATATTCAATTAATGCACAAATTTTTTGGAAAACAAATTCTCAGCTCTTTAATTTTTCAAGCAATATTGTTACTGTAACTGCAAAAGAACCTGTTTTTAGAGGAGTTACAGATGAAATTACAATTGATTTTCCACAAAGTGATCCAATACCATTGGACTGGAGTGCAGATAATCAGATTCTCTTTAGGTATACTCAAAAGATTAGTGCTGAAAAGGGACAACAAAATTTGGCAACAATTACGCCTGAGGGCGATGATTTGACTACATTATCAATTCCTGACATTACTGAAGACCATCGGATTTTTGATGCACAATTCTCACCTAACGGAAAATCCGTCCACATGATACTAGATAACAGGAATCTCTATGAATTTGATTTGGAATCTGGCGAGATAATCCAGTTAACATCTGCCGAAGAAGTTTATGATTTTGACTACTATCATTATAGAGAGGATGATCCTGAGAAATACTCCATAATTGTTTCAGTGGAAAATCAAGACCTTGAGGATTCTGATTTGTATGCATTACTTGACATTGGAGACGGACTAGGTCAAAATAGCATTCTTGATGCACATGCACTTGTTTTTAATTTCGAGTCCTCACAATTTGATATTAGTCCTGATGGAAAAAAAATTCTGTTCAAGCGAACACTAGACTCATCGTTTCCTCCCACTAGAGTATTGGCATACCAACCTGCACAAGGAGAGATTGTTGAAGTTCCTTCACGCGATACAAACTGTGGTTCTGAACCAAAGTGGGCCCCAAATGGTGAGATGATAATTCATATTTCTTCTGGCTGTTCACGAGGTCCACCTGGAGGAACAATGCATCTAACTACTGTTGATGGGAAATACCATGAGATACTATTACCATACAACAACAATAGCCCAAGAAATTTTGCTTTTAGTCCTGATGGGATGTATATGGTATATGCAATGGATGAAAACCTTGGAATTATGACTCTGGCAACTCCAGTTCCTGAATTTGGTACATTTGCAATGGTGATTTTGCTGATTTCTGTCATGTCTGTAATTATTGTTTTTAAATCTGAACGTTTCAGAATCAATTCCTTGTAGAGAAAGACAATGAAAACAAAATCAAAGAATTTAGTTATTATTGGAATTTGTTCATTAGTTTTATTTTCATTTGACGTGTCTGTACAAGCTCAAAATGAAAACATTCGAGTAGAAGATGAATCTTTTAAAAGACAAAGCTTGCAGCGAGGTGAGACTTTTACCATTTTAGGACAAATTACTGCAATTGTAATAGATGAGCTTGGAAAAATTCTGATTGTCTTGTTTATCATCATATTTGCAGTAAAGAAAAGAGCCAAAGGAGCTACACATGATAAGAGTTGACTGCAAAAATGCACTGGCATTAAAGGACAAACTATTGGAGTTTGTTGCAGACAAGCTAGAGGCAGTTCCCATCCTAAAATCAGATCAGTTTTACCTTACAACATTTGATGACTCTGAAATAGACAAGCCTAAGGTGCTATCTGCAATCAAAGAGTTTCTAAAGTCAGTTGAGCTTGACGAATTTTTCCAGGTGATTCCAAAGGGAGACGACATCAAAATCGAGCCTCTAGAAGGAAAAGACATGAAAGAAAAGCTGGCAAAGCTTGGCCAAAAGAGAAAAGACATTTTCTTTGAGTGCACCCACTGTGGATTCATGACGCTGTATGAAGTAGAGTGGAGAACACACAAGCTAATCCATTACATTTGAGGATAAAATGAACAGAGAACCCTTTGGAGAAAAATGCACCTGTGGACATTATGAGAGCCAGCATTTCTCAACTGCACCAACATTCAAGATACCACGTAATCCAATAGAAGTTGGATTTTATTTTCCACATCCTGACATCTCAAATGTAAAAAGAACATCTTGCAAACTATGTGAATGCAAAGAGTTTGATACTGGTAAAACAAATAGAAATTTTTGGAGGGGGCTTTCAAGTTGAGTAACATCATTTCCATTATCTGGGGAAACAAAAAATGAAATTTGCAAAATTCTTGTGCGAAATTGGATTCTTTCATACATTTGATACAATCAATGGCGAAGCTCGCTGCATATACTGCAACAAAACTCCAAGTGTATGGGACTTTTTCTGGGGTGGTTAAATGAAGACAAAAAAACTTATCCTAACTGGAATTCTTGGGGTGGTTTTGGCATTTGTCGTGATAATTGCAATAGGAATTGTTGTAATGCCCTCTTTATACCACCAAAAAGTGCAGGATTATCGCGAAAATGAACTAGTAAGACAGTTTGAGATTACCTATCCTGATTCTGGAATTATTCTATCCTCTGGAAATCTCTTTGAGCAAGAAATGTCTTTTAGTCATTCACAAAATGCAAGAACCGTATCACTTTCATTCATTCAGGGGATTGGAGGAGAGAGCATATCGTACAAATGCGAAAGAAAGCTTCCAGGACAAGATGTGAAAGTCATTTTTTATTTTGATAATCCCACACCCCAGACAATAAGGGATAATGTCTGTACACCTCACTCCTAATATCAGGATGAAATAGTAAACAAATGTCTGAAATTCTAATAAAATTTGAATAATTTTTAAGAAAAAATACCATATAGGTTAAATTCCATTTTCACTATAGTGTTATGACGAGGAAACTATCAGACCTGCTGATACTTGAGGGGTAAACTTCAAAGAGGTGGGCAGATAGGTGAGGAAAACAAGAAACAAGGTTGAAGAATCTAAAGTTTCAGCAAAGCGTTTTCCAGTTTATCCTCGTTATCACAATACTTTTTTTTGATTTTACTTTGAAATGAAATGATGGTATCCCTTGTCTGCAAGCTTTACCAGTTTATCTTTTTGAATGTAGACTCCAGTTCCTTTTGTGACTGATCCAATCTCTACAATTGGTGTCCTTGTAGCCTTTGCAATGCTTTTAATTTTTGATTTGTATTTTTTTCGGACAGTAAAGACAATCTCGTACTCTTCTCCTGTGTGAAATACAAGTGAATCAAAGCTTTTCTTGTGTTTTTTTGCAAACTCATCCACTCCTTTCTTTGAAGGAATACGGTCTATTACAAATTTACATTTGCTTTGTCTTGCCATCTCGTTGAGTGTGGTGGATAGCCCATCACTTGAATCCATTGAAGATGTAAAGTAAGAGCTTGCCTTTAACCCAAATTTCAATCTGGGTGATGGTGTTAACACTGATTTTATTGCGCTTTTTGCAAAGCTATCATTTGCTTTTATTTTTTTTAGGAGAATCTGTAATCCTGCTCCGGTAAGACCAAACGGACCTGTTGCAAAAATCAGGTCACCAGGTCTGGCACCCTTTCTTTTGGCAATTTTTTTTGCAAAACCAAACAAGCAGGCATTAAAAACAAATTCTCGTCCTTGGTTTGTATCTCCACCCAAAATTTTGATTCCAAATTCTTTGGAGGCCTGCTTTACACCTTGGGCAATCTCGGAAATTTGTTTTGCAGAAATCTTTGTAGGTAGATTAACTGAGATTATTCCAAACTCTGGTTTTACTCCTTTTGATGCAAAGTCACTGACACAGGCAACAATGCTCTTTCTTGCGGCGTTTTTCAGGCTCATTTTAGGGGGAATGTCAGTTGATTCCACAAGGGTATCTACCTTGACTATGACCTGGGTATTTCTTGCAGAAAATGACTCTACATCCTCAGAAACAAAGTTTCTTTCTCCAAATATGCTTTGAAATTTTTTAATTATTTCAGTCTCATCTAACTTGTTCATAACACTGCTTCACTAATTCTGTTGACTCTTTAATGATACTGCTGCATTTTTGCGCATCATTTGATTCAGCTGAAACTCTGATAATGTCTTCTGTGTTTGATTTTCTAATCAAAACCCAGCTGTCCTCATCAATTATTCCCTTTATTCCATCCATTGTGATTACTTCAGAGTATTTTTGCCCAAGCTTGTCTGTTACTTTGTCAATCACCTTATCATGCAAAGCTGCATCAACACTTGTCTTGTCTCTGATCTGCGTATAGTTTTCCATAAACCCTAGAACATCGCTGAATTGAGAAGTTCCAAGCATTGATGCTATCAGTCCACTGGTAAGAATTCCTTCTCTGCAGTAATTGAATTCAGGCAAGATAAATCCTGCACTGCTTCCTTCTCCTCCAGCTTGGGCTTGTGAGTTTATCATCATCTCAATTACGTTTGCCTCCCCTACCTTTGAGCGTTGAACAGTTCCGCCGTTTTGTTTGATGAACTTTTCAACTGAAACACTGGTATCAATTGACAAAACGAATCTTTTGTAACCCAAGTCTAGTGACTTTGCAACACCTAATCCCAATGTAACATCAGGTGTTTGCTTTTTGCCGTCTTTGACTACAACCAGTCTGTCTCCATCCAAGTCAAATGCAAAACCAATGTCCTTGTCTGATGTTGCTGCAACCAAATCTGTCAATCCATCAGAAGTTGGATCTGGCCCTCTGTTGCAATTTTGCAAATCTGCATTGATTACCTGTACATCACATCCTAGATTTTGTAATAATTTTGGTGCAAACTCTTTTGCAGCTCCTCCACCAATGTCTACTGCAATTTTAGGTGAATTTTCTACTTTGCCTATGATTTTTTGTGCCTCATCAATGTATGATGAGGTAATTTTCTCTTCAGTGCCAATTGCAGTTTTTTGCAATTCCTGTTTTTCTAAAATTTGTGGTAACTCTGATTCGTTAATTCCTCGTCCATCAATTATGAACTTTAGTCCATTCCACTCTAGTGGATTGTGCGATGATGTAACTACAATTCCTGCTCCATACTTTCGTGATTCATGAAATACAACTGGGGTTGGAGCCATTCCAAGATCAAAAACATCAATTCCGTTTTGCATTAATGCAGCTGATGCAGCTTCCTTTACCATTTGTCCGGATGGTCTCGTATCTTTTCCAATAACACATTTTTTTGAATCAACCAGAGATGAAAAATTATTGCAAAATTCTAAAACTTCCCGTAAAGTAAAATCATCGCCAAAAATTCCCCGAATTCCTGAAATTGTAGTCTTCATGAAATGAGGATGGCTAAACGTTATTTAAAAATCAGTGCATACTATATTGCTAATCCGTTGATGATTGTGAATCAAAAATGACAAGTATTTTCAATACTGTATTCTATGGGTACTTTGCAATCCCATCTTTCCAGAATATTTGGTATCTAGCACATGGAGTGTTGATTGGATCATCAATGTCTGTTGGATAACAATCTCGTTGTGAGTAGATTCCATATGGGTCAATTAGATACCAATTACTATCAACTGCATCTCTTTTTGCAAAGTAAATGTGGAGGTGAATGTTTCGTCCTGTGTTGTTGATTGCATTCTCGTCAATTGCCAGCATAACTCCTCCAGGGCCGGTATTTCCTGACCATCCTAACAGCTGTCCTCTGCTTACTTCCTGTCCTGCTGAAACCTGTAGGGTCTCATTTTCTTCTCCCCAGTATGTCGCAGAGGGAACATCATTGATGCTTACACAATCGGTAAACCAAAGGTAAGCTTGGTATTTGTCAATATCTGATTGTTTTGAAAGGCTCGGCATGCTCTCAGTTATTGCCTTGTTACAATCATTTTGAGAGCCATTTTTGAGGTGCTTGTAAATGGTACGATACTGGTCTGCTTTGCCATCTGCATCATGGCTGATAATTACTGCATTTCCTCCCCAGTTAGTCCATCCTGCAAAGATTACCTTGCCAGGAGCTGCTGCATGCACTGGAAAACTGTCTCCTGATGGCAGGCTATAGTCTTGTGCATGATGATAGTTTCCGCTGTTGTAAATCCAAGTTCCAGTTAGTTCGACACTGGTATCTTCAAATGGTAGTGTAAAGATTTGGTCTCCTTCGTTGATTGCAGAAAGTCTGACATAGCCTTTGCCATCAATTTCATCAACAGGAGATGAATATGCTATATCGCTAGTTGAATCATCAAAGTTACATGTTCCTGGCACTCCTTCACAATGCAAATTTGTTTTTGGATGGCCCCATGCAGTCCATTTGTTTCCGTCATCTTTGATTACATCATTAAGACAAGTAATGCTGCATTGATTTTTTAAAAGCTCAAAGTCAACTAGACGCAGTCCCTTATCTGAATACTCTTTCCATTTTGAGACAAACTCTTCTCTGTCTGATGCATACCAAAGTGCATAACTTCCATAACCTTCATGGTATAATCCGGAGTACTTTCTTTCTCCATTATCCATGAATGTCTCAACATCAACTAGTCTTTTGCCGGAATTAGAGTTGTCTTTCCATCCATCAACAAAATCTCCCCAAGGAGCTGGTGTCTGCAACTCATAGTCATATGAGCCGCTGCGATAAACTCCAAAGTATTTTCTTTGATCACTGGAAAGATAAGATTCCAAATCAATTAATCGTAAATCATCTTGGGCGTTTTGTGATGCTTCGTTTTTAAAACTAGTCCAGCTTTTTCCACTGACGACAAAGTTTGCATCTTCACCGCTGACCCAAACCCCGTGATAGTTTGGCTCATTGCCTTTTAGATATCTTTCAACATCAATTAGGCGATATCCTTCGTTTGCCTTGTCAGAACCATCTTCTAAAAATTCATCCCAAGGCATTCCTTCAACAAGCAAGTTTGCTCCTTGTCCACTCTGCCATACTCCATTGTATCGTGGCAGTCCTCCCTGCATGGTCCTCTCAAAGTCTGTTAGGCGAAATCCTTGATTGGCAAGCTGGCTTCCTTTGTTGATAAAGCCATTCCAGTTGTCATTTAGCCACAAATAGTGGTCATTATCTCCTGCCCTCCATACTCCGATGTACTTGTTAGGATCTTCAATTGAACCGCCTTGCTCTGCTATTGGGTCATGTTCTGCTGCTGCCTTTGATAGTCCCTGTGATTCTTCAACTGGCTGCCAAGACATGTCACCTGGAGGACCAGTGTCCGCCTTTTTGTTGACTGAAATAATGTTGTTAGTGACAAGCCACTTTATTCCTTCAAGGAATTGGTCTTCTGGCACCAAACCGTCTACCCACCATTTTGTAGTCTCTTTAATCCATGTTGGAGTTGGTGGTGGTTCTACTCCTGTGTCTTGATTAGGGTTTTCATTTTGTCTTTCTTCATCTATGTTGATAATTTTTTCTTGAATCAAAAATCCGATTCCACCTGTAAAGTCTTTGTCTTCAACTCCTCCCTTGACCCAAAACGATGCAGTTGTCTTAACCCACGATGGAACCTTTGGTCTTGTTTGTAGTTCTTCTTCGGTCTTGTCTTCATGTTCTATTCTCTCAATGGGGCGAGATGAAACTATATCCACTGGTACTTCTTGCACGTCGCATGCATCTCCAATCCCGTCATCATCTGAATCCTTTTGGTCGCGGTTTGCATCACGTGGACAGTTGTCATGTGAATCTGGAATTTCATCACCGTCACTGTCTGGCCTTTCTTCTTGTGCTTCTTTTACTGAATAAGTATCTGTTTTTTTGTTATTGTCCTCATCAGATTCATCAACTGCTCCTAAGACATCTGCAATTGCAGTGTTGCCATAATTTTTTTCCTCATCAAATGACGCTTCTCGCATTTGAGTGAAGGTTTTTCCAGGAGCTAGTGCAGGAACATTAAATTGATTTTCTGGTCCTGAAGTCTCTCCGCCAATTCTAAACTCTAGTGTTGATTTTCCAGCTTCTGCTGATCCAATGTTTTTTACGACTGCCTTGAATTGTATTTTCTCTCCAGTGTTGGGGTTTGCAGGTGAATGGGTAAGGCTTTCAATGATTAGATCAGGTTCTCCTGAAGGCCTTTCAGGCTCATCTGGCACGTCGCAGGCATCTCCAATCCCATCCCTGTCTGAATCCTTTTGGTCGCGGTTTGGCTCACGTGGACAATTGTCTTCAGAGTCTGGTACGCCGTCACCATCTGTATCTACTCTAGTTGCTTCAAGTCTTAGTTCTTGAGCCGTTGCATCTGTAAGGAAAAACGAAGAGCTAACAAACAATCCAAAAATTATCAAAATTGAATAAAGCACTTTATGACTATTAATTTTATTTTGCAAGTTCCTAAGATGAAAGATAAACTACTAATAAAAAAACATGTAATGTTTGCCTGAGACAAACTTGGAATTCAAAAGAGAATTTTGAGATACGACTATCAAAAATACTCTCCAATCATTAGCTGCCAACCCTTTAAATCTAGAAAGAAATGTCACATGTTGGCTATGAAACTAAACAAAATTTTCATAATTACTGTAATGTCAGTACTTGTCGTGTCTTTGGGACAATCTGCCTTGGGTTATGGCGGTCCTCCAGCACAAAGCAGTGCTAACAATTACACTGTAGAGATAAACTTGGATAAAGAGTCGTATAATCTTGGAGATTCTGTAACATTTTCTGGTAGTGTCAACAAGTATGATGCAGACAGAAGCTTGCGAATCTCAATTTTTGATGCAAAAAACAGCCTAGTTGTGACTCAAAAAACTACAGTTGATGCTGATTCTACATTTTCACACACCGTTCCACTAGAAGACAAATTCAAGGAAGGCAAGTACACTGCCAAGGCCCAATATGGGAGTTCCAAGGCAACAGTGGAAATCATTTCATTTGTAATAGGCTCTGATTCAGAATCTCAGATTGATCCACCCTCATTGGAGCTTAGTGCAGGCCCTGCAGATGTATCTACTCAAAAAATTCCTGATTGGGTAAAAAACAATGCAGGATGGTGGGCAGCCGGTGACATTGATGATAGTTCATTTGTCCAGGGAATCCAGTTTATGATAAAAGAAGGATTGATGAAAATACCTGCAACTGAGCAAGGCGCAGGTGCACAAAACAACAAGATTCCTGATTGGGTAAAAAACAATGCAGGATGGTGGGCAGCCGGTGACATTGATGATAGTTCATTTGTCCAGGGAATCCAGTTTATGATAAAAGAAGGATTGATGAGAGTATCCAATTAATTCTGTGAATATTTCCAAAGATGATTTCTACGTTATAGCTTGAACCTTGAAAAAAATTGACTGATTCTAGATTTTAATCCAAAAATAATTCCAAATTTAATCAAGTGAGGTGGTAAATTCAAACAAGTGAAACTACCCTAATGTGTAACATTGTGAATACACTGAGCTTTATTATGTAATGATTTTGTTTTCTCTTAATGTCTAATTCCATCTTAGCAACGGCTCTAATTTTGAGTGCTTTGGTTACAATGGGCTTGTCAGTTGACTATTCTTTTGCTGCTTCTTTTGCTAAATATGATGGAGTTGATGGAGAATCCACCGATTCTGGCGTTAATGATACTGAAAACGAGGGCACCTTTGTACTCCAACCTCCAATGGAGGCAAGTGCATCAAGCCAAGATGTCCCTCCATGGATAAAAACCTCAATGACTTATTGGGTTGAAGGACACACAAGTGATGCAGAATTTCTTAATGCCGTAGAATATCTGGCAAGTGAAAAAATTATCAGAGTTTCAGAGCCCACATCTACAGGAGATTTTGACACTGAAATGGTTTCTTTGGATGCCCAAAAAAACACCAGTACAAGCTCCTTTGACACTGAAATGATTTCAATGAATGCTGAGCGAGCTGATAGTTTCTTTGATATATTCTATGAATCCTATACTGTAGATAGTTTCTTTGATATTTGGACTGAATTGCAAGAATCAACTGATTCATTTTTTGATGTATTCTTTGAGGTAGATACTCCAAGGACTAATGAGTGTCTGAGAGGCCAAGAACTTGTGTTTGATGAAAGATCTTCATCATGGCAATGCGCCTCAGCTGACAATGTAGATTCATTCTTTGATGTTTTCTTTGATGTTGCAACAGATTCGGCTCAGAACACACAAGACATTGAAGTACTTGAAAAGAAAATTCTCGAACTTGAAAGAAAGATTGCAGAACTTGAAGGTTCGACATCAGGAAATGTGGAAACAGAGTTTAAAGTAGAAAAAGGAGAATGATCTTTTTTCCACAAAATAGTCTTGCCACATACCAAAAAGAAGAAAAACTATTAAACTAAATTTTGGAATTTGAGGGCAGTCTTGAGAAAAATACTCTGTGTACCATTATTTTTGCTTGGAGTCGTAGCTGTCACACCATCTTTTGGCTGGGATGGCTCTATGGCAATGGATGCAGACAAGAGAAACGTAGATCTTGGGCAGATTATCAATTATAATGGATTCCTTTATGATGATTATCCGATAGACGGACAGACCATTTCTGTAACTGTAATTGAAAAAAACACAAAGGAGATAATCCTGACTGGAACCTCACTTCCTGGCACTAGTGCTGTAGAATACTTTGGAAACACTGCATGGCCATTTACCTTTGAGGTCGATACTGCCACAGGATTTTCTGCTGGAAAGACCTATGTCGTCGAAGCAATGTATGATGACAAATCTGCAAAACTGGAATTTTTCATCCAACAAGCGCCAGAACCTACTTGCCTGGAGAAGCTTGGCAGTGATGATGTTATTGTCTTTACAGATAGGGAAAACTATTCCACAGGAGACACTATCCGAATATCCGGATGCCTCTCAGAGAAGGCATTCTCAAAGCAAATCAATGTTTCAGTGTATGATCCTGAGGGAAACAAGATTGGCGTCAGCTCTATCATGCCAAGATCAGACAGGACATATTCGGAGAACTTTGTAATTGATGAGAGGTTTGGAATGGATGGAACCTATTTTGCAGAAGTTGATGCCGGCGGAATGTATTCTTCTTCTAAATCATTTGTGGTTCCCGAGTTTGGCGCAATTGCAGTTGTGATGCTAGTTGCAGTGGCATCAGTTGTGGCATTGTCGAGATATGCAAAGGTAATGCCTATCTCCATGAAATAAAGGGTTCACGAGTTTATCAACAATCAGTAAAAAGAGTCCCCCTCCGTAGGCACAAAAAATAATTTCAAAATAATACTTTGTGAATAAAGTTTTGGTGTTTTATGCAGTATGCACCTGCTGAAGAAAAGTTTTTTCAGTAATTGCTGTTAACATATCAGGTAAGGACATTGGCTTTTTCAGACACCCTTTGACTCCATCTTTTCTTAAGAGTTCGTTTATCTGAAGATTTGAACCAAGATTTGCCGAATAAATGAAAATATTTTGCTCAGACAAGATTTCTTCGGTTGCAAGTGACGCAATAATTTCAAATCCTGAAACCCTTGGCATTGCCAAGTCCAAAAGGATCACATCAAAGTTTCCGTGTCTTATCAACTGGAGTCCCTCCATGGGATCATTTGTCATCAGGGTTTCATATCCCTCGTGTTGGAAAAACTCTGATAGCATTTTTGTAGTATCAAGATTGTCATCAATTATTAGCATCTTTTTTTGATGCGCCTCTTTGTTTTGGTCTTTTTGAGATTCGCCTTTCATCAAAGACTCTAATTTTTGAATGTGGCTAGGCTTTTCTTTGACTGAGCGGATTCCGAATTTTTTTAAATTCTTGATTTCCTTCTCATCAAAAGAAAGTGCACTAGTTACTATGATTTTTCTTAGCTCTGATGGCTTTTTCTGTTCCAAATCATGAAGAAATTTCATTCCGTCATATTGTGGCATGCACATATCAAGCAAGATAATATCATAGTCATTTTCAAGGACTAGCTCTAGTCCCTTTCTTGCATCAGTTTCACTGGTAATATTGTGGTTTTTCTGTGAGTAATAGTCCGAATATAGCTGGCAAATCTCAGGCGAGTCATCAATGTGCAGTATATTCATGCCCATCTTTGGCTTTCACGCATTAGAACTACTGTTTGTTCAAATTTTAAAACTAAATATTTTAAATCAAAATAAAGTATCGCCCTACTTTTCCTTACTTTTTACCAAACCATCTTACTTTTCCCTACTTTTTGTCAAAACAACTTACTTTTTGTTACTTTTAGATAAAAAGTAACTAAAATGAAAACGAGGCTAAACTCAAATTAACTCTAAACAACCATGTTTTAACTTGTTTTAACCATGTTTTAACTTGTTTTAACCATGTTTTAACTTGTTTTAACCATGTTTTAACTTGTTTTAACCATGTTTTAACTTGTTTTAACTAAAATGAAAACGAGGCTAAACTCAAATTAACTCTGATTAACCTAAATTTAGTCTTAAATTTCAACAATCTGCCATTAACAGAAGTTTGAGAGCAGGACCAATAGACCAATTATGTGGAGTAACATTCGGATTCCTTTGTGTAAAATTTTGATTGTCTTTGGGAATGGATTAAAAAGTTAGTTCAAATTTCAATTCTATACATAATTTCAAATTTCCATAATGGACACTGAACTCACGTCCAAATCCAATGAGGTGAATTGTTGGTTTGGTTCAAACCTCTAAATCCATTTAGGGGAACCAAACTTTTAGTTAAGTCCCATGAGGAGAATTATTTTTTTCAGTTAAATGCTCTAAATTAATGATGATAAACTGATAGATTTCAATTCGCATAAAGTTTACTATAATTTTGTTTTACTTTCTAAGATATTTCTAAAAAAAATTCCAAGTGAAGGGATTGTCAATTTAGTTTAATGCTCTGACCAGATTTGGCCTAAAATTGTTAAAGATATGCCATAAAATGGAGTTATTTGATAATGTTTTTGTTTGATAGATATTCCAATGCATCAATAAATTCCTGTTCTGAAATTTTTCTCTCCATAAATCATTTTGCAGTAATCATTTTGAACCATTCTTTAGCTTGACTTGTTCTATACTTGTGGAATGAATCTGAGATTTAAATACCGATTTCTGACCTTCACGGCTAATCGCTTATGGAAAATAAAAAATTTCTTGTTTTATCATTGGTTTTACTTGTGTCCTTTGGAACTTTTAATACTGCATTTGGAGATTCAGAAACTGCAGAAATTAGAACAACTATTGAAATAACATCCGTTGGTCTTGAATTAACAAAGAATAGCTTAATTTCAAACGATATTGAAAACGCAAAAAAATATTCAGAATTCACATCCAGTTTTTTTGGAAAGAATTTTCAAAATCTTAGAGCAATGGATCAATCCAACATAGACGACATACATATTTCATTACTTGATCTTCATTCAAAAATAGAATCTTCTGAAACAATCACAGAAATAGAAAGAATTCAAACATTATTACACGAAATACCTTACGAGCAAAACTCGACAGACCTTTTAATGGTAAATTTACTTACGGTGGCAGATGAGCAATATCAAATTGGGATTCAAGAAAATGAAGAATCATCAATACAAATCGCAAAAAAATTAATTGAAAAGGCAGAGACATTAATACCTCAAAATAAATTTGATGACAGACTAAAACTTGAAATTGAATCATTTTTTGGAGATTTAGACAAACATACTGAGAACAGAGATGACTTTGTTACAGTTGGAAACTTGATAACAGTAATACAAAAAGATATTCTTGGAACTGAATCTGTTGCATTTAATCAGCAAGAACTTTACCAATCAATTCGAGATCTGTATGATGAGCTACTCTTAGCAGTGGACTCTGGAGACTATGCTGATGCAGAAGAAAAAGCAATTGTGGCATATCTTGATAATTTTGAATATTTAGAACCTGCAATCGAAAAAGTAGATGAAGATTTGCTTTATTCTCTTGAGATTAACATGCGTGAAAATCTACGTGATATGATTAGAGAGGAAAAACCTCCAAATGAAATTCGTCAATATGTTGAAGAGGTCATTCTTCAAGATCTTGGCAAAGCAGAATCTTTAGTATCTGAACAGTTTTCTTCAAATCCAACTCTACTTACTAATGCCGATGCATTAAATGATGAAAACCTAAAACAGATGGGAGATTCTACTGAAGAAGAAAAATCAGGTGTTCGTGCTGAGGTAGATTTTATCCGAAAATCCTTACTTGATGTAATTGTATATTATGAAGAAGGAGATTATCAGTCAGCATACACTACTGCCCGAACTGCCTATCTGGATAGTTACGAATTTGTTGAAATCCCCCTTAGAGAAATATCTCCTGATTTTACACTGGAAGTAGAATACCAATTTGCTGAACTCCGTAATCTCATTGACAACCGTGAAGATCCAGCAAAAGTAAAAGAAGTGATAATCAACATTAACAGGAATTTAGACGAATCAGAAAGGCTAGTCAGTGGAACTGGGGCGCTAGCACCTTCGATTGCTTTTGCCTCTTCTTTTTCAATTATTTTCAGAGAAGGATTAGAATCAGTCCTGATACTTGGAGCAATCTTGACTTATCTTGAAGCCTCAAGAAACAATCAATTAAAAAAATATGTTTACTATGGTGTACTTGCAGCACTCGGAGCTACTGCAGTAACATGGGTGATTGCAGCGTACATAATTGAAATATCCGGAGCCAACCGAGAGCTAATAGAGGCAATAGCGGCATTGTCTGCAACCGGAGTTTTGTTTTATGTCAGTTTCTGGGTATTAAACAAAATTGAACATAAAAAATGGATGGAATTTGTCAAGGCAAAAGTTTGGCAAGCTACTACCACTGGAAGTGTGATGGTCTTTGTCATGCTTGCCTTTTTTACAGTTTATAGAGAAGGTTTCGAAACTGTTCTATTTTACCAAGCGATGTCTGGCTTTGCAAAGTATATGGAAGTTTATGTTGGTTTAGGATTCATAATTGGAATGGTCTCTTTATTGGGTTTGTATTATGTAATGAAAAAGTTGGGCAAAAAATTACCCTTGCGTGCTTTGTTTGGTTTAACAATGGGGGTAGGTGCATATCTGTCGATAGCCTTTTTAGGAAACGCCATTAGAGAACTTCAAATCCTAGATATTGTGTCCTACACAGGAATGATTGGCACAATACCTAGATTGGACATCAATCTAGCGACCATGACTGGAATTTATCCTACGTTAGAGACTGTAATCGCCCAGATAATTTTATTGGCAGTTTATTTAATAGCATCTTCTTACGTACTAATCATGCGACCAAGAAAAGAAAAACAATTGGCCTCCTTGAGAAAATCCAGGCGAATAACAGATGAACTCCAAAAATAGAATTAGAGTAGGAATTGATGTGGGTGGAACCTTTACAAAAGCTGTTGCTATAGATGTTAAAACAGGCTCAATAATTTCAAAATCTACAGTTCCTACCACTCATTTATCACAAAAGGGGGTTTCTGAAGGAATAATTCAAGCACTATCAAATATTATCGAAGAGTCTCAAATTGACATAAATGACATAGAGCTGATTTCACATAGCACCACCCAAGCAATCAATGCTCTTTTAGAATCTGACACTTCCAAAGTAGGAATTATCGCAATGGGTGTTGGTCCTGAAAAAAAAGATGTGATTAAACGCACAAACTTGCAAGATGCAAAAATAAATTCTGATCAAGACATTAAAACAATTCATAAATTTTTAGACACATCTCATTTGATTTCTGAAGAAGAGGTAAAAACTGCAATAAATGAATTGAAACGACAAGGCGCCAAAGTCATAGTTGCAGCAGAGTCTTTTGGTGTGGATGATCCATCAAATGAATTATTTGTTATGAAAAATGCCACCGATTTGAATATGCCATCAACTGGTTCCCACGAAATTTCAGGTACATATGGTCTAGAAATTCGAACACTTACTGGTGCAGTAAATGCAAGTGTTCTTCCAAAAACATTCCAAGTAGCAAAATTTGTAGAGGAGGCAATTCAAGGTACTGGAATAAAATCTCCTTTAATGATAATGAAAGGAGATGGCGGGGTAACAAGTATGGATACTTTCAAAACAAAACCTATTTTGACTATCTTGTCTGGACCTGCTGCAAGCGTCGCTGGTGCACTTCTTCATCTCAAAGTCACAAATGGGATTTTTGTAGAAGTGGGAGGAACCAGTACAAACATCTGTATTATAAAAAATGGAAAACCAGAATTCCAATATGTTACCATTAAAGATCATCCTACATGTGTTCGCTCTATGGATGTAAGAATTCTTGGAGTTGCAGGAGGAAGTATGGTGAATATGCGTGATAATAGAGTTTGGCGAGTTGGACCTCGGAGTGCTCATATTGCCGGTTTGAAGTATTCTTGCTTTGGCGACCCCGAAGATCTCAAAACTGGAAAAATAATCAAAATAAGACCTAAAGAAAATGACGATGAATACATTGCCATAAAATGTCAAAATGAAACATATGCAATAACTAACACTTGTGCTGCAAACGCCTTAGGTTTTATTGAAAAAGATGATTATTCTTATGCAAATCCTGAATCGGCCAAAATAGCCATGCAAATTCTTGGAAAAGAAAGTGGACTTAGTTTTATGGAGATTGCACAATCAATTATTCAGACATCTTCTTATGAAATCATCAAAACAATTAGTAAAATTATGAAGGATTTCAAACTGAATCCACAAACAACCAAAATAATTGGAGGCGGTGGTGGCGCGTCAGTTCTGGTTCCGTTTGTTGCAAAGCAATTGCAAATTCAGTATCAAAAGGCCCAACATGCCGAAGTAATATCGTCTATTGGTGTGGCATCCTCCATGCTTCAAGAAGAAATCGAGCAAACTATGATTAATCCAACCCCTGAACAAATTAATCAGGCGCACAAAAAAATTCATGCAATTATGGTAGACAAGGGAGCAGTTCCTGAATCAATTGTGATTGATAGTCAATATATTCCGGATAAATCAATTCTAAGACTTACTGCTGTTGGAAACGTAGAACTTGACAGTGCAGAAACTACAAAAAATGTTTTTACTCTTTCAGAGGCAAAGAATAGAGCAAGTGAAATCCTTCAGATTTCTGAAGAATTAATTGATTTGAGTTTTGAGTCGGATCATTATTTGGTGTTTTCTGGGCATGTTGCAGAAAAACGATTTTTCAACAAAAAAAATCGTCATCCTATTCTTGTTCTCGATAGATTTGGGAAAATGAAAAAAACAATGAATAACGGTAGAATCTTTCAAGGAGGAAAAATATCAATAATAGAAGAGTTGGATGACTATTTGGAGTCAAGAAGTAATGATGTTGCACCTCAGGTTTATCTTGTAAATGATTTGAAATTAATTGATTATTCTAGTCTAACTTCGTCTTCTCACATTCTAAACGCAGTAAAACAAGAACTCGATGAAAATGAAAGGGCGGCAATAATTATTGAATTATAATTTAGGAACCCGGCACAAGAACAATTTGAGAATTAGCGGATTTTAAACTAATTGATGCCTTGCCTATTCTATTCTTGTAATATTGCGTAATTTTCTGCAATTTTTCTGTTCTATCTATTTCTACCCCGTAGAATCGATTTTCGATTCAATGATTTACTTATAATTTCATATTTTTGTTATAGAACTTTGGAACAACTTTGAGTAATGTCCCATTCCTTTAAATGAACATGACAAAAAAATTTTCTAATGAATAAAGCCCTTACAATGACAGCTTTGATGGCTTCTATTCTTTTCACA
>JASFMV010000001.1:0-65406 GCA_050117375.1 Nitrosopumilaceae archaeon | reverse complement strand
TTTCGGGCAGTTAATAAAGGCTTAATAATTGTAGTTAATTGCTGCATAAACTTTTTCTAAAAGATTACATCCATATGCACCATTACATTTTTTATATGTTCCGTTATCTTTTAATTGTGTTCCGTATATTTTTACAGAATATTTTTTTGAGACATGTTTTGCTATTTGTACCAATTCTTTGTAGTTGTACCATTTTCCCTTGTTAATTATTATTGTTCTCATTTTTTGTATTCTCCTTTATTAACTTTATGTATATAATATACGGAATAAAACAAATAAAGTAAAGTACTTTTTTACTGTTTGATATATTTTTATGTTTATAAGTACTGATAATATGAAGACATATCAATTTATTCTTTGATCTGCTATAGAAATTTTATATCCTTCCATTTCTTCCCCATCATCATACAAAAGTAAACGAAAACTATATTTTTTTCTACATGACAAACAGACATAAAAAAATTTTATTTTTTTCTCTTCTTCCTCGAATGTTTCTAATAGAGGCTCATTGCAGGACGGACATAAAAATACCATTAATTGTCTCCTTGAATTTTATATACTGCTTTTCCTTTCTTCTTATAAACATAAAATATTTTATTATCATTTTCGTCTGGGATAAAACTTTCCGGTAAAACAATAATAAATTGTATTTTTAATTTTTTTGATATTTTCTTTAATAAGGTGAGTATTCGTTGTTGTTCCTTTTGTCCGCGCAAGTGCTTAAAATTTTCATCTAAAATAATTGTATTCCGGGTTCCCGGAACTTTAATTTTCCACAAAGAAATGCGAATCATAAAGGACAACACATCGGCAACGCCCAGTCCAACACTGCCAAGAATATCCGAATAAATTTTTTCATCTCTCTCTAATAATATTTTTGTATCCATGCCCCGGGATTTTTCTTGAAACTCTATTCTAAATTTATAAGGATCGTCAAAAATCATTTTTAAGCCTAGAGAAACAATTTCAGATATTTTTATTTGAAACTCCTGTTGCGTCTGTACTGCAACTCTCTTTACAATTATAATTCCCTTGTCTATTGTTTTAATATCTTCTTTTAATTTTAAAAACAATTTTCTTTTTTTAGCCAGGGACTCTTCTAATGTTTCTTTTTTCGCTTTCGATTTAATTATTTTTTTTCTTAATTCATACACCATATTATTAATCCAGATTATGTTTTTCTTTAAACCGTTCAATTTTTTTGTCTAAAACTGCTTGATCCTTTTTGACCTGTTCTTGTAACTCTTTTCTTTTTTCCTTAACTTCGCTCAAGGAATTGTATCCCGCCTGTTCCATTTCGTTTTGCAACTGCTTTTTCATTCCCTTGTACTGTTCCTGTTGCGCTTTCAGCTGTTCTAATTTTCTTTGTAAATTAATTATTTCCGTTTGTCTTTGTGCATCATTCATAACCTACTCCATCCAAGACCAAATTTTTTTAACAACCGATTTTTCTATATTATTTTTTTGTAAAAACTTTTTCATATTACTATCGTAGCTCAAGCCAATTTCTTCATTATCGTTTAACCGGTCCACATATGCGTCCATTTCATTAGAATGTTCTTTTTCTATATCTATGTAGTCCCGGACAACGGACGATTTTTTAATCGGAAAATATTCCGGCCGTACTGTATTGTTTTCTGCATTATACAAAAATACGCACGGCCGGTGATCTATTTGTGCCGCAGTTAAACGCAACATACTACCCGGATTAACAAGCAGCCGGCCCTGGCACTCTTGCACAAACGTTTTATGATTATCCCCGGAAACTATTACATCATAATCCGGGTTTTCTTTAAGTATCCGTTTTGCACTATATGAAATTATTTTTCCGTCTGCTTTAATTTTACTGTCATTATTTTTATGAATTAATTTGTGTATCATTGCAATGTTTCTGTTGCCTATCTTCCAATAAGTACTTATTGTTTCGAACGGAACAGGATCAACAAAGAAATCTTCAACAGACTTTTCAACAACTCCCAAAGAAGAATCGCCAAATTTTTCTATATTATGATTCGGCAAATCATGTTGTCCAGGAATTACAAACAATCCCCTATTTGAAGTATTGAAAACTTCTATCCACCTGATGTCCGATTCTTTAGACAAACGGGATTTGTCGAAAATGTCCCCGGCAACAAACACCGGGCATTCATATTTATCCTGCCACGTAAGAATCCAATAAATTTTATCTAATTGTATTTTAATAAAATCTTTGTCCGTTCGACAAGGCGGAACCCGTTCCATTAAGTGCAAATCAGCACAAAAAATTGCATCCACTTTATTTGTCATTTTTTTGTCCTTTACACTTTCGCAAAACATATAACATATGAAAAATAACAGGAAGATTTAAAAGAAAAACTAAATATGTTTTCCAAAATCTTCTTAAAATTTGCATCTGGGTACATTGAGGATTTTCATACCAAAAAAATAACGGATACAAGACAGCAAACGCCCATGCTAAAATCAATACAGATAAAAATAATACATATATAGACAATCTAATTTTAATTTTTAAAAGTTTCATACATTCCTCCATAATAAAATTATACAAATAATTGCAATAGACACCCAAATAGCCGTAGCTATATTGATATTATTTTCTTTAATTTTAAAATTATCATCATATATAATTTCTTTTATTTTTGAATTATAATAAAAAGAAACCCATCCAATTGTTATTATAATATATACTGTTATAAAAATTTTAGATATCATTTTATCTCTCCCTGACAAAGGGGACAACGGTCTCCCATTACCTCATTATATTTTTTTTGGCTTTTAGATATTAATTTGGTTGTTTGCTCTATCCCGATATTTAATTCATTTAAAGATGTTTCTATATTTTTTAATTTTTCCAAGATAGATTTATGTCTTTTTAATTCTTCGTGTTTCACATTAATTTCCCGGTATTCTTTATTTGCATTTTTTAAATTTATTTCGACTTGATAATCTTCTATTTTTTTATTTTCTAATATTATTTCATCAATCTTAATTACTTTATCTTTTATTTTGTCTACTGCATTTTCCAATTTTTCTAACTGCAATAATTCTTTTTCAGCCGCATCTATCCATTCATATTCAAGTAACTCTTTTTCTTCTTCTTTTATTTCGCTATCAATATAGTTTATTTTTGTTACTGTTTCGCGCCGTTCCTTTTCCGCTCCCTTAATCACATCATCAATTTTTTCCAAATCAACAACTTTATTGAAATATCTGGAAATTTCGCCGGAACTTTTAGAAAGCAAAAAATGAGAATCGCTCTGGTCCTGAAAATTAATATCTTCTAAATTTATTACTGTTTGTATATCTTCAGGGACTTTCTGTCCAAAGGCTTTATATGATTTTTTAATTTCTCCTTTTATAATTTTATACTCATTATTATTTTTTATTCTTTTTCTTATTACTTTTGTGTTGTCATCTAACACAACAATCCCTTTGCACATATCTTGACCATGCTGGACATAGCCGTCACCGGACGGAACATTTTGAAAAATCCATTTTAATATCCTATAAAAAGCAGATTTCCCGGAATCAGTCGGGCCCACAATTATATTAACACCGGGACAAAAATTAAATTTTGCATTTTCCCAATTTTGAAAATTATTTATAACTAATTTTTTAATCATCAATAGCACCCATCCGAAACAACCTACTTATATTTAAAGAAACAAAAACATCAAAATCCATAATTACGATCGGATTTTTAAAACTTTTTTTCTTTAAAACTATTAACCACTCTGTTCCCGAAACACAATTTTTCTTGGCTTGTTTTAATGTTTCATTTAAATTAAAGTGCTCTGTTGATTTGCACTCTATGGAATATGGATATAGGTCTTGCGCTTGATCCGAATTAAAAATAATATCAACACCGCTTTGTCCCATTGGCCGGGGCTTTATGTCCGCAGTATCCGCATAACCATGCGAAAGTTTAAACACGTCGGCCAATTTTTTACATACCCATTTTTGCAAGTTCCGGCCCTTAGCTTTTGCACTGCTTGTTTTTATTGCCATTTCGGTTTTCTCTCCTTACTAGAAATACTATCCTCAATTTCATTCCACTTACTAACCACCCTCCGTTCCAATTCATCTTCTAAATCATTTTTTTCTATGTAACGTATTAGTTTTTTTCTGGTTAGTTCCTTCCCGTCCCAGTCTAATAATTTTTTATGCATATCAGATATATTTTTTCCGGTATCCGTTTTAAGGTCATATAGAAAATTTATGTTAGTACCAACATTATCGACACCATAATCATAAATTAACTCAATAAATCCTTCACGGCCGGGAGTTCCGTTGCTAGTTTTATCGGGCTTGATTTTTATTGTTGCCCCAATTTCCCGACCTTTCTTTTTATGTCTTTCAGCAACAGCCAACCACACAATACTATTAGCGTAATGGTCTAGTCCCTTTCCGCCGTTACGCCGGTATTTTCTCCCGAACGAAACCCCAATATTTTCTCTAACCTGGGATATTATTATTAAAAGACATTTTTTATCTTCTATGTCTTTTGTGCGTAATCGAAAAAACCGGGACATATCACGCGCCTTTCCCATTCCATATGTTCCTTTTTCTAATTTTTTACCTTTTGATTTTGCCTGATATTTTTTTTCGTCCCGGATAATTTCCTCATCACTGGACAGGCCATCAAGAGAGTCTACAACATATACTAAAACAGTATCTTTTTTTAAAGACTTAAGTTCATGTTGTAAATTAAATGCCATGTCCTCAACCGTTTTGGATTTTCGGTTTTCCATTTCCTCAGTTAAAATTTCATACCCATACCGACTTTGTGTGTCCCAAGAAAACCGGCCCTCTGCCTTATCCCAAAACCATTTTATTTTTTTATTATTTTTTTGTATAAGATAGGCCAGTGTTTCTAATGTTAGATATGTTTTCCCGGTAGAAGTATCACCAACAATATTAATAATGCCATACGGATACTTGCCGGTAACCAAATCCAAAATAGTACATCCAGTAGATAATAATTTTTTATTTTCATTTGACTTGGGACGTTTCACCCGTTCTTCAATTTCTTCAACTATTTTTCTTCTGGCTGCCATATTTTTCCTCAAGCATTTTAATAAGTTTTTGACGGTCAAAAAAATAATGACCGTCAATAAATTCCCCGATTTTTTCCTTCAAAACCCAAAAATACATAGTCTGTCGCCGTGGCCGGGGTCGATATTGCTCAACAATATCCATTGCGTCTTTGAGTTTTATTAAATCCTTTTTCATTTTCTATTCCTGGTTTTCGTCTTTTTAGATTTTATGCTTTTTGTTTTTGCCGGTTTTTTCGTCTTTTTTTCAGTTGTTGACTTTTTGCGTTTAACCGATTTTTTGGGCTCTTCCTCTATTTCATCATCATCGTCATCATCAAAATCGTCTTCTTCTTCCTCTACTTCGTTATCGTCATCATCATCCCAATCATCATCATCGTCATAATCATCTTCGTCATCATCATCCCAATCATCATCGTCATCATCAAAATCGTCTTCTTCTTCCTCTACTTCGTTATCGTCATCATCATCCCAATCATCATCATCTTCGTCTTCATCCATATCTTCATCTGATACCATATTAACCAATTTTTTAGCTTCTTCATATGTGGGAACAATAAGCATTTCATCCAGTTTAAAAGCTTCATCAACAATAGATTCTTCATAAGCCTCTTCCCGATCTTCCAGAGCAAAACTCCCTTCCAGAATTTTCATAAAAGAATGACCTTGAAATTTACTGGGTTTTGCTTTAAAAATAATTGTACTTCCATTTTCCAGATCAGGAAAATATATCCGTCCCTTTTTTCCGTCAGTAACATCATCCACAATATTCCTCTCAAATGAGTAATAGGCAACATCCATAATTTGAATCCCTTTTTCCTCATTGTCCAAATCTATCACATTGTACAAAACCCGGTACTGTGGTTTTAACATCTTAATTAAATCTGCACTCGCTCCCTGTTCCTGCAATTTTCGTCTTTTTTCACAAACAGGACATGGTTTACCATACGTTTCTTCCAGACAGATCAACGTTTTGTTTCTATCCGGGCCCAGGCCTTTATGTACATGAACATTTATCCGATAATCTGCCCCATTTTTTCGGGCGCTTTCAGACGGATGTTTATCTGTTTCTACCCAAAACGGGATCACATCAATTCTGTTTTTCCCTTTATTCGGTTTAAAAAAAGGCAGTTCATCAGTACTCACATCCAAATTGGAAAAATTTAAAATTCCGTATCCGGTTCCCTCAGAGCTTCTTTCCTCTACACTGTTGTCTACACTCTTCCGGAGAGCATCACTCACACTACCTTTTTTTTTGCCTTTTTTATTTCTCTTTTTTGTCATTAGTTTTTCTCCTTTTTTTCCTTGAAAGTTTTTGTAATCCCTCTTGTTCCAGAGATCTTTTATTTTCATCATTACTCTCAACAGGATGAGAATAATAATTATTCAAAAATAATTTTACTGTGTTTTCCAGCCCGGATTTTCTTTGTGAAAAAGCCTCTACCGCCCCGGACAATATTTTGCTGTTTTCTAATTCTACTAAATAGTCTTCATATGCTTTTTGATAGTTATCATCCAACTTTATTAGACTATCCAAAATTGTCTCTGTAACCTTTTCCTTAGCCATTTCCCGTTCTTCCCGAATACGCACGTATAATTCTGCCTTGATAAAATCAACTTTTTCTCTAAGCCTCCTTACCTCAATATCCGCTTCCGTTGCCAGCTTGACATATTTCATATACAAAAACGGATGATTATTAAATTCATTAACAAGATCATACTTGTTAATTTTTAAATCTTTTTCATAATCATTTTGAGGTTTCTGTTCTTTTTCTTCGCTTTCTTGCTTTTCAATTTCTAAACAATCGTAGCGACTTGTATTTTTTCTTTTTTTCACATTAAACTCTCCTTATATAATTATATTATACATTTTTAAATTGAAAAAGGAAACTTTTTTTATAGCAAAGATGAATAACATGCTAATACTAAACCAGCCTTTCCAGAATCAAAAAAATTATCCTGAAAATTATCTATAACAATAAAGGCTTGAGAATTAGAATTATTCAACGCAACCGCAGCCATATATCCTAATACAGCTCTTCTTACCGTTTCCGGCTCTGCCTCTATCCCCTTAATAATTTTAGAAATTACTTTCCAGTTTCTTCTTTCTAACAAAGCACGGCATAATTTTTTTACATCAACGGCATCCCTATCACTGTATTTCTGTATAGACTTAGTTATATATTTTTCTTCAACACCCTTCACCTGGTCCAAAATTATTAGTGCCTGCCGGGGTGAACCGGCACTGGCTTTTGCTATTTCATCAAAATACTCCTCTTTCAATTCAATATTTTCTTTTTCACAAATAGAAAATAACAATTTTTTAATTCTTTTTTCAGGCAGCAAAGAAACCGAATAACAAGCACACCGGGACTTAATTGTATTTATTACCCGTTCCGGCTCCGTGGTACAAAAAACAAAATAAACATGTTCCGGCGGTTCCTCAACTATTTTCAACATTGCATTTTGAAATTCTGACGTGGATTTATGCACCTCATCCAGCAAATATACTTTCGTTTTTCCATACATAGGCTGGAAATATACATTATTAATTATTTCTCTAGCCGTATCTATTCCACGATTATTTCCCATGTTAATTTCTCTTAAATCATTAACATGGCATTCCAATTCATTTGTCAAAATCCTTGCCAATGTCGTTTTACCGCAACCAGGCGGACCGGAAAAAAAATAAGAATGGGGCGGATCATCCTTAGAAATCACTGCCTTCAAACTTTTTACAGTAGGAATATTTCCATAAAAATCATCCCAATTTCCCGGCCGATATTTTTTATCAAGTGCCATTTTGTTTCTCCTTATTATTGTATTTTTTAATTATTTCCAAAGCTGCAATTAAACCAAGCAAATATCCGCCATCATATTCTATATAAGGCCCATCAATAAAAAGCTGTTTGTATGTTTTATCAATTTCTCTACTAATTTCATCAATAATTTTATCATAACTCATATTTTCTCCTCATGCATTTCATACCAATTCCCGTCTATTTCAGAAACTTCCATTTCTATTTCTAACGGGACAATGATCCACGGAAACATTTTTTTAATTTTTTTTGTCATCACATAACGAATAACTGGCTTTAATTTTTCTTTTTCTTCAGGACACATATCAAAAACAATACTGTCATAAATTTGTCCTATTATATTCGTTTTGAATTTATATTTTCTTAGATACTTATTTATATAAATCATACTTAGTAATAAACAATGAAAAGCACTCCCCTGGATCGGATAATTAGAGGCGTCCTTTCTGTCCATTTTTTTTATAAGTTCAAAATTAGATAATGTTTTTATTGTCCCGGTTTTTTGATATGCTTTCCAATTATCATTTCTCCACTGATTATAAACAGGAAATTTTTCATTCCATAATTTTTTTTCAACTTTTTGGACATGTTTATAAAATCCAGTACAATCCAAGATCTTACCATTTTTTATAATCAGCCTTCCTAAACCATTTACTCCATTTTTTTTCAAATGGATTTTTGTTTCATTGTCTAAATCTTTCCAGATTGCTTCCGCGCACGACTTCCACCAGTCCCCATAAAACTGCGGAAACACAAATTTATTTTTAGAAAGTTGTCTATGTTCTTTTGTTATTTCATTTTCTTTTAACAAAAATAATTCCATTGCCTGATCACGGTGCATGTCTGTAGACGTGTCTTTTATATATTTAATCATGGCCGGATCTTTGTGATAACAGGCACCAATACGAACTTCAATTTGAGAATAATCAACCTCAGCTAGCTGCCTTCCCGGACTTGGAATAATCCCTTTACGGGTATATTTTTTTGCACGCTCCTCATGTTTTGGTATGTTAGCAAAATTTGGATTGGAACAACTAGGGCGGTAGGTGACTGTTGTATTTAAATGAAATGACGGATACATTTTTCCATTTACATTTTCCCGAATATATCCTTGTAAATAGGTGTCCCGTATTTTTTTTAATTTTCTCCACTTAACTATTTTTTTAACGAACGGATATTTTATTTTTTCCAGTGCTTCTCCTGATACAGATTTATTCCCTTTTTTTGTTTTTATAATCGATTGAATATTTAAAATATCAAATAGTAAGTGCGGCAGGTCTTTATTGGACGTAAATTTAAATTCTTTTCTTCCGTCCCATTTTCCAACTTCCTTACTATTCATTATATCTTTTTCTATTTTGTCCATTTTTTTAGTTACGTGATTAACTGCTTTATTATAATATTCAGTATTTACACAAATCCCGTTTTGTTCTATTTCACAAAATTCCAAAACTCCCTGATGTAGTAAATCGTACGATACAAAATCAATTGCACTCATATTTTTTTCTTGTTCTTTATATAAACACAAAGAAAACAAACTATCTAACCCACAATATATCATTAACTTTCTCAAATCACATTCTTTTATGCGGTTAAAAGCATGTGACGATTTATCGCCTGATTCAAAAAAAGGCGATATTTCATCATCATATCCCCTTATCCCATAATTGATATATACCTGATCTTTCAAACCGGTTATTCCTCGTCTGTTGTCGGCAATATGTGCCCCGATCATTGTGTCCCAATACCAGCCCTTTGTTTTTGTTTTTAAAATAACCCTATACCATTTGTCTTCAAACTTCATGTTATGCGCTATTTTTTTTATTTTTTTATTTTTCAAAAACTTTTTAAATTCCTTTCTAAATTCTTTGTCTTTGAAAAATGGAAAAACAACAACCCTGTTAACAGACACAGCAATAGAAACACATATTATTTCATGTCCTTTTTTGTACGGAGCTTTGCCGGTTGTTTCGATATCATTTGCAGTAATTGTTCCATCCAAAATTCCCTGCATAAAAATAATTGCCTCAAACGGACTGTTTAAAACTTCTACAAATTCTTCTATATCAGAATATACAGGAAATTCTCTATCATCTTCTATAGCAAACTTTAGTCCGCTTTTAAATTGTTTTTTTAAAAGATCATCATTTTTGTTGCGGATCAAAAAAGACGGGTGATTTAATGGATATATCCAACAGCCCAATTTCTGATCAGGTATAGCATATCCATTCCATTTTTCTATTCCGGTTTCCCCTGTAAGAGATTGAAAGGCCGTACCGCCCAAAGCTATTATTTTGTCCGGCTTTTTTTCTTTTATAAACTTCATCAAGTTTGGATTGCAACATCTGATTTCTTTAATAGTCGGTTTCCTGTTTCCAGGCGGCCGGCATGTAACTGCATTGGTTTTCCAAAAATCCTCATCAAGGGAATATCCCAGATTTTTCAAATGCTTTCTTAACTCCTGCCCGGATTCTCCAACCAGCTGCGTTCCTGTTTGGTCTTCTTTTTTGCCAGGAGCTTCAGCAACTACTAATATATTCAGTTTCCCAGAACCGGATGGCTTCATTTTTGGAGATTCACATTGTTCATTTAATCCACAACTACTACAAGTATACTCCGTTATTTTATTATTTTTCTTTTTAAACTTTTTCTTTTTTTCTTTTTCATCATAAAAAAATCCATTCATTTATTTGCCTTCCATCAAATCCACCATAAATGAATGGAAAAAATTATCACTGATAAATATAAACCTATCATCAATAATTGTAAACTTCATAGATAAATTTAAAATGTCTAACAAAAATACCGGGTTTATTTTAAATTCAAAATCAATTCCAATATCAAGCTTTATATCACTTTCAATCCACCCCTTTGTATTTTTTGCCTTACATTTCATACTATTATTTTGTATTTTTATTTCTATTCTTTTATCTACATCAAACTCCCCCTCTGCAAGAGTAGAAACAAGTTTAATTGTATTTTTAATATCATCAGGAAATGTATAAAAAATATTTTTTTTATCCAAAATAAAAAATTGATTTATATCAGGAAAATCCCCAGACACAATTCTTGAATGAAAAATTGTTCCGTCATCATTTTTAAAGTGCACCATATTTTTTTCTAAAAAATATTTTTTTGTTTTGTGTTTACATAAAAATTTTGCAGAAATTAACGGAAGCAAAAATTCGTCCATTTTTTCTTCCAATAAAAATTTACTGATCCTTAAATTATCAGTACTGGTAATCATATTATCATGTATGTGTATATTATTATACACATACATATAATCATCTTTTGCAGCAGAAAAAATACACAGACCAACTCCCATATTAAAATTATCCGGCACTTTTTTCCATTTATAATTAACATCAATAAATTTTTTATTTTCTTCTTTTACTTCATTGCAAATTATCTTGGCCTTTGTATTGCCGGATTTTATCAACAAAAAATCATCTTTTATTTTCATATTTATTTTTTCAGCAGATATTCCGTTTATGATTTTAATCATTTCATCAACACCCAGCACAGCCGATAAATCAATATCAAACGGGATCTCAAATGCATATTCTTCATTCACAATAAATATTTTATCATTATCAAAAATAAATTTGCTAAACACATCACTCACTATATTATTTTTTTTCGATACATAAGCAAACAGAGTATTTAATACATTTTTTAATTCATCAGTTTTAATTTCCATATATAATTTTCTCCTTAATTATAATCATTTTTTAAATCTTCCAAAGAATAATATATTTTTAATTTTAATTCCTTTGCCATTTCAATTTCTTTTTTGGTTCCAATACTATTTTCCCATCCTGGAACCAACAACACACAATCAGAAACTTCCAACCAAGCAAGGGAATAATTATAAAACATATCAACTGTATATTCAAAATCAGGATCATGTATAATAAAATCCTTATCATGCCACGGACAAAACCCCGCTTTAAAAACCTCTAAAGACAATTTTTCTCCCTTTCCAATATTTTTTAATACATCTAAAACATTGCATGCACTATACGCTCCAGCAACATAAACCCTAATATTATTATACATATATAATTTTCTCCTAAAAAAATTTTTTTCTCATTTTTTCATTTACCGCCAATTTAATATTTTTTTTTGCTTCTTCATAGTAAGAACTTTTTAGTTCTATCGCATATGCCAACCTATTTAGCAATAACGATTCATACGGCGTACTGCCAATCCCGGAAAACGGATCTAATACAATATCCCCTTCAATCGACCACAACTGTAATGCACGATGTATAACATCCAGCTGCAATGGACAGATATGTTTTTCATCATTTTCATCTTTTGCATTTCTAAACTGCAATGTATTAGACGGGTTTATATCCATCCACACAGGACTGGCATACCGCTGCCAGATCTCAATAGACATATTTTTATTTCCGAAAAATTTATCTTCACCACAATAATGATCAAACTCCCCGGCAACAGGTTTTTTATTTTCACCTGGTTTACGGAATGTGATTAAATAATCAGGAAGTCCCTGCCGGCACATAGTAGAATCTTTTTTTATTTGCTTGTGCAACAGCCCAAGCGCTTTTGTTCTTTGCATCGCAACAACAGGATTTTTCCAGATACAAACCTCTGAATGATAAATAAACCCTTTTTCTTTAAATAAATTAATAATATCTCCTCTGAAATCATACAAACCAATATATCCGTCAAATTGTTTTCTTGTGGGAATATTCATACAATGCACAGAAACATTGCGCCCGCTTTCAATCACCCGGTACAGTTCATCAACCAAAAAAGAAAAATGCTGAAAAAACTGTTTATAATTTTTACTGTTGCCCATATCTTCAATGTGATCACTATATGTATACAAGCTGGCAAAAGGCGGACTGAAAATACTATAGCCAATACTTTCACTTTTTATGTCTTTAATTTTTTGAACACAATCACCCTTCACCAAAATACAATCATCAATTGTAAATACATCAGTATCATTTGCCAACTTTATTTTTTTGTTCCTTTTTTTATTAACAACTTTTTTCATTTCGTCCCTCATCATGTTAAATGTTTTTTCCTTTCTTTTTATTATTGCTATTACATTGTGCATTGTGTCTGTAGTTATAATATGTATATGTACTTTTTCTTTTTGACCAAACCGGTAACTACGCCGAACCGATTGATATAATTTTTCAAAACTAAAATCAAGCCCGGCATGTATTTGAATATGACAATGCGAATAATCTAAACCCATACCGGCAATACTTTCTTTTGTAATAAGTATTTTAAATTTTTTATTTAAAAATCCTATCAGATTTTTTTCTTTTTTTTGTATTGGATCACTGCCTCTGACCTCTCTATAATCATAGCCATTCAAAATATTTTTTAAATAGTCAGCCTCAGCATTTTGTTTTACCCATACAATAATAAATTCATTTTTGTTGCCATCAATAATTTTTTTAACTTCATTCATTCTGATTTCAATTGTTCTTCGCAATTCCTTGTTAAACGAAGTTGCATTAACAGCAAAATCATTAAATAACAATCCATTATTTTTTTTCGGTGTTTTTATTTTTATTTCATTATATTGTATATCCGGCAATTCATACATTTTAGATTCATTTTTAAAACCCAAATCAGCCGGATTAGTATATACAACCGCCCATTCACCTACCCAGGAATAAAAATCATTTTTTGCATGATTTTTTAAAATCCAGTTTGATGTGTTCCCACCATCATGAACAAAAAACATTGCCAGCATTTCACTATAAGACATTTCATTTAAAAATTCAGAATGATTTCCAAGTTCCATAAGATCATTCGGGGACGGTGTAGCCGTAAGTGCCAATTTGTATTTTACATCTTTACAAACATCAATTATTTTATTTCTCATTTTTCCACAAAAAGATTTTAAAATACTACTTTCATCTAATGCAATACCAACAAAATCATTAATATTTATATTATCAATTTGCTCATAATTAGAAATATAAATTGCCGGAGCATTTATTTCATCAAAATGTTGTAATTTGTTGACAATAACATTAAATGTATTTTTTCCTTTTTGTATTGTTTGTGCATTAACTCCCAAAGGGGCAAATATCAAAACATTTTTTTTTGTTTTTTTAACAACCTCTTCTGCCCAGGATAATTGTATTGCTGTTTTGCCTGTCCCTGTTTCTCCAAACACAGCAAACTTGCCTTTTTTCAAAGACAAAGAAACAATGTATTTTTGAAATTTATATAAAACCGGGTTTATATTTTCAACACCAATATCAAACCCACAATTATCAATTTTTTTAATTTTGCTTTTTAAAAAATCTATATATTCTTCAGCCATTGATCATAAATCCTTTTTGATATATTTGCCATCATAACAGGTGGAACAGACATCCCACACACATAATTAATATTTGCATTGCAAAAATTATAATCTAATGGAAACGTTGATCCTTTTATAATTTCAGTTTCACTAACCTTTAAAGGTTTATGAAACAAACACAATGCGTTTTTCCCGGTAGACGGTATAACTGGCATAACATTTTCTTTGTAAACATATTGCAATGGAAAATTACTTGCTTTCATTCCAATTCTTTTTTTAGTGCGAAACATAACCTTTTCCCCATATTTTCTATGTTTCCAAATATCATAATTATGTTTTGTTATTTTGTCTCCATTTTCATCCATTATTTTTTCAAAAAAAATCGTATCAAAATTAAAATCTAAATCCAGTACCGGTTTTTTTATATGCATGCCAGTATGTTTAATATTTTTAATCAAATCTTTCCGTATTGCATAAAATATAACACGCCGCCGAACTTGAGGAACTCCCATCAAAGAAGAATCCAATAATTTAAAATCAACAAAATAATTAGCTGCATCAAATGCATACAATATATTTTTCATATATTTTTTTGCCATGCCAAGCAAAATACCATGAACATTTTCAGCCACTACAACTTTTGATTGTAATTTTTTTGCCAAGTCAATAAAATCAAAAAACAATGTATCAAGGATTTGCTTTTCCATTCCCTCTCTAAATTGTTTTTCTTTGCCCCAATCCCTATGCCGATTGCCGGCAATAGAAAAAGAAGAGCATGGCGGACTGCCGTCTAATATATCAAGATCATATAAAGCATCAGGCAGATTATTTCTAATTTTAAATTTTTGTATTGGTTCTACATATGAATATTTTGGATTGTGATTTTGAATATAACATTCAGCCATTTTTTTATCCACTTCATTAAATCCAATAACATCAAACCCAGCTAGTTTATATCCCATTGTTGAACCGCCACCACCAGCAAAACCGGAAAAAACTTTTCCCTTATCTTTTTTAAAGTCAGCATTTTTTAAATGCCAAATATAATCATATTCACTTTTCAAATTTCATTATCCCATCATCATCAATAACAACCAAATTATCAAAAATATTATATTTAGGGTTTTTCACACAGGAAAGCAAATCAGAAATTCTTTTTTTTGGTATCTTTCCATCAAAACGATCAAACAACTCCTCCCTGATTTCTTTTTGTGTGTAATCTGCCTCTTCTAAAAGTTTTGCCAGTTCATTACTCAAATCACTGCTTTTTTTTCGGTATTTATTTTTTTGGGATTTTTTAATTTCTTTTTTATCTGTTTTTGGTTTTGCAGATTTTGGTTTTTCATTTTTTTTAGATTTTTTAATCGGTGCTTTTTTTTGCTTTTTAGATTTTTTATTGGAAACCGGTTTTTTGGTAACTGGTTTTTTAGACGGGACAATTTTTATTCCTGCCGGTATATCAATTTCCAATTCTGTAAAAGTATCAACTGTAGATTTTTGTAATTTGTCGCCGTCTTCCAAAATGACAGCCGCCTCTTCCAATTCTGCAATCAAAACATCCTCGCCATATTTTTCAGCTTCATCCAGCGATATATCAAAATCCACTCCCAGCTCTGAAATATCCTTAATTGCTGCAATTATTTGTTTTTTCATTTATTTCTCCTTTTGTTATTTATAATTATATTATACGTTTTTATGAAAAAAAAAGAAAACTTTTTTTAAAAAAGAACATCTTTCTCCCACCGGCTATCCAGGTATGCCTTCCCTATCCCGTATTGGTATGCCACTAACACTTCCTCACCGACAAAAAATTCCTCTTCCCGGACAACTAGAGATCCCAAACGCATAACATTATTTTCTTTATTTTCTTTGCTCTGATTTAATGCTATCATATGTGTTACATGCGCCAACTTTCTAATATCTTCAGCAACTCCCTCTTCATCAATGTCTTTTTTAAATGTAGACCGGTTACCCTGGCTGGCAGTTACCACAATACAATTTATTTCTTGAGCAAGTCCCCTAGCAGTAGACCAGGTATAATCAATTGCATGCCGTATTTCACGTGGGGAACTGGGTTCAGGTTTTAAAATATCCAAATAGTCTATAACAATTACATCAGGGTAAAATTTAGTATAGTGAGCTGCATTTTGTATTTCATTTTTTATCATATCTAAATTCACACTCCGGGACGGGTAACAAACAATATTTAATTGCCCCTGTCCAATCATCACCTCTAATTTTTTTGCTTTCTCAATTACCTTTTTTACACTCAGCCCTTTTCTTTTTTCAAATGTATGCCGTAATTCATTTTTCTCTGTAAAAAACGGTATCTGTATTTCATGTCTTTCTTTTTTGCTTTGTCCATGCATTCCCTGGTGTATGCGCTGCAACAATTGTTTCTCCGGCATTTCCATACTCACAAATAAAACTTTAAGCTGCTTGAACAATGAGCGAACTGCAAAATCAATCAGCCACCAGGATTTTCCCCTTTTTGCAGGCGCAATAAAACTAAAAAAATCACCTCTACATACTGGGCCTACCAACTCTCCCAACGCCCCGGGAAAACTAAATATTTCATTATCATCCTGCATCAAACTAGAAATTATTTTTTTATGGTCTTTTATGACATCTATATAATTAGAATGTAATTTTTCTATCCTGCTATGAGACGATAACAACAACTCCGCTTTTCCAATTTCATTTTGAATCAAATACACATCCAAATCATCCCGCAATAATTCCATGTTGCGTTTTTTTAAATAAAATTCCGCGGAATCAATTAAATATTTTTCATTAAAATTTTCTAATTCTGTATATCGCTTATTGAGCTGAATTAAAAAATCTTCTATCAACTCAATCATTTCATCTTTCAGTTTACCTTTTCGTTTTTCTTGTTTAAATATTTTTTCTATATCCTGAAAAGGTGCTTTATTATATTTTTTATAATATGCAACACACCACCCAGCTATTTTTTTAATATAACTGATTTGAATGTATGACAAATCCAATATAGGAAATATTTCCCGGATAAACCTGTCTGAAACAATCAGTCCTATTAACAAATCCTTTTCCGGCTCTGAATCAATTTTCTTTTTGATTATTTTCATATTCATTTTTCCTCTTTTAACAATTCCGGATTTTCATATATATTACCTATCACTTCACAATCAAAAAAATCACCAAACGAAGAATATCTATAATTTTCCATTTTTTCTTTTATAATTGCCCGATACTCAGACACATCACAAGTAGTATCTATTACTAATTCAACAACAGCCTTAAATCTTTTAAATTTTGCGTTAACAGAATAAGGACGGGTAGAATAAGTTTGAGTAAGTATAATATCCCCTTCATAAATTTTTTTACCGTTTTTATCTTTTAATCCGGTATATTGCAATATTTCATAATCGTTTGTTTCGTTCCAATCATTATTCTCAAAATCAAACTCATAAATTTTACTGTCACGAAAATCCATAAGCAAATCAGCCGGGCCTCCACGAAACATTTTTTTTGTTTTTTTATTCCAAGCTTTACATTTCAAGGTACTCATTTTTTTTTCTCCTTTTTGATCTTCTTTGAGACCGTTCCCAATCTCTAATTATTAATTTCATAATATCTGAATCCGGTTCTAAATAATATCCATGTTCAGATAATACAAAATCTTTGAAATTTTCCCACGGACATCCTTTCAAAAGTCCGGGGAAAATGCTACTTTGTTTTTTTATCCATGCAATATGAAAATCCACAAATCTATGCATATGTTTTATATTTCCCAAATAGGAACCGAATGAAGTGTGTCGATAATACGGCTCAATTTCATTCATTATTTTTTCCACCCGTTCCCAATATTCATTAAATATTTTTACAAATTTGGATGGGGGAGTTTTGGGAAACAGCTCTAAAAATTTATTAAACATTTCTACATTTTTCGGTTTTTGTCTTTTTTCTTTATTTAATAACTGCGGCGGGTTTTTGAGACATAATAAAAAAAACGATTTGCCTGTTGATTGATTATAAAAAACGGTACTAAGATCACGGGGCAATTTAGTTTTATCATACGGCCAATATTCTGACCGGTATAAATTATTAACTCGTTTTAATATTTTTTCGATTTCCTGATCTGTCCATTTTTTAGACAAATATTTTTTAGATATTTTATTTGTTTTTAAAAACTCTTTGTCCCAAAAGTAATTAGAAAATTTACCATTTTTTAAATCTAATATTAGCTGATTTATTTTTTGATTTGTTTTTTTAGATGATTCCTTATGTTTTCTTGTATGGCTTAGACTATTCCAATATTTTGTTATTTTATTCATAGAAGATGTTTTTGACTCGCTAGAGTCATTTATTTCCTCTTTATTATTTACTATATTATTATTATTTACTACTTTCGGGTTTTCCGTTACGGACAAACCGTTACGGGTTTCCAGTAACGGTTCCTCATAAACCATATAATCATATCCACCAAATTTTCCTTTTTCTTTTGGTTTTGGTTTTCTTTTTATATATCCGTACGTAATAAGTTCTTTAATAATAGTATTGGTAGAGTCCCTTCCATCTGTAGATCTGTTTTTTAAATCTTCTACCTTAATTTCCCAATTATCAGGCAAACTCAGCAAATAAGATAACAATCCCTTTGCTTTCCAAGAAAGATTTTTATTTTGTAAAAAATTTTTATTAATTATTACATATGGATTATTTTTGTTTTTTTGTACTCTAATTATCATTTACAAGTACCTCCGGGGAATAAAAAAAGGGTAATCACCATATCCCCAAAAATGGGGGCCGAATATATGATAATTACCCTTTAATAAACAAAAAGAAACAGGAAAATCCGGCTGTTTCCTGTTTCTTCTTTTATTTTATAAATTTTACTTTCATAAAGGATTATATAAAATAATGCTAAATAAAAGTAAAGGATTTTTTAAAAAAATTTATATAAAACTGCCCTACGGCCGGTTGCCGGCTTTCGGGCAGTTAATAAAGGCTTAATAAGATAATATACATCCGTATGCGCCAGCTTTCCAAGAAAATCCAATAGAATTATATCCTACTCTTAAAACTGTACATCCTTTTCCCAAACTACTGCACCTGGCCGGATATGCAGTAATTAAAACTTGAGTTAATCTAGGTCTATTTTAAAATTGTCTGTTAGCAAATTCTAAAACAGACAAAAAATGTTTAAACGAATGTTTTTTAATTTGTTTAGATATTTCTGATCTTAAAGAATTATCTTCAATAACTTTGTTATAAAATCTATACGCTTTTTTAATTTGTTTTTTATTCATTTTAAAATCTCCTTTATTAACTTTATGTATATAATATACAGAATAAAGTAAATAAAGTAAAGTACTTTTTTACTGCTTAATATATTTTTATATTTATAAGTACTGGTTTTATGAGCAGTTATTTAGCATTATACCATTTTTTGATTGTATGCTTTCTTAAATAGCTAACTTCTTTATTTGTCATATTTCCCGGATCAGAAAATTTTCCAGAAATTTTTAATAATTCGACATCGATAAAAGGACTTAATTGATATGATAATTCTTTTGCCTTTTTTTGTGCTTTTTGTCCCTGATCGTATAAAATAAATATTCTATCAAAATGTTTTATTATAAATCGAACTTGCTGAATAGTAAAAGCAGTACCGAACGTACAAACAGCACCCGGCCCAATCTTCCAAACATCAATCAGGCCCTCAACTAATATCCCTGTTTTATTTTTTATTTTATCTATTCCGTATACAATATGTTTATGTTGTATTATTTCATTATCTATTTTACAAGCCTTATAACGTAAACTAGATTTCCCGGTAATATCCCTTGCTTGATAAGAAACAATTCTTTTTTTATATTCGATCGGTGCTAATATTCTATAACTATACGGTCCAATGATATCTGTTCCTTTAATGTTCCATTCTATAACTAATTGTTCCGGGTTTAAATTTCTTTTTATTAAATAATCTTTATGCGGTTTTTGCAACGGAATAGTTTCTGCTGGCAGTTTAAGTTCTTTAACTTTCTTTTTTCTTTTTTTCTTTTGGATAAAAGGACGGGAGTATTGTTGTATAATTTTATTTGGATTAGAATTTGTTAATTCTAAAATTAAATCATATAACGGGTGCCATCCACATTTCCAGCAATAATAATATCCGCCGTCAATATTTATTCCGCCGTGATTTGTTCTATCATCGCAAAAAGGACAGCAAATATTTACCCAGCCCTCTTGTGTATTTTTTATTGTATCTGGAATAGTTATATCATAATCTTCGCAAAATGCTTTTGCATTAAACATTGAATACCTCTTAAAATAAAAAACGGCCCCGAAACATAAGGGCCGTTAAAGTTTTATGTTTAGTCCAATTCTAAAAATTGGACATTACAATCATCATCAAACCTAGAGTGCACAGCCCCATAGCTGTCAATAATACCGACAATAAAACCGATAGACAGGTCTTTAAATTTTTTCATAATAATTCTCCAAAATTAACTATAAAATGATCGATACATAAATTCTTTTAATTTTTCTTTATCATAAAAAATAAATTCGTTTTTTCTTAAATCTTCTAATAATAATATATTCATATTTTCAAATTTATGTAAATGCACATTTTGATTATGTTCCATTTTATTTTGCTTTTGTACTTCTTTTTCTAAATCTAAAAGTGTAGTAGAAGACATTAAAACATAATCAGGAAATTTATTTGTTTCTATAATAAATCTTTTTTTCTCTTGTGACAACAAATGAATAATACTAAGTATCATATTAGCTCTCCAAAATCTCCGTCATTAATCATGTCAATATTACGGATTTTTCTTTTTAAATTTTTTGCGACTTCTTCTTCTATGGTATTCCTGCAAAATATTATTTTTTGAGTTACATAATCTGCCTTTGTTCCCTCCCGGACAGTTCTTCCAAAAACCTGTTTTAGATTTTTAGCACTTTCAGGTGGACTTATTATACTTACTCTCGGGTGCCCTCCCTGAGTATCGTGCAGAGATATGGATTCACCGCCAGCCCTGGAATTCAATAATATTATTTTGCTTTTATTATTTTGGAAATCCCTCATGTTTTTTATTCGATTTTTTCCGGCAACGCCCCCGTCTATAATGCAATTTGTTTTTAGTTTTTTTGATAGTTCTGTTATTGTCTGCTTGAAATTCACAAACAAACAAACGCTATGCCCTTTTGCAAGCAAATCACTAGTCATTTCTATCATAGTAGATACTTTTAATAATTCTATTTCCTGCCGGGCCTTTATCCGTTTTGTGATTTCTATGATTCCTTTTATGTCATCATATAGGTTTTGTATTTTTACGGCCGACTCCATATCATATGCTTCACTGATAATATTGTTTTTTGGAAAGCCTGGTATTTCACTTGCCTTCATTCTTGCCCCGTATTTTGGATATATATCATTATGTATTTTTATCAAATTGGATTTGGACGCATTAAAATCAAATCCACCGAAATGCCCATCTGTAATTCCTCTATTATATCCCCATGTTTGGAATCCCATCCAATCAGAAAAAAGTCCCAGCACCAACCCAATATTATACATATCTGTTGCCTTATCTGTTATGGTTGCAGACAGGGACAATATTTTGCTATTTGTTTTTTTAGAAAATCTTAATATTTTTCCATTCAATGTAGAATAACTCCCACACCGGTGGGCCTCATCAAAAACAATAAGATCATTTTTATCAGTCAGCCATTGAAATTTTACTACTCTTCTTTTTTTCCTTTTTCCTCTTCTGTCATAAAATGTTTGCATGTATTCTGTTCTACGTAAACATTCTATATTCCCTCTTTGATATTGTTCGTAGTTAAAAGCTATTATGGGAACTTCAAATGCATCAGCAATTTCCTGCCATGTAGAAATACTATTTTTTGGGACTAAGGCGATTATTTTACATTTTAATAATTTTGCCAATGCTATTGATGTATATGTTTTACCGGTTCCGGTATCACTCCCATCCAGGGCTGCTCCCTGTTTTTGTAAAATATTAATCATTTTATTTATATGTATGTTTTGATAGGGCCGTAAAAGTTTATGTTTATAATTCATTTATTATTTCCTGCCTTATTTTTCTAAAGCAATTTTTTATGGTGGTAATTTTCCACCCTTTTTCTCTCAGATATTTTTGTATGGATTTCCGGCTCATTTTTCTGCTTTTATACGGGAACTCTCGTTTTTGTTTTTCCGTAGGATGCAAAATTAAACGTAATATATATTTACACTCTTTTGCCAGATCCCCATTTAAATTATTTATTAAATCATTAAGTTCAATTGTTTGCACACAATAATCATCGTGTGCTAACGGATCAATGTAATATTCATTTCCATAATATTCAGCATCATCTATTTTTGTAACAATACTGATTTCTGATTTTCTTTTTTTTTCTTCTTTTTCCAAAAATCGTATAATTTCCCATTCCAGGGAATTACATAAATGAGTAGAAAAAGAATGTTTTCTGTTTGGTATTTTTAAAAATGATGTGACACACTCCATAAAAATTAAATTTGCCTGGCCTTGTAATTCTTCCCGGTCTACCCCGGTTAAAATAAAATATTTATTTACTTTTTGGTGCAATAAATTATTATAACCATAATACATTTCTTCTACTACGGAACAATTCATAATTTTCTCCTTTTTAGATTTTTAAAAAACGGCCCCGGAACATGGGGCCGTTAAAGCTAATTTTAACAAACCGCTTAATGCGGTTCGTTTTGTTTTTTTGCTATTGTGGACGTTTTAAATGAAATTTCAACGTGCATTCCATCTATCAACACAATTAAAATTTTTTGCACTTTTGAATATGTTTTAGAAACTTCAAAGGACACTTGTTCGTCTTCGTCCATTTCTATTTTAATAGCGTGTTCTTGATATAATGGAACAATAGATTCAATTTCCTCCGCTCCGATTATAAATTTGGAATTCACATCACGGACTTTAAAAATAAATATATTATTTTTAAAATCTTCGAACTGCATTTCATTCATTTTTACAACCGATACTTTATCTATTCCTCGTTTACGAATAGACAAAGGTAACGCTTTCCCTTTTAAAAAACATTCGATTGTAAGCGAATTACAACGTTTTAGCAATTCGTACAAAAATTGTACTTCTTGTTGTTTTTGTTCTTCCATTTTAACCTCCAATTTTTAACTTTAATACTAAAATAACAAAAACAGTGATCAAGTAAAGTACTTTTTAATTTTTTTTAAAAAAATTTCACTTTTTGGAAAATAATTATTTCTTTTTGTGTTTAAAATAGTATAATATAACTATTAACGGAAAAAAGGAGTGCAGCATGAAATATACCTATAGAATATTTTTTAAAAAAACTTCAGATAGTGCTAAGGCAAAATCTTGTAAACAAATAGAACTTCCCGCGAACAATTTTAAATCTGCATCTAAAATGGCGCATAATATAGCATCTAAAGAAAAACTAAGAGTTGTGATGGTAGCAGAGTTGCCTCAGTGAAAACAATTAAAGGAAAAATAAAAAGAATGAAAAAACCGGAACCTAAAACAATATCATTGAATGATATTGAAAAAATGAAAAAAATTTTAGAATATTATTTTAAAAAATACGGAAAAATTCCAAAACTTTCGTATATAAAGGAAGAAACCGGATTGGATAAAAATTCTATTTACAAAATATTGTCCTATCTCAAAAACAAAAAGTTTCTTTTGGTTGAAAATAATAAACTCACGATCAGCCAACTGCCGGACAAAATAAAAAAACTCCCGGTTAAAAAAGTTGTAAATAAAATCAAACAAAAAAAAGACACTGTTAAATTAGATGTTACTCAATTTAAAAAACCGGTTATTAAATTTAATAACTGGATATCAATTTTGAAATATATATTATTAGTTATCGGTATAGGAGCCACGTACATGTCTGTGTATTATTCAGACAACTGGCTCCGGGAATTTTTGAGTCCGTTCCGGTCTTTGTTATTAGCAACCATAATGGTTGCTTTTGCTGTTAGTGCGTTTGAATTAATAGTACTGTTTTTTAAAAAGAAACAATATGCTTTAATTTTTGTTTTTTCTTTATTATGGATTATTGTTACTGTATTTTCTATGATCAGTACCGTGGCCGGACAGTATAATGCCCGCATAGAAAAACTTAATTTGCAATACAAACAGGAAAAATTGATTGCAGAAAATGATATAAAAAATATGGAATATGCGGAACAAAAACAGGAATACCAGGAACGGGCCAGGATACTTAAAGAGGATATAAAACAACTACAATCTGTGTTATCTCAATACACGACAAAAGAAAATATTGAAAAAAACAAAAAACAATATAATGCTTTTCGTTGGAGATACTACAGCGCAAAAAAAGAATTAAATAATGTATTAAAAAAATTAACTAATTTAAGAAAAAATAAAAACATAACAATTGTTAAAAAAAGTCCGCCTGATTTTTATTTGTGGATGAATTCTATTTTTAGATGGAAGCCGGAAATGATACAATTTTGGCTGAGTGTATTCCCGGCTATATTTATAGATTTAATTGCTCCAATTTCTTTTGCAATCGTTATGTTTGTAGGAAGAGAAAATGGAAAATAAATATTTTATTCTTTTTAAAAGTTCATTCGACAATCAAATATATCCCCTATGCTGGGAGGGGACAAATCATTTAGTTGCTTTTAACAGCGAACAGGGAGCAAAAGACTATATGCAAAAACCGTATTTAAAAAATCTAAAATATAAAATAGTGGGATTAGACATATGATAAATGAGCAGAAAATTAAAGAAGCTAATTTTGATCTGATAGAAAAACGAACAGATGGGGCTATGTATCGGAAAGGAAATTTACTTGTGATTTGTTCTTGCAACATAGAAAATGACGACAAAAGATGGTGGCATTTGTCTTTGTCGAGGCCAAATCGGTATCCGCCACACGAAGAAATATTATATATTAAAAACTTATTTTTCGGAACAGATAAAAAAGTAATAATGATTTTTCCCAAAAAAGAAAATTATATAAATATTCATAAATATTGTTTTCATCTTTTTTACTGCGTAGACGGGGACAACATTCCAGAATTTTCTTTAAACGGGATAACTTTATAAAAGGAGAAAACCATGAAAAAATTATTTTTTAGAATTATATCAAAGCAGGTTAAAAAAGCAAGAAGAGACGGAATAAAAAAAGGCCGGGAACAGGGCCGGCAGGAAACAAAAAAAGAATATCAAGAAAAAAATAAAAAACAAATACAAGAAATTAAAAAAGAATTACAACAAATTATTGTACAAAAAAATAATGAAATTTCTAAATTAAAAAAACAAATTAGTTCTAATAGAGAAAAATATAATTATCTACGCAAAAGAGAAAATGAATTAACTATATTGCAAGAAGACACAAATAATATAGTAGAAACAATGCTAATTAGAATCCACGAAGCAACCCAGCCATTTCTTAGACAAAGCGCAAAAATAGATGCTATGAAACGGAAATCTGATAAAAAAGATGCCCAAATTTCTAACATATTTGAAATGGTTAAATAACCACTCATAAAACCAGTACTTACGAATATATTTTTATTCTTATGCATAAAAAAGTACTTTACTTTATTATCTTTATTCCGTATATTATTAATATAACAAAGTTAATAAAGGAGATCAGAAATGTTAGAGTTAATGGAATATAACAAAGAAACAAACGAAAGATTTTTTGTCGGGGAGTTCCCATCAGTTCATGATTGCTACGATGTGATTTTTGATTTGGGTTTAAAGAACTGGGAAATCTGGGATCAAGACGATGACGAATGTATAGAAAAGAAACATCATTAAAAGTCGAAACGCCCTTATGGGCGTCTGCCGGAACTGTCCACCCGGCACTGAAGAGACAGGACAAAAATTAAAATTGGAGGTCTAAAATGAAAAAAGGTGATAAAAAAAGCGTTAAAGTTGATATTAAAATATTTATCGCTTCTGTAGTTATCACCGCGCTGATAGCGTCTGTAATAATGGTTACCATTATTGCAATGTGTCACTTATCTTGTTAACGGTTTTCCTCGGGCAACCGCAAAACCGGGGAGTTTCAAAAATACACCTCAGAAAATGTTTTAAAAAGTGTGATGATACCGGGGCTTAATGCCCCGGTATTTTTAATCAAAGTTAAAAAAATTGGAGGATCAAAAATGAAAAAAATAATATTTGTACTTTTATTATTTATTTCAACAAACGCATTTAGTTATCAGGGAGTTATTCCCGGATGGCTGGAATTTAATGCAGGATGCGGACGGTATTATGAAATGAATGATCATAATACTGTCGGTACAATCGATCTGAAAATAAAATACGGGACTGATTTTAAATATTTTTCTCCGTATTTTTATGGCGGATTGAAGAGCTGGTTTTACCCGACTGACGGGGATTTTCTAAAAAACAGTCCCTATTACGAACAATACACATATGGAATAGGTGTTACTTTTTTAGATTTCTTTTTTATAGAAGTAGAACACATGTGCGGACACATTGTTGTTTCTAGTATAGGGCAGTATTATGTTAGCAAACATGTGTATTATTTTGAATATGAAGAAAAGCCGGCACCGATCACCTACAATAAAATTATAGTAGGTATTCGGTATAAAATAGACTAAAACAATTAAGTCCGGGAGCAGTCCCGGACTTTTTTATTATGTTGTAAAAATATCTTGTATTGAATTTTTATTTGTAACATTTGTGTCTGCAGTATCCATATAATCATTGGCACTATTTGTTCCCACATCTGTTTCAAACGCTGCTCCTTCAGTACAATTATAATATCCATTAACTGTACCAGAAGTAGAACTCAATAATGTTGTGATTAATGCTGCCATATCATGACATTCATAAAATCCATATACATTTCCAGAATTTGATTGAAAACTTGTAGCTTTGCAAGACGATAGTGCATAACATAGTCTATATCCAAAAATAAGACCAGTTCCAGTACTGACAAAAGTACTTGCTTTACACGCAGAAATTTGATTACAACCCTGATATCCATAAATAGTTCCGTCTACTGTTTCTGCATCGTCTACAAAACAAGCAGATATTTGATCACATGCATAAAAACAGTAAATGGAACCAGAATATGCTTCTATTGTTTGTATTTGACAAGCAGATATTTGATCACATTGATAAAATCCAGAAACATTTCCGCTGCCTGTTGAATTTATAATATTTTTTACATATGCTCCAGCAATAACAATATTATCATGATAAACGAATATGTCACCATTTCCTGTTCCAGAAATATTTGTTGCTCTAGTATTATTTAAATATCCAGATTCTGCAAAAATCTCAAGCTGATAAGCACCAGTAGAAATAGTATCTGCCCAACAACCATTAACAGAAAAACAACGACTAAAAACAACTACACCAAAAACAGAGGCAGCATCACTATTAAAATTTTGAACAAAACAATTTCTAAAAAGACAATTATCTTGCACGTTACCATGAAAAATTCTATAAATAGTGTCCGCTTCAACAAGCCGATTTTTTACTGAACATTGATCTAATACTATACCACTATTTGCACAGAAAAAATGACTACTAGTATCAGTTGCAGAAAAAGCGGCTGAGCCTATCCCCTCACATGGAACTTTAAAGTAACCGCCCTCTTCTATATATAATTGAAATGGTTCGTCCCCGACTGCTAAATGCCCGCCGTCTTCTATTTCAAACCGGGTACAATTATTTGTCTGCAATACTCCCCAGGTATCGCCGTCCGATAAATAAGAAGTCCCGCCATAACACAAATAACCGCCAGACAAGTATTTTAATTTTATTGTAATTACTTCGTCTTTAAGTTTATATGTATTCGCGGCAGTTCGTTCTATCAGTTCATTAAATCCGGCCTGAGTAGAAACTGTATAATTGCCCGGCCCGTGAATCATTGTTCCGGTCAACGTTATGTCTGTGTTGATAAATTCTTTTAGTAGAGATAATGGAACTTGTTTGTCCCTGTCCGCTGCTACTCCCTGCATTGCCCATAAAATGTCAGTTAAATTTAAACTGGTTGCCGGATCAAAATCAGGCGGACTAATTGTTGTATATGCCATTTTATTTCTCCTTCACTTAATCACTGTTAAAATTTTTCCCTGTCCGTCTACAACATAATTTCCATTTCCGTCTGTAACATAATACGCCTCGACAAGTGGTTTTACTCCTGCCGGAGAAAACGGAACTAAATCCTCAGATGAAATATCAATATCTGTTGATATATAATATTTTGCATCATAAAATGGTCGATAATGTACATATGTTGCTAAAAAAGTACTTGTTAAAATTGATATAATACTTTCCGGCTCCCCGGAAAATTGGTTAGCTCCTTTGCTTTTTATAGCTGTCCGGTAAACCGTATCTGTCCGGCCGTCCCGGTCTTCATTAAAAATACTGCCCAAAATATCCAACTGTACTCCCACGGCAACATCTAAATCAAACTCACTTCTAATTTCAAAAACGGCTGTTTCTATATCGTCTGCCCGTGCATTGGCTGCATTTACAATACTTTTTAATTTATCACTATCCGAAAACTGAGAAATTAAAAGTTCTGCATTCGTGTATGTTTTTTGTTCTATTGAATATCCGTCCATTTTATTTTTCCTTTTACGGTGTTAAGTCTTGTACAACAATTCTATCTGTTGCAAAATCCCCATATTCTCTATTTGCAATTTCAATGATGTCTGTAGAATATGACGGAGCATCGCCGGGGCTGGCCGTCCCGTCTGTCTCAATTAAAATTTTTCCGACTCCGGGAACTTGATAAATTGGAGTACTTAATCTTTGCGGGATTACGTCCTTTCCGATTGTTTGATTTATCAAGGACCAATCCACAATATATTCTTTTATCAAATCATCCCCATTAGATGGGTAGGACTCTTCATCATATAAATCCCGGCTGACTCGGACATGTATATACACCGGAGTAGGCCGGCTGAAATAGATTGTCTGAGTAATTCCCTGGGAATCGACAACCGTTTTTTCTGTGTTCCCGTAACTTCCTATCCCAGATGGTTGTGTCAACCAAATTTGCTGTGCAATGTCGTCTTCATCCCCCCCAACCACGACAACTTCATAACTATGTGGAGGTATGTCTTCACTGCTTGTTGTTTCTTCCCGATTGCTCGTCATAGACACCGCAGTAATCCCGGAAACATTATTACTAATTGCCCGGATCATCGCATCATCTGTTGCATTTCCGGTAAATAATGTATTTGCACGCCGAATACGAAACTCAGAATCAGTTTCTTTTTTTCTTCCTGTTATACCGGAATTCGGATTTATAACACTGTCCCAGCCGGACACCGGCGTAACAATTGTGTCTAAGCTGTTCGCGCTTAACGGAATTTCGCCGGCAAGAGAGGCCTCAAAAGTTCCCCCACTTGCTAACAAATCTAAATCAATATTTGCTGTCCAATCTATGTTCATAGCGTCATTGGCGGTGTTAGTATCTGTTATTGTCAATGTTGCTCCGTTTTGCGCAACTGTTCCGGTAAATACTCCGGCCTCGATCGCTGTCTTTAATTGCCAAGCAACTTCCTCAGCGTCATCGCTTCCAACACTAGCAGCGTAACTATAATCTACACTATCTATTGTAATTGTAAATACTTCCAAATCCGCGGGAGTTTGTACAGTTAATTCAATTTCTCTTGCTGCCGTTTTTGTAATTGTTGTATTTTCTTGTAAAACATAGCTCATATCGGAATAGTCTCCGATACTTTGCCGGGCTTCTTTTCCAGCTTCAATTAATGTGCCTTCGGTTCCGTATAACAATACGACATATACTGAAGTCTCTGTGGCTTCCTGTCGTATAATACCGGTTTCGGCTGCTATTTTATCTAAAGACATTCCTTCAGCTGCGTTTGGATCTCTGCTATTGTAAATTTCTTCTACACCTTCCCAAATATCTGAATCCCTTTGAGCAAGTAACCCGACCAGTTCCCCAAACGGACCGGACGGATCAAGATCAATGTCATCCCCAAACGCTGCTTTAAATTCGTTTTCATATTCTGTTTTTAATTCAGAATATGTTTTTTTATGGAATCCGGTAGAATCTATAAAATAACCCATTACACTGTCACGCTCCCTTCAACTGTTTCATTTTCTTCACTTATAACCACAAAATTAATTGTATATGTTCTTGTTTCACGAACATAATCAACCTCAAAGCTTTCAATAGAACTAACGCCTGTTATATTTTTAAGAAAATCATAATATAATGCATATACCTGATCAACGTCGACTTGTTTTTTTAAAACTTTGCCAAAATGATCTAGGCCCCTTGTCTGCTCTGCGAACCACTCCCCATAAAAAAACTTAAATTCGTTTTCGATTCTTTGTGAAAGCCACTCAGTATTATTTTCCGTTAATCTTAAATTAAAATTTTTTAATTCTAAATCACTTGTTTCTTTATTTAAATATAAATTTTTCATAATTACTCCAATAATGTTTCTATCCTGGTTGCTATATTTGTTAGAGATAATTGACTGGCCGGATTTACAGAATACCCTCCGGTAGTTGTTATATCTTTTATTGCTGTAATTAAATCTTGTAACAATGTATTTAAATTTTCTGTTTTATTTTCTATTTTTAATTTTGAATTTAATGTACTTTCAATTATTACATTACTGTCCGGCACAGATGAAAACGGGAACAATCCCGGAATGCAAATTGCATCCGTAAGAGAGAAACGGGACATATCATCGGCTTCCACAACCTGCCCGGAACTATTTAAATAATTTCCTATCCCTGTTTCGGCAAACAAAATTAAACAACCATCTCCATTTTTAATATCCCATGTTAAAGAAAAATTTGAACCGCCGGGACAAATAACCGGAACTTCACTTATTGCCGGGACTTCTATTATTGCCCCGTTTTTATTTTTTATTTTTACAAGTGGTTTAACAACCGCTTTTCTTTTGTCTGCATCATATCTTGTTATTTTTCCCGGCAGACAAGTATGAATACACTCTTCGCGACTCTTAAAAAACTTTTCAAATATGTCTACTGTGCCTTCAATCATTGTTCTATTACCTCACCTTCACAATTAAAATCACCGCCGTAATTATTTCCAAAAAATCTTAATTTTTCTACAATATAAGTAGCATTTAAATTTTCTGTTCTAAATGTTACCGGACAATTTATTTGTAATTGAGATATTAACAAAGAATCAAATTTTAATTTTTTTTTAACTTCTTTGCTTTTATTTTTAGAAGTGGATGATTGATTTTCTGCTTCCGTAATATCTTCTATTTTTAATAATCCACCTTCATAGGATAATAAAACAATATTAAAACGGCTTGTCCCGGTAACATTATGTATCACTAATTCATTATTATCTATATACATATTTATACCGGAAGAACTAAGCACATCATGTATATATCTTAAAGCACCATTTACACTTCCGGCAAAAACCCACCCATTAGGTAGTTTAATGTTTGCCGTTTCTATTCCGTGTATAACAAGCCCCATAAGCGCTGCAATGTCCCGGATAGGTCTACTCAGAAATGTTCCAGCCGAATAAGAAATACTAATATCAATATTTTTTAAACTTATGTTTGATCCCCTTCCAGCAACTGCTTTTATTTCTGTAATAACATCATTTCCGTTTTTATACGAATTGCTTTTTGTAATACTCCCGGCAAAGATAGTAGCCACTGATTCATCTTTATATCCGGCTTCAAATACTATAGTAGCTCCTTTTTTTAAAACCTGTTTCCGGGTAGTTTCTTGAGCATTGTATACGGTCAATTCTGCCGTGTTTTCTGCCAGCGTTATAGACCGGTTAATATCAAAATCTATATCAAGATCACTAATAACCAGTCCGGTACCTTCATTTGTAACTGTTATTTTTGTATACCTATCCCACGCCATTATAATCTTCCCATTGCTCAAGTTCTTCAGCTGTTATATAGTTTAGTTCATACCCGTCATTTAGATTTTCATATGTAATTCGTTCGTCCACATCCGTATCTATAGCAATTACCATTATGTCACCGTCAAAATCCGGGATATAGGCCCGGTACTGTCTTAAAACCGGCCAATCAGGAATAAGTTTTACACCGCTTACGCTGTCCCCGGTTTCATTGTCTTCTATATCCATGTACCACGCTCCACTTCGAGAGTTCCAAAACAATGTTATAATCATCAAGCGATCGCCTAAAATAATTTCTTGTTCAAAGCTGCTCGAAGTGTCTTGATATGTCGGTATATTATCCATTATCCTGCCCAGTACGGGTTTGCCGTTGTATTTTGTTTTGTTGTCCGGCCTACTTCCGTTTTTTTTGCTACCTGTCTGTTTTTATTACTTTTTAAATCCTGAACTTTTACATCTAATTCCAAAGTAACTTCTTGTAATTTTACTGTTTTTACTTGCTTAAAAGAAACTTGAATAGTAATGCTCTCCCCGGAATCTGTATCACGTGCAATAGGAATACTAACAATTGCTACATTTTCATACACCCGTAAAACAGTAGTTATTGTCACTAATGTTTTTTCTTTCCAGAGAGCTACTAACGCATCAAATGCATCTTGTGCCCTGTTAGAATATAGACCGGGTGTGTTAATACTAAAATTTGAAATAATTCCGGTAAGCGTTCCGTTTTCTAGTCTGTTTTGTATGTGGTCTGTTATATTAGAACCATCTTCAACCGGGTGGTCCGTAACGTCAGATTCAAAATTATGATCTTCGCTCATTATTAAATCAAATTTTATATTGCCTACTCCGTAAGCTCTGTTATATTTAAAAAATAAATTAAAAGGCAAATCAGCCATCATTAGTACCCGGAATTAATTAATATTTTTTGTAACTCTACTGTAAATACAGATTTAGCAGCCTCTTTCATTACACGTTCGGCCCCGGCCTTACTGCCAATATTTCCCTGGGCATTTACTCCAACATTATTTGTCATATTTACATTTGCAACATTTCCGCCCTTCATTCCACCTTTCATATTACTTGCTAAGGATGAAGCTTTCATTTTTAAAGTAGTTGGTTTTAGAGATTTCTTTTTTTCGTCTTCTTCTTTTTTCTTTTTGTCTTCGTCTTCCCCCATAATCCAATCAACCAAATCTTTTATTCTATCCACGACCCATTTAATACCTTCAACAATTATTTTAATCGGCCACAAAAGAACTCCCAAAATTTTAGCAACCCAGGATAAAACTTTTCCGAACAAAACAAATAAAGGCATCAACGGTTCAAGAATACTAAATATAATGCTTAAAAGATCCGCAAAAATAGCAAATATCGGTGTCAAGATATCTGCAACAATTCCTATAATCCATCCTATCACTTCTATGAGAGGCATAAGAACTTGTAACATCAAAACAACAATATTAACAACAAAAAATATAATTTGTCCCAGTGCCTGAAATAACGGAACTAAGTGAGTTAAAATCTCTCCGATTATTAAAAACACTTCGGAAAATACTTGAAATAACGGGACAACGGCTTGAAGTACCGGTAATAATATACCTGTTAGTATTTCTATAAACGGTTTAATAACTGCATTTAATGCCATAAAAACCGGAATTAATGCTTCAAACAACGGGCCTAGCAGCTGTCCAAGCATTTGTAAAACAGGTGTTAAATTATTTACAATTACTGCTATTAATTCACCAAGCGGACCTTGTACAAGCTTTGTAATAATTTCTACAACTTCTTTCATAACAGGAAGTAACGCTGATCCGACCTCAGCTAATAAGTCTTTAAAATTATCCTTCATTGTAGAAACAAGTCCAAGAAATGTTTTTGATTGTTTTTCCATTCCTTGAAAAAACATTCCGCCTTCACTTGTCATCCGTTCAAACGACGCTTTAACATCTGCGGCAGATATTTGTCCGGCCGATACCATTTTTCTTAATTGTACAACAGTTGTTCCTTTCATTTCAGCTAATTCTGAATAAATTCCAATGCCCCTTTCCTGAATCATATTTAATGTTTCTCCAGTAGCTTTACCGTCAGCGGTAATTCTGCCGAATGCAGTAGACAAAGTTTTTAAATTTTCAGAATTTCCCTGGGCAGTATCGCCAAGCATTCGCATAACGCCTAACACATCTTCAGAACTAACTTTATATGATAATAATGTTTGTGTGCCTTTTGCTAAATCTTCTAACGCAAACGGAGTTGATGCAGCAAAACTTCTTAATTGCTGCATCATATCATTCGCTGCTTCCGTACTTCCCAACATAACTTCAAATTGTGTTGTTAGCATTTCCATGTCCGCTGCGGCACTAATTGCAGATTTACCAATCCAAAGCACTCCGGCAACAACGCTACCGATTGCAAGCTTCATTTTAGTAGACATTTTTTTGACAGACTTTTCTGCCTTTTTTGCCTGTCCTTGGTCTACTTTAAAACCAATTTTATTTATAAGTTCCCGTACTGTCATTTTTTCTTTATTCTGTCTTCAAAAAATGCATGGGAAGCCGTTTCATAATCGTTTTGCATTTCTAAAAAATCAAGAGCCTTTTGCACATCCTTTAAGGTCCAGTGATTTTTTATTTCAGATAAAGGAATATTATTTAATAAACATAATTTCCATACCGGCCATTCCCATTCTAACTCCCCGGTTAGATCGCCTATTTTGCCGATCCTTTTCCACTTTGCATTTTCTGCTGACCTGCCTTTCTTGAGATAATTGTTTGAATCATTCCTGTTCCACCATCCGCCACCACGAAAGGGGAGAAATTGTTAAACTTCATCACCTCCCATAGCAATTTATAAATTGTTACAATTGATCCTTTAAACACTGTATTTATTTCCGACTCAGATTGAATTTGAGTTGGAGCCTGTCCGGGGACTTCTACAACTATTGTAGACAACATTTCTTTTACAAAAGAAATAAAATCTTCATCTTTCATATTTGCAAGGCTGGTACTAAACGCCGACATGGCTTTTCCAAGATCTATTTCAGCGTCTAAATCAAAATCATCCACTCCCGACAAAACCGGTAGTAATAAAGATACTACCTTTTTATCCAGCTTAAGAGCAGTCATTACATTGAGCGGGTACAACTGAAACTTAATCCCATCAATGATTAATTCTTTTTGTTCTTCCATTTGGTTCCTCCACTTTTTTTAAATTACGCAATATTTCCACCGGTGAATTTTTCTGCCGGACCTGTGTCGAATCTCCATTCCCTGCCTACTAAAGAATCAGAATGTTCATCATCCGGATCTTTTCCTATCCACGCTTGACTGGCAAAAAATAAAGTTGTGCCGCCCACGTCTGCAACAGTTAGCGGGTAAATACTTGTATTGCTTTCTATGTCAATTTTCATTGCTGCCGACAATAAATCATTTGTAATAGATGTTTGTTTTAACGTTACGGTAACCGCAAAATCGACCGCGTTTTTGTTAATACGGTCAATTGTTCCGTCACTGCCCTTATCCTTTTCAAATATATCTCCACTACGTGCAATTGTAATAAATGTGCCGGACATATATCCTGTAAAAATTATTGTGCCCCAAGTAATTACAACTTTTTTGGGATCGTATGTTCTAACTTGTGGATCTCTCATTTTTCTTCCTCCATTTATATTGTCACAATTCCTTCAATTTCTACTTTGTGAATTGCTCCCTGCAAAGTAGCTGAAAAATTTATGTCCGGTAATGTTCGTGCTGTTCTACTTGCTGTTGGAATATCCGCAACGGCCGGAGCAGATATTTCAATGCTTTCTAAAACTAAAAGTCCGGCCCGTGCTGCCTCTTCTAATACTCCCCGAATAGTTCCGGTAACCATTGTAACGCCTTCGTCAGTGTATGGGATTTTCCGTTCACTTGCAAGATCGGACCAAACAGCCTCTTGTAATCTAGCTTCAAGCCAATCCAGTCCCCGCATAACATCTATAAATTCACCGCTTGCAACTTTTCCTTGTTCGGTATTATTTATACCGCCGGTTGTTGTATAGATATTACAATTTTTTGCAAGTATAGCAGTTCTTTCAGAAGACTTCAAACTATACGGGGACAATCCGGTAATAGTTTTGTAGCACCATGTTTGTGAACCAGGATCATACGGAAGAGTTTCACCAATCCATCCTGTTTCAAAAAATGCCGGATCTGCATCTCCTTGCGCATCGGTATGGTAACAACTTATTGTCCGTTCATACCCGAGATTTTTTACAAAGTAGGCAATATCACTGGTACTACTCGGATTTTTTATAGCCGAAGAGCTTGAACAATAAATAAATAATTTTTTTTGTGTCTCTGCCCAAGCTGCCGCTTCTTTATAATCATCTTCATTTATATAAGTGATCGCCGCGGCCGGTTGTGATACTCCACCGGTAACTGCAACAGAAACGCTATCAACTCCACTTTGTCCAAACACCTCAATTATTAAAGTCCGATTATCCGGGTCACTGGAATCTATTGTCACGGATGATCCGGTTACATCGCTTTCGATTTGTGCTTTAATAGCGGACATTGTGGTTGCCTGATCTGTAGTAAAATTAACAGTAGTAACTACTGTATCATTAATTGTAAAATCAATCGCATTAGAAGCGACAAAGTCAGCATCAAAAACAACTGTTCCTGCATGACTTGCGATAATACAAAAAACATACCAGTCGTTAGACGATAAACTTATTGTTGTTAATGCTTCGTCCCAGTCAGCATCACCGGAATCTTTGCGACCAACCATTACTTTATCTACTTTTGGATTTTGGCTGAAAATTAAACTAGCCGCCTGATAAACTTCATCGTCTGTGCCCCATCCATCTTCTGACATTTCTGTCAGTGAAGCATATTCCCGATATCTATCAAATTCAACTGTTGTTTTTGTAGTAGAAAATTCAGCTATTATTCCCGGAGTCCCGAACGCTGCCTGAGTGACTGATTGTGTTTCTCTACTAATAGAAACACTTACGACATTATTTAAACTACTCATTTTGTAAACCTCCAATAGTTGCAGTGTAGTTAATTTCATCTATCCAACCTTCACCCATATCTTTAAGATATGTCGGAAGACCTATTTCAATTTCAACAACTGCTTGTTTTTTCCAAAACGTATCATCAAGTCGCGGGACATTTTGAATATCCCCTGACCGTAAAAAAGAAACTTTATTTTCAAAAAATAATTGCTGTGTATCGTGCGTTTCAATACTATCAACAATATATTTTAAATAATCTCCACATCCATTTTCTTCACGTAACTCTACTACGTAAGAATAGTCTTCAATTATATAGACCAGTCCCTCTTCCATGTCTCCGGGATTTTCCGGGGCCGGGGCCGGATCTGTTTTTGTTGCTCTACCTGTTTTTGTTCTACGTGGACTATAGTCTATAACAATATGTTGCGCTTTTAATGCCGGAGCATTTTGATGTGATTTAATAATTTGTACAGACAATCCCCGGTCTTCATTTAGTATTTTATTTATCCACGTTCTTAAAAATTTAAAAAATTCCTGACAAGTTTCTATTTTTGGCAAATCGTCGGACAAAAAACTTGCTGCTGCGGTACTTTCGCTTAATCCGAATCCAAATAAATTTCCTATTGCAAAAATAGAAGACAGGCTATCAGAAACACTTGTTTCATTTCCATTCAAACTACCTGTTCCGGTTAATGTACTTTCTTCGTTGCTTTCACTTAATCCAAATCCAGATAAGTTTGTACTTTCTACAACATATAGCAAAAGAGCAAGACCATTAATATATGCCCTGTTATCATAAATAAATAAAGATAATCCGTTCACATACATTAGCTTACTCCATAGTCTGTAGAATCATCAGCAAGATAAACAGTTCCGGCCGTTCCTCTTGCGCGCAGCCTTAATTCCACATGTCCGTCTTTGTCTATATCTATAGCATTAGCAACAATTGTATATTGTGCAAAATCTGTTGTTAATGTCTTTTCTGTCCAATCGGTTATTTTAATTCCTTCAAACCAGACACTTGCTTCAAAATTTCCGTTAAAACTCACGTCATTTTTTGCATAAAAAGACAATGTAGCAGAAACACCGGAATTAACCGGAAAATATTTACAACATTCTATTATGTATTCCGTTGCAGAGGTAGCCTCAAATTTTCTGCTGTTTGTTGTCCTAACCTCAGTAGTCTCTGCAATAATAGTTCCGTTTTTAAAATAGCTTCTATTATCACCGGCAACAAGATTAAAATTTTGTATCGCTAAGCCAGGACGCTCCGAACTAACATCATAACTACCACCAAAAGTTATATTATTAGTATTTCCATCAAATTCAACATTTATTAACGTATGATCACCGGAATTAAATATATCAATTCCATGCGTATTATTTTTTAGATGTACGTTTGTTGCAAAAAAATCATTTTCATTACACCATATTCCATAAGTATTATAGTAACAATAAACGCTGCAAAAATAAGGTCGGTTCCCGCTAAACAAAATTCCATCATCGTTTGCGTGGCAATGCACATTAAAAAATTCTGTATCTTTAATTCCATACCCCATATATATTCCCTGGTCGTCACTTCCACAAGACCAGATATTTTCAAAATAAGATTTTATTGTTGTTTGTATATACATACTTTCGTCGGCAGCACTAAGAGCATAAAAATTTATAATAGTAATTATATATATTCCATATACTTCTAAATTTCTGTCATATCTAAATGCGCCAGCCCGATACAAAGACACACCATTTGCAGCAATATCAATTCCAGTGCCAGTTTTAGTTCCGGTTTTTCTTAAAAATGTCCAGCCTGTTGCCTCTGTAGTATCTGTGCTTTTCCATCCACAACTAACCGGAATAGATGCAACATTTAAGGACCAGTTTAAATCGTCGAACGTAGAAATTTTTATATTTCCACTTATTGTTTCCGTTGCGCCCACATACACTTTTGTGAGTGTTATGACTGAACTAGTAATAGACGCAATTTCATGCGGAGTTTCATTGTCGTCTGTATCAAAATCCGACTTAGCGATAAAATCACCAGCGGTCAAACTTCCGGTAAGATCTTCACTGGTGTTTATTGTTATACTTCCCTCTACCCATGCAAGTGTGCCAGGCAAAACGGCACCGTCTCCACTATCAGCTACACGAATGCCATCAGTTGTATTTAAATTTCCGTCTATAAGAGCGTCAGCCATGTAGACCCAACCTGTCGCCCTTGTTATTCCGTCCTCTGTTCCTACATTAGCAGGATTACACCAAACAACTGCCATTATATTATCCTTAATCCAGCCTTAATTCCAAATCTTCATCCCCGATAATCGGAGTAATGCCGTTACTAACTTCTAAACTACTTGTAAACGAACCAACAAATTGTACTGTCCCACCTGAAAGAGCATTTACAATTGCCCAGCCGACTATTGTATTAGATCCTGCAGTGCATTGAGGAAAATTAATTTGTTCGTTATTTGATTTAACTGACGGATCGGCAAGGGTTGCGCTATTCCAATTCGTTATTTGCTGTCTTGCATATCCGGTATAATCCGCTTCCGTTCCGCCTGTTCCATCCTCTCCGGGAACAACAGTATATAATGCCAAATAACAATTAGTACTTAAATCAGAAATAAAAGCATTTAGCGTAGCCGCTGCAACTGCATTTGTAAATCCTGCCATTTTAATTCTCCTTTATTGCATATTGCTTTAGTTCGTCACACAATTGTTGTGCGAATCCGTCTTCAAATCGCTGTAACCAGTCTTTATTAAGTTGTCCCCGGCCATTTTTATTTCCAAATATTCCCTTGATCGCCTCTGAGGAACATTCAGCAACGATTGCCCCCATTTTTTCAGGCGCCAGCCATAACTCATTAATAAGAAAAACAAGTGATGTTTCCAAGTAGGCCGTATATTTTTGTAATTTAGTTTCATGCATTCTATCTCCTTATGTTTCCACTGGTCCGCGATATTCTGCTATAAATTTATAGTGAGAAATAATCCCCATTTGATATGAAACCTGTTTTATTACTTCCCATAATTTTCCTTGCCAGGTAATTATTGCTCCACTTGTTTTTTCCATTTCTTCTTGTCCAACTTCTATTTCACTTCCTATCGGCAATTCAATATCAGAATATATTTTTATTTTTCCCTTATCTTCCCGGCCTATTTGTAATGCATTGAGTTCTTTATAATTTAATGGTTGAATACTTCCATTAAATGTTCCAGGCTCTGCCGGACTTTCCGTCCATTCTCCCTCAACATATTTTCCAACAGAATAATTATACATTTGTGTGCCGGAAATCAATGTCATTTCATAAACTCCTTATGCTGAACAGCATTAAACATTTCGCCATCTTTAATTAAAGGCCGGGAACTTCCTTTTTGTTTTATTGTGAAAGATGAATTTTTTTTCCAGTTCCCTGTTCGTATAGATAGTTTGATAAATCCAACCCATGCTTCTCCAATCCTACTCAATGCTTGTTTAGCTTTATGTCTTCCATATAACACATTGTCATACGCCCGATCTAATTGTTTATTAATTTTATTTTTATGATCATCATATGCTTCAGACATAAAAGGCCGTTTTGGTATTCGTAATATACTTTTTTTTAGCATAAATCCAAACTTATAAAGAAAATAAAAACGCATTTTAGTTGTTACTTTTATTGTTGCACCAAGTTCTTGCACAGCGGCACGGGCTGCAATATCGTCACCGGGAGTTCCGCCATGTCCAAAAAAACCAACAGCCGTATAACTGTTGTTTAATTTTCGTAGCTCTCTTAAAATTCTTATCCAGCCCCGGTCTATTTCTTCAACTTTAACAGACATTATTTAAAATACCTCCACCGGTACATCCTATAAAAAACCCTCCGCTTTTCATTAAAGACTGAAATTGTTTTCCATAAGATGTTTGATTTAGATCGGAATTTCCATTTACCGATTGTGCAAAAGAAAGCGCCAAATCCCCCTCCCGTTTGCTCGTAACTGATCCACCTGTTCCATCCTGTCTATAAGAAGACGTGAAAACAGAAATCATGTGAGCTGTCATTAACGCAACTGCCAAATCTGCCTTGTTTCGGAACCAGCAACGGTTCACTTGTGTTTCAGCTAAAGAAATAAATTCACTTCTGGAAACAAGTGAATCATATTGCGGGGCTATAGTTGATAGTATTGTACTAACACTCATTTATAATTCCTTGATGTTAATTTCTTCATCGTCTTCTTTTACTTTTTTAGTAGTTTTCTTTTTGCTTTCTGTTTTGTTTTCTTCAACATCTGTTTTGTTTTCTTCAACATCTATTTTGTTTTCTTCAACAATAATATTTCCATTAGAAATGTCATCAGACAATTTCTTTTTTACTTCTTCGCCGATAGAATCCGGCACGTGTACAATTTGATCTTTATGCATAAAGCAAAGGGTAGCAGTACCGCCCTTTGCTTTAATTTCAACCGGCTTTCTTATTCTGTCTACTGTCCATTTTAAAATCATTTCAAAACTCCTTTGAAATTAATTTTTATTTTTTTTTCGGGTTGTTAATTTGTTCCAATTGTTCCGCGATTGCTGCCCGGATTTCGTCCCTGTTTTCTTTTACTTTCCATTTCATTAAAGTTTTTCTATCCCACGTGTCCTTAACAATTTCAAGTGCCTTTTCTGCCGGTAAATCTTTAAACTCTGTTACTGAATTTCTACGTGTACGGACTTTTCCATTTACCTCGATTTCCTGTTTTACTTCTTCATTAATAATTTCGATTGTTCCATTATCAATTTTACTTTGTAGTTGGGGTTTAATGCTTTCCCAGTCGTCGTCCGGTATCTCATTAAAACCGGGCAATAGTTGTTTTGTCTTAACAATTTTACCCGATTTTAATCTGGATATAATTAATAAACCGGCTCCCTTTTTATTCCAATTAACAATCATTTGGTTCCTCCACCTTTTTAATTTTTATATTCCGTCACCAAAGGCAACTGACTGGGGATAATAAATAATTACTCCCCCACATTCTGCATGACAAGGAATTTCATATTCCATTCCTTTTTTGTCATATTCAAGCTGCTCGAACGGTTGCGGAATTTCCAAAGTTAGATGTTCCGGGTCACGAACATATCCAACCATCCTATCAAGTCCACCATCTCCGGCCCCGTCAAGTTCGTCAAGAATATCAACAGACACTCCCGGATTAGTTTCCAAAAAGAATTTTAAAATAGTATAATCTGATCCGGCAGACATTTCAGTTGTTTTAATCAAATTGTATTGTTCGCGTGGAAGTAAAATTTGATCAATTTCTTCTTTTCCGTAAGTCGGAACAGAAACCGAATTTAATAATCCTGTCATGTCTCGAATAATTAACGCCGCAGTTTTAGACGACCATAAAGTACTTGAACCGGTTCCGTCGTTCGGGACTGTATACTCTGTTATTCCGGGATAATTTAAAAAACCTTGAAGATTGAAATCTTCATTTCCATTCCAGGCAATGTCATCAATTTCCTCTTCAATTGCCCGGCGCGCGGTATTTGCTCTACGGGTATTTAGTTTGTTTCCGGCTTTTGCAGCTCTTCGAATTTCTTTTGTAGAATATCCGTAACTAGCCCCGATTGATTTAATTTTGCTTTGATTTTCCTCTGCGTAAACGTCTACGCGCGGAAAGTCGTGAGCATAATCAGAGATAATTTTTGCTTTGCCGGCTTTTGAAAAACTATACCATACGATATAATCATCCCCTGGGTTTGCTTCCGTGGAAACCGGAAGAAACATCATTGCTTTCAGATTTTTATATTTTGTATCGTACGTTTTACTTTTTACAAACTCCAATTGTCGTTTAAAAAACGCAGTTTCGCCGGCATCTAGATGCTGAACGTCCGCTCTTGTTTTAAATTTTGCCATTTTTATTTTTCCTCCATTTCCATTATACGAATAGACCGGCATAGGTCATTTGTTTTTGTCCAAGGACACGTAACCGGGCCAAATTTCCTGAAGTCGCATTGCTTCTATATGTTCCGTTTATTTCAACACCGGCATTTGAAAATTCTCCAATGTCTGTAGCTGCATTATCGACATATCCGGCTTGTCCTGCGTAAACAGTCGCGACTGGCTCCACCCAAAGTTCGCCATCAGCCATAACATTAACAGCATCATACTGTTCGTATAACTTTGGTTGGTTTTGAGAGAAAAGAGCAACGCCCAAAAATACTTGAGAAGAACCATAAGTAATAGTCCCGTCCGGTTGTCCGCTTCCGCCGGTAACCGCTTCAGCAACTACCGCAGTTTGTCCTTTGGTCTGAATCAAAAAAGTCCGGTTGTCAGTGTCTGTAGAATCTAAAACGGCTTTTACTCCTGTGAGTGCATTTATTGCATCTACAACTAGTCCGGCTGTCGTGTCGTGGTCTGTAGTAAATGTTACATCTGCAGCTGCCACACTGTTTACTGTTATAGTAATTACATTACTCGCTTCAAAGTCCGCATCAAAAACAATTTTACCAACATCATTTTTGAATTTATAACATGATATATTGTCCCCGACATATCCAAAAACAGGATCACCAAATTCAATCCCGTCTGCTTCTTTGCAGGCCCAACCACCTTCAATTCTACCGTCCGGGCCTAGACCATATTTTAATCCCCGGATAGCTTCGTCTATTGTTCCATACGCTGCCATATTAATTTACCTCCCTTTCCCAGGCACTTGTCATTCTGTTTACCATTTTATCGTAAGCGGCATCAGAATTATGTTCCAGTTTTTTATTACTAACATGAGAAATGGAATCCACCCGAATGTCCTCAACGTCTTCGGAATCTTCGTTTTCTTGTCCTTCCAAATATTCCAACGCAGCATCAAACCGGGCATTAATATATGCCTCTTTGGCTTTATCAATTTTTTCTTTTGAATTCGGAAACAATTTTACAATTATTTCTTTTTTCAAATCCATTTCTTTTGAATCTTTTCTGATTTCAACATCTGCCCGTTTAGCAGCATCCCAAATAACAAGGCGTTGTTGTACAGCATTTTCAATGTCTTCATCATTATTTTGATTCTCTTCACTTTCTTTTAATTGTTTTTTAAGCTCAGTGAGTTCATCTTCTTTTTGATCTTTTTCCCCTTCAAGGGTAAGTTTGTCTTTTTTAAGTTGTTCTATTTCTTTTTCAAGATTATCAACTTTTTTTTCTGACGTATTTAAGGCACGAATAACTTCTGGTTCGGCCTCATATTCCACACCATCAATTTTAAATTTTTTTAATTGTGCCATCGGCTCTACTCCTTTGATTTTATTTTCGTCTGTTTGAATTCCGATATTTTCAGCGGAATCCAATCTTAAAATTGCAGCATCCCCGGCCCGGCCCCTGTCCACTAATGCAATGTGGTTGCCACGGATATTTCTTTGTATGCCGTCATACGGAATCCCCATCCATACTCCCGGCGTCTCTTCAACATCGCAGGTATAGCCGTTACTAATAGCCCGCTTTCCTTCCTGAATATCCATTATTGTTTCTCTGTCTGTAAAAATTAACGGAGTAGTAACGTGGTATTCATCATGATCTATTCTATCACCAGAATATCCTACCTGGTATTGTTTTATATTATCTATTGTTATTCTTTCGCGCGGATGTTCATTGGTTAATGGAAGCATTTTAAAAGAATCTAAACTATCCTGATCAAAAACTTCTTCAGGTGGTCTTAATTCCCAAAAAACAGTCCCGTCTTTTAACTGGTAAGGAAAAACACCAACATTTGTAATAACAGCTTTTCCTTTCAAGTACCCTTCAGAAGTAAGTTCAAATTTTTCTGTAATCCATTCTTTGTTTGTATCGGAACTAATATAATCAATACGAATTTGATCGCTTTTAAAATTTACATCTGCTTTATCTCGTTTATTATATTCTGTTGCGCATATGGCACTACGTTGTTTTTGATCCGGAAATTCTTTAACCATGATCGGATCTCCCATACATCTGGACATGAATTCTTTTTGTGTTTCTCCCTTTTTTGGTTTTGGCAATGGCATTTAATTTCTCCAATAAAAAAGGCCAGCTAAAACAAAAGATGGATTTCTCTTGTTTTTAACTGGCCTGCATTTTTTGCTCAACCGAATGTTTTACTTATATATAGTATAAAAAAATAACACTTAAAAGTAAAGACTTTTTTTATTATTTCTCAAAAAAAGTCCCCGATAAAAATTACCGGGGACAGACATTAAAGTGACTAGAGATTTAATGAAGCTATGAATTTTTTATGTCTTCTTCAAACAGCCGTTTATATTCTTTTTCTACAATAATCAGCTGTTCTTCAAGGTCTTTGATTTGTAATTCTTTTTCTACAACAGACTGGACTTTGTACTCTTTAAGATTCATTCGCATTTCATCCAGTTCCTGTTTAGAATTGTCTATTTCCTGACCGTACTGATCATAAATTTGTTGAAAATCTCGTTTCCATGATCGCTTCATCCTGTCTTTGCTTACCTGCTTAAGCTCTCCCTGAATTTCTTCTTCAGATGCATCATACATTTCATCGAATGTACAAAGTGAAGAAATTACTTTTTTTGATTCTTCCATTTTATTTCTCCTTTATTTTAATTTTATATTAGGAATATTAATAATATTATCCTGTCTAATTTTTTTTCTGTCTATTAATAAAGATTCTTCTATTTCTTCAATTTCGTAAACCTCTTCAATTTTTTTAGATTTTGGCAAAATATCGATCATCCAATTTGCATAACTATATGAATAATTTTTATCGCCAGATGTATTTTCTATACCCCAATGACCTAAATAAAAATGAATATAATCAAATTCAATATCCGCACATTCAAATATTTTTTTGAATATATCTAAATAATATGCAAATGGAATTACCTTTCCAAATAATGGGCGCATTTCTACTACCCAATTAGGACTTTTGTCTTCCCAATCATCTCCATATTCTTTTTCGAATTGTTTTTCTTTTTTAAAAGCAATATAACTATTTTTTGCTAAGTAAGAACAAATTTGCTCAGAGTTAAAATTAAAATGTATTAAATCAAAAGTATGCGGAAAAAAAATATATTTTCGGCTTTGCAAAGTGCGTTTATTAGCATAACTATGCATCATTGTTTTATTTGTAAAATCTAGACAAATATAACAAGGATAACAAGGATAAAACCCGACATCCTGTATAAACCTATCTTTAAAATCCTGGCTCACTTGCGTAGCCAGTTTATTTGAATACCACTGAAATGTTTTACTCCATTTAAAAATATTTTCTTGTACTTTTTGAAATTCTTCTTTATTGTTAACTTTTATTGCTAGCTTCATTTATTTATCCTTTATTATTTTTAAGTGTGTGTCTCCCGGTCAGTAGAAATTTGAAAATGTTTTTGATCGGAACTTACTAGGGTTAGTGTGTGCAGAACTAACCGGGAGACACAAAAAACAAAGTTAAAATTGGAGACTTTCGCCTCATTTGTTGCTGCCGGACTCGAACCGGCAAGAACACCCTCTGCAACAACACTGGTTTAAATCGAAAGTAAAAAGCGGGTCTAGGTTTTTATTTTCTTACTAGCAACTTGTTCCGGACAAGTACCGGTACTAATAGCCATATCCGCAATGACCAGCTACGGTTGGACTTTTCTTTGCCGGGGCAGGAATCGAACCTGCACGGAGTTATTTGTTATTACCCCCACCAAGGCAATCCCTTGGCGCGTCTTCCACTTCCGCCACCCGGCTATCTGCATAGAGTCATCAAGTACTAAAATCTTAAAATCTTATACACAAAGTGTTAGTATGTAATTTATAGTTTTATTTTAATCCAATAGACATCACCTCCAATTTTAATTTCACAGTTGCCATTTACTTATATTATACGTTTTTAAATTGAAAAAGGAAACTTTTTTTATTGCTCATCAAAAAAATTTTTTTTCAATCTTTTTTTGATAATTATTTTTAATACCACGTTATTAAACGCAGACCAGTATTTATATTTTTGAATATACACTTCAAAAACAACAGGAACATCAGATACAATCTGAGTTCCATTTATTCTTATAGATTTTTTTACCATTACCTCCTTAATTATTTTATATTTGTTATTTGTCATAGTGACATAAGTTCCAAAAATAGTTATGACACAAGCCAAAGATAAAATTATTTTAGAACCATATCCCATTTCTGCTAAAAAACACAATATTAAAAATCCAGTAAATGCCATAGCTAAAAGTAAAAATAATATCTCCATTTTTTTCTCCTTTTGTAACGTACTATATAATTATTTAACATAATCAAAACAAACTGAAAAACAATTATTAAATTTAACTAATCTCTGTATATCTTTTTTAGTATATTGTTTCGGTTTTGCCTGTATTTTTTGCAACAACAATTCAATACACTCTAAAAGATATTTTTGATTGTGTTCCGGGTAAACAATCGGTAATTTTTTAATACCGGAATAAAAATGATCCGTTGTCAAACTATCAGCCGGACAATTTTTCCCGCGATATCGGGGATTAAGCCAATTAAGATCATATTCGTATTCCCGAATTTCTCTTAAAATTAAATATCTTCTATGATATTCGTATAAAGATAATCTAGAGTAATTATGAATATATTCTACGGTAGAATGCTTTTTATCCCACCCGTTTCCGCGTAATGCGCAGCATTCCCGGTGCTGTCCGTTAAATTGCAATGTGGGAAGGTGCGGCAATAATGTTTCGTGCCATAATCTCATTTAAATTTCCTTATTTAAAAAAAATAAATATCAATAAATTCATCCAATTTTTTAGAACCTGGATCTGAGAAAAAAACCTCAAAACGACAATCATCCAACCCATAATCCAATTTAGACACAGAACCACAATAATGGACAACCTCGTTAAAAGTTTTTAACTTGATCTCATCAAAAAATATATGATTTCTAAAAAATTTGATTTTGTACATAATAAAACCTTCAAGTTATTTTTAATCTTTTTCAATTCGTATGCACCAGCCCAAATAACGCACACTTTTTTTTCTTCCTGGAAAGCCCTCCCCTATAATTAAAAATTGTCCGTTTAAATATAAACTGGATTTTACAAATTGAATAGAAACACGGAGGGAATGAGTATATGCTGAATCCCCTGTTCCGATAATACAAAAATCAAAACCGTCTTTTAGTAGTTCGTCCATATGGTCATTTTTAAGAGCGACCATATTTTTGTAACAACTAGCAACGTATTTCCATTTTCTACGGAGCTTGACAGCCTCTTCAATTGTTATTGTTTTCATTTAAATATTTTTCTACCTCCGATTGAATAGAATCAGGTTGCTCGTCTCTATCTGCTCCGCATTTAAGACACCATCTAACATTTTTAGAATGAATATAATTGCTTTCACATAAGCAATCCCAGTATTTTTTATTTGTATATCCATGTTCCTTTATCATTTAATATTACCTCTTTTCCAGTTGTGTCACATGCTTTACCGTTTTTCACGAAAATTTGTCCAACGGTTTGTATTTTTTCTCCTGTAATTGGGTCCTGATTGTTTTCAATTCTTTCTATCATTTTTTCATAAACTTTATTCATTTCAAATCTCCTTTATTAACTTTATGTACATAAAATAGCAATAAAGGTAAATAAAGTAAAGTACTTTTTATTGTTTGATATATTTTTATGTTTATAAGTACTGATAATATGAGGGATTATTTAATGCGGCTTTTTATTTTTTGTAAATCTTTCCCGGACTTCCGAAACAATATCTATTTTATCACTGTTTTCTTGTAATTCAATTACAATTTTTCCATATTTAATTTCCTTGATTAATTCTTCCACCCTTTCTAATACTTTATAAATCACTATTTCGTCGTGCATTTTCTCCCCTTATGCTGCTTTTTCATTTTCAATTAATTTATCAACTTGTTCGACTAGATCTATCATATTTGGAATAGCGGAACAACGACACTGTATTTCTTGTCCCGGATGTGCTTTCGGCATTTTCGCCTTTCTTTTTTTCCACGTCTTCCCGTTATTTTCAGAATACAACGTAACATTATCCCAACGACACAATACACCGCTCATAATGTAGTGGGACGGAACAGCATTTTTCCACGGGCCGGCCGGATTTCCCCGGACTCGTTCATCCCCGGCAGTTACCCAAAAATAAGAATCTATTCCGGCGTCTTCCTGCCTGCGCTGGGTAAACTGTCCTTGTAATTTTCCTACTTGATCCCGTGCAATAAGTCTTGTCCGGTATTCCGCATAATTCTTATTCCATTTTTTAAGCTTTCTAAAAACTCCTTGTTCTATTTCTTTGAATGTCGGCTGTTTAACTAAATACCCAGCTGTCCGGCCTGTCGTTACTGCTTCAGAAACTATTGTATTAACTTTTTTTATATATTCCTGTGATAAGGATTTTACCAATGTGAAATTATCTTCCGCCCAGGCTTTTATTATTTCAATTTCCCAGGGCTCTGTTATTACAAACTCCACTCCCAAAACTTTTTTTGTAAATTTTTTCCATTGTTGTATATTTTGCCCGGATACCTGAAATCCAAAATCTGCAATCAGTGTTCGGACTTCTTCGCCCCTCTCTTCATATATCTGCTTTAGCGTTTTTTCAATATCTTCAATATTGACTCTTAAATCACCGGGATAGGCGTCTGCCGTCATTTCTGCATATTCCTTTATCCAGTTTCCGACATTCGCCCGGACAAATTCTGTAGCCGGTTCAATAATCTGTTGCATCATAGACTGTAGCCATTTTGCATATTTGCGCTCAACAGAAAACGGATAAATCCAATTAATTCCTTTTACGGGATTTTTGGACCTTGCCCTGTTTCCGGGCCCCATTTCTTTTCTTTTTAATTTTAATAATTCTAAAAATAATTTTTTATTTATGTCTGTCATTTTTGTCCTTTTTAAGTTTCTCTTTCAAGTATTCTGTATTCGCATTTAAAGACGAAACATCCACGGGCCCATGTGCCATAATTTCCATTGATTCTCTTATTGCCTTATGAATTTGAACTACTTCTTTTTCTAATAATAAGCATTTTCTAATAGACCACAATAGACCTATTCCCAAAAGAAAAATCATAAATAAAACAGTAAACATGCTATACCTCCAAATCTGGATACCTTATTTTACGAGACTCTTCCGCATCTATAACTTGATTTGCAATATCAGTTGAATGTGTTTCCGCATTTAATTTTTTTGTTTCGGCTTTTTCTTTTTCAGTCGGCTCCCACAAAGAATTAAAAGTAATTGTATATTTATTTTCTTTGTTGCTGCCATAAACAGCTTTTCCGATTACATTAATTAATTTTTGCAGTTCCGGTTCAAGTTTTTGTGTCTGTTGTGTACTCACATCATCATAATAGTTAGTTATATCGCTTTCGCCTGTCGCATTCATTCCCGCAGGAGATCGCCGAAATAATTTAGTTGCCGGGATCTTTGCAACACCGGTTAAATTAATCATCATTCTATCTATAATGTCCGCTAAACCGGACAGGTTCGCAGAGTCCCTTGTAAAAGACTCCCCTTCACCGATCATAACAGCGTTTAACATAGACTTGCATGCGTTTATAGCTTCTAACCGTGTGTATACAGCACTCATCATTTCTTCTTTATTCATAGCTAATATTTCAGCTAAATTAGAAAATTCATATATCCCCAAATTAAACTCCAAAAGCAAATTTGCAACAGCCCTTTCCACTGCTCCGTAATTTTTTAACCGGGCCCATATTCTTTGCATTGTAGACAGTCCCCAATATTGATAGGTAAGATCTAATTCAAAATCATCAGATACAAGTTCGCCTCCAAACCACAAACAACGCGATCTATGTATATCTAGCATTTTCCCGGAACGGGTTAAAACATGAAATATTTCAACGTCATCAAAATATTCTGAATTCGGATCTTCTACAATATCAGTTGATGTTAATATTATTCTTTTTGCAGAATATACACGCAGGCGTTTTACATTTCCAGGATTAGCCGGTATAGGCTTGTCTAATTCTCCCCGCTCTGTAATCATAACAACAATAGCCCCACGATATAGACGGGCATATTTTAATGCCTTGTTTAAATAATATACCGCTTTAATCCTTTTCATTTCATTTTGTATTTTTTCTTTTTCGTCATTTGCTATTGTCCACCCGGCCCGTGTCATATCATCCGGTACAGCATCAATTATATTTGCCGCCAGTCCTTCTCCATCATACAACGCGGACAAGTCTTCATCTTCCAAAATATAATCTTCAACAAAATATGTATTTTCTGTTTTATCTTTTTTCTTTACACCGATACCGGCAATTAAATTTGACCAGCCGTCTGTGCGCAGTGCTTCCATTACCATTTTATATTCCTCCAATTTTGTTTAATTCATTTTGATAGTATTCTTTTTCCCATAGCAATTTATCAAAAGCATCGCCTCTTTTAATGCCCAATGAAGCAACCCGTATATGTTCACGGTTATATCTCCCACCACCCAACATCCCGTAATTTGGATGAACCGGCAATTGATAATGAGCCAAATAGGCAAAAATATCTGATTGTTTCCAATATGCCAACGGACGGCAGGTTTTTTCTGTCTTTACACCATAAATTTTTGTTAACATTTTTCTTATTCCAGACTCTTCAGCACGTACACCGGATATATATTTTTTTCCAAATTGTTTAACTGCTTTTTTAAAACCATTTTCTAAAACACCTGTGGCCCTATAGCGATTACCATCATACCACCTGCTTTCGGTTATCTCATAATAATTAACATTATAAGTTTTTAAAAAATAATTTCTAACATCAAAACAATAAGGATTTACAATATCTTTAACAATAATCCACACCAATGGTATTTTAATTTGTGCCCTATAACACAAATGCACCAAAACAGTTGAGTCCTTGCCCCATGAAGTACTAACATAATCACTATCAAAATTGATAATAGTATCAATAGCTTTTTGTTCTTTTTCCACCATATTATGATTATTATAATAAATCAAATCGGCTTCCTCATAACTATCCCAAATTTCTAAATCCTGTTGTGTATGCTTGTCACACTGTATTAACATTTCGTCTCCATTCCGACAGGGCAATTGCTAATGATGCCTCTACTGTCAAACAAAAATTATTGATTGTTGGTATTGTTGCTTTCTGGCAACTAATCAATTTAGGGAGCCCTTTCGTTTCTCCACCTATCAGTATAGTATCAAGATTGTTCCATGTGATATTATATATAGATTGTTTATAATAATTTTCGAGTGCAATTGTATGCATATCAATCAATGGCATCATGTTAGTTTCTATTATTTTAACTTTATTTTTTGCTTCAAACAGATTTCCTTTCAATTCCCATTTTATACTTATATCCTGTGAATTTACTAAAATTAATTTTTCAATTCCAAAACTAAAACAAGTACGATATGCACGATTTAAATTACGTCCAACATTATATAAAACCACTCTCATTTTTTTTTTTTCCTTCTATACATTTCTTTTTGATAGCAGCTCATACAAACTTTTTTTCCAGGAAAAACACTTGTATATAATCCTGTTCTTGTTTCTTTTCCACATAATTCACATGTTTTTATCAGACGCCCATAATATTTATTCACATACTTGCGCTTATGCTGCATATAACAATAATTACAAACTTTTTTTCCAGGAAATAATGATTTAGTCATATATTCTAATTTATCTTTTCCACAAATATCGCAATGATTTTTATGTTTTGGTATACTCCTTTTTTGTTTGCATTTATTTTTCTTTTTTAAATGAAAAGTACAAACAATTTTATTATAAAAATAATAAAGTTCTCTTTGTAAAAAATTATATTTTTCATTTAGAGTTCCAGGAGACAGGCAAACAAGTGCTATAATTTGCAACACGTCCCACCTATAGTGTGGATAAATATACTTCCATAATTTATTTTTTTTAGCAAAAGTAAAAAACAATGGATAATCCTGAATCACATTTGCGTATTGTTGTATTATATAATAACCATTTAACATGGAACCACAACCTCACACTGATTTTCTGGATGCCAGTAGGGTGGTTTGTATGCACCAAATCCATAACGAATACCGTCCATGTTTCGAGTAGCATCACAAACAGGCAGAGTCTTCATCAATATTTTTTTCCCGGAGCACCGCGCGGATATTGAAAAATTTTCCTTTATTATTTCAACATTCCATTTATTTACAATACCATATCCTATTTTTCTAAAATAACCAAGCGAGTTAACATATTTCAATAATCGTAATGCCTGCTCAGAGTCCCCCCTAGCAAACCAAACCACCCTACTAATTATTTTAGCATGCAGCGTCTGAAATCTTGAACGTAAATACCCACCCCCTATATTAATGGTTTTTCTCTTTAGTGGATCTATGATTGTGCTAAGCATATCTGTTTCAAATCTTTTTGCCAATTTATCATGCCATTCTGTTTCAATTATATAAACCGGATCAGAACAACAGTTAACTTTATCTCCTCCAACATCATATTCAGTAAGCGGTATCGGCAAACGTTCAAATTCAGTTATAGGTGTTGCTTTTGTATATTTTTTTGATTTGAATGTATTCATATAAAATGCAAGCTGATAAGTCAACAATGAGTCCAGTGGTGGTATTTCCCCCACCACTGGTGCAACCAAATAAGCCGTTACTTTAAAATTTTCTATTGCCATAAACGACCTCACTTAAAATTTTTATCAAGCCATTCGATACACTTGGCTTTATTAACCTCAACATGATTAATGTATTCGTCAATGCAGTCGTCAATATCGCTGGCGGAAATAAAATCCTTGCTGTCTTCGATCATGACGTTCAATTTCAATTTACCATGTCCAATTCTTGAATAGCCACCAAGAAACGCACCGGATTCCTGCCATGTTTCCAAAGATAAAAAAAAGGCACCGACCTCTTTACGCGATATTCTATTCAAGATAAAGCCGTGATAAAATAATGATCCGGTAATAATGCATTGTCCGTTATAAATCATTAAACCGGTTTTTTTATCCGATGCTAATTCATCTTGAGAAACGATCTCAACAACATCCTTATGTCGAGTAATATCGCCTCTTGTATATTGATATGCGTGAATAAAATCTTCACTTGATTTCAGTTGACAATTCAAATCAATATCAAATTTTTCGGGCAATAACTCATAAATAAAATGTTTATTTTCTTCACAAATTAATTTCCCGCGAAACACAATGAGACTTCCTGCAACTATTTGCCACGGAAGACTTGCCCCTAATAGCCTCACAAGTGGAAACAATTCATACATTTCGGCAATTTCTTTCATTTTCTCAGAGTTGCTGCTTTCAGTTAATCCACCGCCATAAAACAAAAAATTAGCCTGTTTAATGTCAATTTTCTTTCTCATGCTACATGCATTAAGAAGATAATGCATACCGGAATCACGAATTAATTTATGACGAATTGAATTTCCAGACAAAACAGGTATCCATTTTTCCATACCATTATGGATAACCTTTTCCCTATTGATTATTGACTCATTTCCAGCTGTCTCCATCATGTGCGTTAATGGGGACAAAGTCTCAGACACACAATGAACTTTAACTGTTCCTATATCTTTTTTTCTACGTTTTACTTTTGGTCTTACTGTTTTATTCATTTCGTGCCTCCCTTTTTATTTTTATTCCAAGTATCACGGGATTTAACAATAATAAGATAATGTTTTTTTTCAATTGTACGTAGAAATTGTTGTTTCCATTCTTTATCTCTTGTTGATAATGTCGAAATAAAATAATGTAAATTTTCATTTGCTGCAGCTTTACCACTATCTGCTTTAACATAATCCAAACAATGATTAACAAAAAGTTCAACATCACCACCGGCTTTTGCCAATGAAGAAACAAGTCCATTGCCAATTCGTTCCCATAGTGTTTTGCGGTCCAAATTATCACCAAACACTTCAGGCAATATTGATACAAATCTTATAACCTCATCTTCCATTGATTTTTTACCCAAATCATCCATTTGTCCCAGCGGGTCCAATAGCCCTGCTATTTTTAAACGGAACTCTTCAGGTGTTAACTGATTGATATTCATTTTGAGCCTCCTGTTTATTTTTTGCTAACCATACCGCCAACTGTGACAATGGTTGCATATGTATTTTGAGCCATTTCTCATACTCAATTAAATCATTCCAGTATTTTTGAACAGCTATTGCATATTGTACTTTATCAGGATTCAATATTGCTACTTTTCCTATAGCAGCACTTAGTCTATTACATATAAATATTCGTTTTGCCAATTCCTTCAAATCAACTATAATTTGTTGTTCCTCAAACTGCAATATAAAATTATTTTTATCAAAGTTCCATGGAGCTCTAAATAATAAATGCTTTTGTCCAGAATCTGCAATAACTAATTTGAATGGTTTTTTTTTGATATGAAATAATAAATATTTTATTTCCTCAATATGCTTTTTAGTAAATGCTATTTTTTTATTTTTTGTTATAAACCAGGAATAATTACGGGGACTTCCATTTCTAATTTCTCCATCTATCATTTGTATTTCAGAATTGCTGCCAAATGCCCAAACACAATCATCACAGACATATTGAGAATCAGGACAAGCCACTATATCATAATTTGTAAACGTTTTTTTTACATATTCTTTTATTGAATATTTTTTATCACAATTTGATCCACAATAAAAACATTTCATTATTTTCTCCTTTATTTTATCTTTGTAATTGTACCGTTTTTCTTATCAACCCAAACTTTAATTTTAGCTAACGGTTTTCCTACCATCCAACGCGCTATAGGGGGCGCATCTACGATAATATTATCTTTTACATTTACTACAATTCCGAATACTGCATAATATAATTCTATTCTATATAGTTTTTCATTTTCCATTTTTATTTTCTCCACAATGATTTTGTATCAATTGGAGCCAACCCGCTTTTTTCATAAACTCCTGTTAAAGCGTCCGGTGCATCATCATGTGAATTTGCTTTAAAATTTCTTTTAAATCGTAATATGTCCCTTGCAAATTCTGGCCACCGCGTAGTCCAGTTTATGGGAAATAAAATTTTTCTTTGTATAGCTGCTGAATTAGAAATAATCCGGCTTTCCTTATTGTCTCCCTGATAAAATGTTTCCAACACATGCCGGCCCTTTGTAAACCCGTCTACATTTCTTGCAAAGGCCCGGCCACCGGCATTACTTTCTACATATGCAATATTAACTTTGTTCCGGTCTAATAATTCGGCCGTTTCAATTTCTGTTTTATCCTGCGGTTCGTCTGTATAATAAATATCAGTAATATATATCATGTCGTCTACTCCGACTTCATAGCAAATACTACACAAATAATCTTTTCCCGTGTCGGCAACGTCTGTATAATTTTTTCTCCACTTAAAGGCCGGCTTAGTTATGTAAATATTAAATCCTTTATATAATAATCCTTTAGAAGGCTTCGGATCTCCTTGATGTAGGGACTCAAATTTTTCTTCGTCTAAGTTTCTATCGTTTATTAATTTTTTTTGGCTATGTCTTTCCGGCCATAACGGTTCACCCTCTTTTCTTCCATCAAATTCATTTAATTCCGATTCTTTTGTTGCAAGAGCAGGGAAATTAATTTTATACCAGGCATCAATGTCAATATTATTTAATTGTGTTTTTTCGGTAAGTAAAATAACCTTTTCGTCGTCCGACCTTTCTATAAATCCAATTAAATCTTCTTCGTTCCACCGGGTAAAAACAATTAATTGCTGACTATTGTTATGCAGTCTTGTACGAACAACCGCAGTATACCAATCAATTACCGTTTCCCGAACAACAGGACTATTCCCTTCCGCATAATCTTTGTATAAATCATCCATAAGGATTAAATCCACCGGGTCACCGGTAAGGGCTCCCCCTCTTCCCACCGCTTTACAACTACCCTGATAATTTATTATTTCAAATTCTTCTTGTTTTCTTTGAAACTTCATTCCCGTTTTAGACTTTTGGCTAAAAGGAGTACTACTGATAGTTGTTTCCGGGAACAAATTAAAATATAATGGATCTGCAATGATCCGTTGCAGCTTTGTATTAAATCCCCGTGCCTTTGTTGCGTTATAACTAGCAATTGCAGCTTTTAAATTTGGATTCTGTCCAAACATAAATGCCGGAAGTCGCAAAGTAGACAATTCTGATTTACCATGCTGAGGCGGCATTGAAATAATTAATTTTTTTATTTCTCCCCGCGCAAACAATGTTAATATTTGTGCATACTCTTTATGTATCCCTGTTAGTTGATACATGGGGAACAGGTACTGCGTAAAGGGAGCTAAATGAGACCGTGCTAATTGTCTCATTTCTAACTCTCTATACATTTGTGCCGCAAAATCTCCGGCAATCATAGAATTTACACTTGTCATATTATTCTAACATCGCTTAATTTAATTTTATGTTTTTCTAATAATTCTTCAAACTCAAACAAACGTAAACCAAAGAGACTTTGATCATAAAACTTTCTTTGATAATACAATGACTGTATTTGTGTTCCTTCCTTTTTCATATAGGAATCCTGAAACACATAACTGGGACTATTATGTTCGATTGTAGATGATTCTATTTTATTATATCCTAAAAAATTAAAAATATAAACACAAACACATAACATTGCCATTAATGCAATATGTGCGGTTCTATATTCAGGAATAATATATATTCCATTAATAACAGCTTTACGGTGTTCCACTTGCTTATTGATATACACAAAACCAACCGGAATAGTCTCTAGATAAATTTCAAACATTTCTTCCCATATCGTGCTTTCAATTTTATATTCATTCTCCCGAATAAATAAATATGATTTATCTTTTATCGACATATTTTTTAAATAATGTGTTAAATCATAAACTGATTTTAATTGTATGTTTTTATATTTAATCATTTTGTCCCCTTATTGTATATATTTATTAAAATCGTCAAACGTCATTATTTCTTCACCGGTTTTTCTATAAATAATCGGGAGGGCATCCGTATTCTTTAATGTGTTATATAACAGGATCATATTTACTTTTTGGTTCCTGTCTTTTATGTTGTCGCACTTCAAATCTATTTTGCTAAATTGTTGCGCATAACAGCACATATCATATTCATACTGCATCTTTTTTTCTGTAACCGTAAAACCGGTATAATCTTTGTCAATATCCGGCTTTTTCATAGACGCACACCCGACAAATAATATAGTACCATACAAAAAAATTAAAAGTATTAAAAATATTTTTTTCATTTTATTTCTCCTTAAATTTCCTCTGTAGGATTTTTTGCAACGTCTAATATCTGCATCTGGTCCCAGATATTCCTTGTCCGTATATCAAAAATACCATTAGAAAATAAGCCCAGTTCCTCTTGTTTTTTTCTTAATGCAAAAAACGTCACTGGACCAAAGTCCCCATCCGGTTTAATCCTCAGGCCGGATTGCAACATTGCTACCCTTTCTCCGTAGCTACCGGGCATCAATTTCCAATTGTTCCTGTTTCGGGAACTTATATCAGAATAATTAAATATTCCCGTATTAAAAAATGTTTGTGATTTATTTATGTTATAAATCCAGTCATGCGTTTCTGCCCAGTCTCCTGTTCTTATTTCTTCACCTGTTTTTTCATTTATTATCATATCGCCGGCAATAGTAATACACCCGGCAGAATAGGGAGCATTGCCATGCAGGTTATCAGCCACAAATCCGTCCGGATCAGCATAATCGTCTTCATTACCAAAAATCATATCGGCAGAACGAAAAATTATATATGCCTTGTTTTGGACTAATGCCTCTTTTCCTCTATGATGTCCTTTTCGTAATGCAAACGGGTATAGTCCAGGCGAAATATAATTTGCCCGTGCTGTTCCCTCTACCATTCTTTTTTGATATTTTCTATGCGGGATAGTCCGGCCTTCAACAATATTATATTCCCCGTTTACTGGAGAATATAATATAATCGAATCACAAATATTGTCCCCGGTATCTTTTGCATACGTGAAATCTGTTCCATTTTGACCTATACAACAATTACGAATAACAAACACGCTTGGTCGTGCCTGCATTGTTCTTATATCAAAATTATTTAATTCAAATAAATCTTCAAAAAGTCTTTGTCCGTATGTTAGTTGTTTCATAAATTTTCTCCTTTATGCATATTGTGTATTTTGAAACACAATTTCATCTTTTCCGAAATATTGCACTTCATCAGGAAAATCTGTATTAAAGGGGAGACTAACTAATATATCCCCAATCCGGTTACAACGTTGTATAGCCTTTCCCCTGTTCTCTATACCGTATATTCCCAAAATTTCCCAGTCAGTTACTTTTTTATCACTTCCCTGAATAATACAATGTCCTTTAACCCGAATAGCTACTAATACTTTATCCATTCCGCACTCCTCTTTCATATTGATCTTCTTTTTTTGTTTTATCTATTTTGTTATTCATAGAATCCTTTTTTTCTTGTTCTTCGATATCCGGGTCAGTATTAAATTTTTGTGATATAGGATATTCTAAAATCATTTTAATTTCCTCCAGGTAATGTACTGTCTTTGTTAATCTGTTTACGAAAATTCTTTGTTGCCACACATCCCCAGACACTTCCGTGTAGGGCCAGTGTTGTTCCCAGGACCAATTGCCAGCTTTCTATAGACATTCCAAACAGTACAAAAGGCTTTATTAGCTCCGTAACAACAAAGACAATAATCAAGGAAAACAATAAATAAAAAGAATGTTTTCCCAGTCTTTTGCCTATTTTCATTTTGATGTTCCTTTTCTTTTATAAGTGATTATATGTATTCTGAATTTTAAAACTTTTAATTCAAAAACAGATAAACAACAATCCCATTCTACCTGGAACATAGATACAGAAAACAAGGCCCATTTGTCCCGGACCAACCAGCCAAATACAACTGTAACATTTCTGTTTGTAAAAGGGATTGTTATTGTTTTAGATAAATTTAATTTATCTTTATTATAAAGCCTTTTTATTATTTTAAATACTGATACTACTTTTGTAACTAAATACTGTAAACCTGAAATTATTTTCATTTGGTTCCTCCACTTATATTTTAATTTTCCCGCTTTTTGATAGTGGGTTTTATATTTTCTTTACCAGTTTTCCACGTCTCTCTTTGCTTTGCTTTTTATTTACCTGGTGCAAATCCCCTTCAGCCTTTTTTCTGTACTGGAAAAACCTTTAATATTGGGATTTGGATGAAACAATGGATTTCCCTTGTACCCTTTAAAATTTCCTTTGTCGTCCCGGATTATTCTTTTTTTTTAAATTTTGCAATGCGTTCATTTTCTCTCTCCCTGATTAAATATATGATTTTCTATTCTGTCCATTCTCTTTTCTGTACTCTCTGTTTTAATAATGATAACATCAAGCTTAGCAGATATTTCATTTTCAAGCTTATTTATTTTATTCTTTGTTATCATATTATCTTTTTCAGCTTCTAATAATCTCTTACCATAACCGTTCACGTCTTTAATAATTTCACAAAACTGTTCTTCTTTGCGTCCTTCCTCTTTTGCTTTTTTATGTATCATGCTAAACACCTTCATTATTGTTAATATCCCGCCCAGCATAGTAAAGCCGGATGTAATCAACGCCACAATGCTGCCTGTTTCCATGTTTATTTCTCCCTGTTCTTCAGTTCCTGATATTTTTGAATTAACTCTGCATCCGTAAGTTTTTTTACGTCCATTCCAACAACTGCTCCGTTTTCATCTATTGTCTTATGTATTATTTCATGTTTTTCAGCTTCTAACAGGCCGGGGCAAATTTGTAGTAAATATTTCCGGGCCTTGTCCCTATCAACTAATTTTATTGTAGATATTCTTACATTTCCATCTTTTCCATATGCCCTTGTTTCTATTCCTTCAACACAACACCGGTATTTTTCCGGTATTTCTTCCCAGGTTTTAAAGGCCACTCTTCCACGCGGAGTAAAAAACATAGATGGATCGTAGGTGGCATGTATAACTAATTGTTCTAACATACTTTGCGGTAAGGTTTTTTTTATTTTTTTTATGTGGTCTTTTTCAATAAGTTCTACACATTGCTGGATATAAGGGTAAGAATGCAGCTCATTTGCCTTAACTGAAATACGAACATTTCTGGCCTTCGCTTCTTTTTTTGTCAAATCACCTCTAATTATTTCTTCTAATTTTCCGGTTTCAGGATTATATCTACTATGGTAGGCCCGTCTATAAGCATCTGCCTTAATATTATTATTAAAAACATAATACCAGGCATAGGCACGGGCTTTGTTTCTTAACGGTCTTCCGTTTTTGTCTTTTATATCATCAAGGTAAGGAGTTATTTTTTTAATAAAACAAATATCATAGTTTATTTCAGCATACGTATAATCAGTTATGTTGTTCATTTTTGCCTCTTTATAGTTAAAATACTATTAAAAGACATTTTAGTAAAGTATTTTTTTTTATTTTTTCCTTTGCAACAACATTTGATCAGCAATGATATAAGCATTTTTAACAAGATTTTCAACGCTATAACCAACCATTTCTGTTTCTGATGCTTTCATTCCTTGCATTGCTTTTGCAGCAAAATAATCACGTAATGTCATATCAGGCGTAATTGTTCCATAGCAAACTTCAGTAAATACTGGTTTATTTTTATTCATTTATTTTCACCTCTTCTTTTTTTAAATTCCCATGTATTATTAACAAATCTTGAAAATAAAAATCCTTTACTTACCATTTTATGACATTGACTGTTTACATTTTTTTTTCATTTTCTTTTAAAACAATCTTTTTATCATATGTACTTGGTATTTCTTTTTCTACATACTCAAATTTATCAAATTGCTTTGTAAAATAAATCAAAGTAAAACATTTCATAAAAATACTTCCTTTAATGTAGGCTTTCAAATAATTTGTCCATCCGGTTTTCGTATTCTTCCGGTGTTAGTCCTAGTTGCTGTGCTGTTTTCTCATGCAAGTGCAACATCATTTTTATTTGTTTTTCTACAATTTCTAAATCACGTAATTCATGGTTTTGTCCAATATTCCCATGAATAACATTTTTACATCCATTTATGGTGTATGTCTTCATTGCAGTGCTCACAATTTCAGCAGCCTGTTGTTCTTCGCTTGTCGGGCCGTGTAAACTGAAAGCCAAGTCAACTTCAGGATCAGAATTATCTTTTATAATTAGTCTGCTTTCTAATCCCTTGTCTTGAAACAAGTTATTAACAATTTCAACAAATTGTTTTTCTGTCCTGTCTAAATTTTTAATATTTTCTATAAACTCTTTTTCGTCCATTTTATTTCTCCTTTTTACTTACCAAACATTTGTAATAAAAAATATTTCTCTCCTCGCTACTTCGTCAATTAGTGCCTGCGCCATATATCTAATTTCTTCAGGACCATAAAGCAACACAAATCCAATTACCCTATATATTGCTTGATATTGTTCGGGAGTTGTTTTTCTATTTCCAAATAACTCTCTCGCCTCCCTCATTTGCTCTAAACAAAAATCCTTGTCTTTAAAATAATTTTCCAAAGACATAGGTCTCTTTTTTATTTCTTCTTTTACAGACAATTCTTTTTCTGTTATTACACCCATTATCACACCTCCAAATCAACCTTTATACACCAACCAGTATACTTTTTTCTTCTTCCCGGTGTTCCCTCACCTATAATAAGATACCAGCCATTCAAAAATTTGATTGATTGAACCGGTTGTAAATATACACAGCGATCATGTGTATACGCAGTAACACCGGTACCAATTACACAATGCTCAAAACCGTCTTTTAATAATTCGTCCTTGTGATCCCTTACAACCTGCCGCATAGTAGGATATACATCAACAACCATTCTCCACTTACGTTTTAAGTTTTTTGCTTTTTTTAATGATATTGTTTTCATGTGTTACCTTCCTTACAAAAACAGCCCCACAAAGACAAAATCCTATTGGGGCTGTTAGAGAGTTATCAATTATTTGAAATATTTACAGTCTTCAATACGTTGCATAAATATATCATCAATTATTCTGATTATATCGTCAGGACTTTTTTCATATGAAATTTCATCAATAATGAATTCATCAACAGGTCGATTAGTTCCAGTTCTATCAGTGTAATCACTTCTTATCCTGATATGATCTTTAGTAAAATCAACTGACAATACAATACAATCAGTACTGAACTTAATAACTGAACCAATATCATATTTATTATTTACAGTATCATATACACACCCACGATCAATTAACATTTGACTTACAGTCTGTATTTTAAACTGTTCAACTTTACTATTATAAATTTCCCTGTAGTTCATTGTTGTTCTCCTCTATTTAATTTTATTTTTTATAATAGCAACTAACTCTTTACTATCAATTAAAATAGCCCCGTATTTAATTGCTAATTTTTTCTTAGAAACACAAACATCATAATGCTCATTAAATGAATTTTCATGTTGTATGTATTTCTTAGATAATCCGATTTTTTGCGCCATGTCATTTAATTCTTTTGTGCTATCTGCAACCATATGCGACATACGCATATTTCTAAAAGGAATGTTTGCATTATCTACATATACCATTTTTTTCTCCCGTAAAACATTAATTTCCAATTTCTTTTAAAAATTAAATTACAAATAATTTTAATTAATTCTAATTTCTTGATAATAAAAAATGATAAAGAATGACAATAAAATAATTCTTCAAATTTTTGACAGGAGATAAAAGACAAAACAGATATATTAGAACAATGCCGGCAATATTTAAAGCCTAGAAAATTACCTATAAATAATTTATCTGTTCCGTCAAAATTAAACAAATCTTTTATATAGCAAGGTTTCCCTATATTTAAAATAACTGTCATTAATATTATAATACTCCTGTTATTTTATTTTTTGTAACGTATTATATAATTTATAATCTTATGCAAGGGGACTTTAAAAGTCCCCGAACACAAAACTATAAATCAAAAACTTCTTTGTATGCTTTTGCTTTGCATTCTTTTACAGACAATTCTTTTTCTGTCCTGTCTAAATTCTTAATGTTTTCTATAAACTCTTTTTCGCCCATTTTATTTTTCCTTTATTTTCTTCTAAAATTTGTTCAATTTTATTCCCCGTTGCTTTCTCAATAATTTTTTGCCATTTGTAACGCACATCTTCGCTCGCCGACACCTCCCCAAAAAATGCATCCATAATAACTTCAAGCATTTCAGGTGCCGACACAATTAAACAAGCGTTGCATTCTCCTTCTTTTAATGCATCCGTAGTTTGATATAGTCCCGGGAAAGGATCAATTGTAGCAATAGATTTAAAAAACCTCTCCCCATTTACATTTATATTAACACCTATCTCTTCGCCATCAATTTCCCACGGACCAAACGTATATTTTATCATTTTATTTCTCCTTTTTATGTACAAACTGATTTTAAAGAATTTAATACCTTTAATTCGTGTTCATACCTTTCCTGTTTGGCCAGGTAATCAAAATTTGGATGAAAATAAACTTCTGGCTTATTTCCATCTTTTTTTAAATGAAAAAGATACCCTGTTTTTACTGCATTATTTAAAGCCTTTCTTACTTCTGCCGGGATTTTTCCCGTTACCAATAATACTCTTTGCATCCTAATTATTTCTATATTTGCTTCATCAGGTGTCATTTTTCCTTGCTGTATCTGATTTTGCAAATACTCAAAATCATTTTGTTTTAAATCCATACTGCTCTCCTTTATTAACGTTATTTTCCCCTCTGCATTTATCCGGGCTTGGGACCGGCTATAGGCTGCATTAAAACTGCCCCTCCGGCGTTAGCCTTCGGGGGATTATAGGCTTTAGTTATAAATCTTCCCATTCTTCTTCTGGGCGTTCTGGATGTATTGGACATAAGGTAGAATATCGTATTTCATCTGGTTCCATATATTGCTTACAATAATGGCACCAAGATAAACCTTTATCTTCCATGTCCTGACCTTGCTTTTCCATTTCAGATAGAAAAGTAAAATCATTAGGACATTCAAAAGTTTTAAGATTTTCTTGACAATTTAAACAAGGATGTACGCCATCTTCTTTATCTTTAGATAACATATTATTAAAGGCTTTTTCTTTACATTCTGGATTGTCATAATCATCTGAATATCCGGGCCAAATTTCATCTATTTTGTTATTTCTCCAATATCCTTTCATTTCTGTAATCTCCTATAATCATTTTCCCCTCTGCATTTATCCGGGCTTGGGACCGGCTATAGGCTGCATTAAAACTGCCCTACGGCCTGGGGTTTTCGGGCAGTTAATAAAGGCTTAATAATTGTAGTTAATTGCTGCATAAACTTTTTCTAAAAGATTACATCCATATGCACCATTACATTTTTTATATGTTCCGTTATCTTTTAATTGTGTTCCGTAT